>CAUHIY010000022.1:0-19568 GCA_959606405.1 uncultured Collinsella sp. | reverse complement strand
CCCGGACAACTCGGCCTGCGAGGGGTTCTTCGGGCGCCTCAAGAACGAGTTCTTCCGCTACAGGGACTGGGAGGGCGTGACGGCCGAGGAGTTCATGGGGAGACTCGAGGCCTACCTCGTGTACTATCGTGACGGGCGCATCAAGAAGTCCCTCGAGTGGCTGAGCCCGATGGAGTACCGCAGGAAGCTTGGATACGCCTAGGCGCGGTCCAAGAAATCGTCCGCACCCCCAACGGTCCCTATTTCACCGCAACTGCCATTTTCCTCCGTCCCCTAGGGATCAATATGTGCGGGGGAGTTGTGGAGTTGTGCAGGCAGACGAGGTTTTTCTGGAAATACGCTCCCGATGCGCGTATAGTACCGATTGTTTTGTCGGCTCCTGCTGTGTCGAGTCCAAACCGCGAAATGCCATGAGCGGCGCGGATGCAGCCAGGAGGCACGAGGACAACCCATCGTGGCCACGCCCCGTGCTTAAAACCCCAAGAAGGAGTGAACAATGGCAGAAGAGAAGTATGTGCCGCGTCTGAAGACCAAGTACAACAACGAGGTCAAGCAGCAGCTTCAGGACAAGTTCCAGTACGAGAACGTCATGATGATCCCCAAGTTTGAGAAGATCGTCGTGAACATGGGTGTCGGCGAGGCCGCTACCGATTCCAAGGCCATCGACGGTGCCGTGCGCGACCTGCGCGCCATCACCGGTCAGCAGCCGATGATCACCCGTGCCCGCAAGTCCATCGCTACCTTCCGCCTGCGCGCTGGTATGCCGATCGGCTGCAAGGTTACCCTGCGTGGCGACCGTATGTGGGAGTTCTTCGATCGTCTGACCTCCGTCGCGATCCCCCGTATCCGCGACTTCCGCGGCATCTCCGCCAAGAGCTTCGACGGCCGTGGTAACTTCTCCATGGGCGTCACCGAGCAGCTCATCTTCCCCGAAATCGACTTCGACTCCGTCGATCACCAGCGTGGTATGGACATCACTTTCGTGACCACCGCCAACACCGATGAGGAGGCCAAGGCCCTTCTGGACGCCTTCGGTTTCCCGTTCAAGAAATAGGTTCACCTGCCCTATGAGCGCCGTTCCCAGAAGGGGGCGGCGCTTGGGGCGAACAATACTCTATGTGAGGAGGATATAAGTGGCTAAGACATCGATGATCGTCAAATGCAATCGCAAGCAGAAGTTCTCTACTCGTGAGTACACGCGCTGCCAGCGCTGCGGCCGTCCGCACTCTGTGTACCGCAAGTTCGGCCTGTGCCGTGTCTGCTTCCGCGAGCTTGCACTCAAGGGCGAGCTTCCCGGCGTTAAGAAGGCCAGCTGGTAAGTCACTACCAGCGTTTCAAGCATCAGTTTGGAACAGGGAAAACGCGCTAAAAAGGCTTTGCCGTTAAGGGCGGCGAAGAACCAAGAGCACGTGTTCATCAAGAACGAAGGAGAATCTGTATGAACCTTACAGACCCGATCGCAGATATGCTTACGCGCATCCGTAACGCTAACTCTGTGAACAAGGCCACGGTCTCCATGCCGAGCAGCAAGAAGCTCGTCGAGATCGCTCGTGTTCTGCACGAGGAGGGCTACATCGAGGGCTACGATGTCGAGGACACCGTTCCCCAGAAGACTCTGCACATCACGCTTAAGTATGGTCCCAAGAAGGCTAAGGTCATCAACGGCATCCGCCGCATTTCCAAGCCGGGCCTGCGTAAGTACACCGGCGTTGCCGACATGCCCCGCGTCCGCGGTGGCCTTGGTACCGCCATCATTTCCACCAGCCATGGCGTCATGACCGACCGCGATGCTCGCAAGCACAACGTCGGCGGCGAGATCATCGCTTACGTCTGGTAATTCGCTCGGTAGGTAGAAGGAAAGGAGATCACCGTGTCTCGTATCGGTAATAAGCCTGTCCAGATTCCCGCCGGAGTCGAAGTGGCAGTCAACGGCAACAACGTTGTCGTCAAGGGCCCCAAGGGCCAGCTCGAGCTCGATGTCTTTGAGAAGCTCGCTATCAACGTCGAGGACAACGTCCTCACCGTTTCCCGTCCCGACGACGAGCGTGAGACCCGTGCCCGCCACGGCCTCACCCGCGCACTCATCCACAACATGGTTGTTGGCGTTTCCGAGGGCTTCGAGAAGAAGCTCGAGCTCGCCGGCGTCGGTTACCGCGTGCAGCAGAAGGGCAAGAACCTCGAGTTCTCCCTGGGCTTCTCGCACCCCGTGATCGTCGAGGCTCCCGAGGGCATCACCTTCGAGGTTCCCGACAACACCCACGTGAACGTCAAGGGTATCAACAAGCAGCAGGTCGGTCAGATCGCCGCTGAGATCCGCGGCCATCGTCCTCCCGAGCCTTACAAGGGCAAGGGTATCCACTACGTTGGCGAGCACATCCGCCGCAAGCTGGGTAAGGCCGCCAAGTAGTCGTAACCGACTCACTCGCATAAGACCAGCACCCCGTCAGGTGCTGGCAAGATCAACCTTTTTAGGAGTTTACGTATGAACAAGCATAAGGCGAAGCTGGAAGGCCTCAAGCGTCGTCAGCGTCGTGTTCGCGGCAAGGTCTCGGGTACCTCCGAGCGTCCGCGTCTTCGCGTGACCCGTACTAACGCCAACATCTATGCCCAGATCATCGACGACAGCAAGGGCTCCAGCCTGACGCTCGTCTCTGCCTCGACCCTCGAGGCCGAGTTCAAGGGCACCCACACCTCGAACAAGGAGGCTGCGGAGAAGGTCGGTCAGCTCGTTGGCAAGCGCGCCATCGAGGCCGGCATCACCAAGGTCGCCTTCGATCGCGGTGGCCGTATCTACCATGGCCGCGTCAAGGCCCTCGCCGACGGTGCTCGTGCCGCCGGTCTCGAGTTCTAGGAGGTATGTAGCACATGGCTCGTAATCAGAAGCAGCAGCGCGAGGCCTCCGAGTTCGAGGAGCGCGTCGTTTACATCAACCGCGTGTCGAAGACCGTCAAGGGTGGTCGTCGCATGAGCCTCGTCGCTCTCGTCGTCGTTGGCGACGGCAAGGGTAACGTCGGCGTTGGCATGGGCAAGTCCGCTGAGGTGCCCCTGGCCATCTCCAAGGCGTCTCTCGATGCCAAGAAGAACATGTTTCACGTGCCGGTGACCGAGCAGGGCACCATCCCGCACGAGGTTCTCGGCCACTTTGGTGCCGGCCGCATCATCATCAAGCCCGCTGTCGAGGGTACCGGCGTTATCGCCGGCGGCGCTGTGCGTCCCCTCTTTGAGCTTGCTGGCATCAAGAACGTCCTGTCCAAGTCCCTCGGTACCGACAACGGCCTCAACATCATCAAGGCTGCCGTCGAGGGCCTCAAGGAGCTCTCCAGCCCTGAGGACGTCGCGGCTCGCCGTGGCCTGACGGTCTCCGAGATGTTCGTCGGTAAGGAGAACTAAGCATGGCTGACACCATCAAGATCAAGCAGGTCCGCAGCACCAACGGTTGCAAGCAGGACCAGGTCCGTACTGTCCGTGCCCTCGGTCTCCACAGGATCCGCGAGGTTCGCGAGATTGCTGACAACGAGTCCGTCCGCGGCATGATCTTCAAGGTCAAGCACCTTGTCGAGATTGTAGAGGAGTAGCAAATGCAGCTTCACGATCTTACTCCCGCGCCCGGTTCCACCAAGAACCGCAAGCGCGTCGGCCGTGGCAATTCTTCGGGTCACGGCACCACTTCTGGCCGCGGTCAGAAGGGCCAGGGTTCCCGCTCTGGCGGCACCAAGGGTGCCGGCTTCGAGGGTGGCCAGACTCCGCTGGCTATGCGCCTGCCCAAGCTTCCGGGCTTCCGCAACCCCCGTCGTATCGAGTACACCGCTGTTAACGTTGAGCGTCTCGAGCGTAAGTTCGAGGATGGCGCTGTGATCGACGGTGCCGCTCTTAAGGCCGCTCGCATCACCAAGAGCGAGTTCGAGCCCGTCAAGGTGCTCGGCAATGGTGAGCTCACCAAGAAGTTCACGGTCAAGGTCGACAAGGTCAGCGCTTCTGCGCAGGCCAAGATCGAGGCCGCCGGCGGAAAGGTCGAGCTGCCGTGCTAAATGGTCTTAAGAATGCTTTCCGCATCAAAGAATTGCGCGAAAAGATTCTTTTTACCATAGCTATGCTCGTCGTGTACCGCATTGGTGCGCACGTTCCTGTGCCCGGCATTCCCTTCCAGGGGATGCTGGGCCTTTTCTCGACCGATAACAATTCGGTCGCCGCAGGTGCTATGGCCCTCCTGAATCTTTTCTCTGGCGGCGCGTTGAGCTATGTTTCGGTGTTTTCGCTGGGCATCATGCCTTACATCACCAGCTCGATCATCCTCCAGATGCTCCAGGCCGTTGTGCCTTCCCTGCATGAGCTTGCCCGCGAGGGCGAGGTCGGTCAGACCAAGATTACGCAGTATTCGCGTTACCTCACCCTGGCTCTGGCAATCCTCAACTCCGTGGGTTACCTCTTCCTCTTTAAGAGCTTCGGCATCAGCTTTAACGGCGCCGGCGCTCCCGAGATCATCTTCGACCTCATGATCGTCGGCACGCTCACCGCGGGCGCCATGTTGATCATGTGGATTGGTGAGCTCATCACCCAGCGCGGTATCGGCAATGGCATGTCGCTGATCATCTTTGCGAACATCATGGCCGGTCTGCCGCAGGCGATCTTCTCCAGCACCGAGGGCAATGCCGGTGGCATCATCACCATGGTGATCATCTGCGCCATCATCCTGTTGGTTATTCCGCTGATTGTTTTCCTTGAGCGCGGCCAGCGCCGCATCCCGGTCTCCTACGCCAAACGCGTCGTTGGCCGTCGCATGATGGGTGGCCAGACCACCTACCTGCCCATCAAGGTCAACACCGCGGGTGTCGTGCCGATCATCTTCGCTTCGGCGCTGCTGTACTTCCCGGCTCAGATTGCCGTGTTCTTCCCCGGCATCGGCTGGATTCAGGCAGTTGCCTCCGCGCTTTCGACCGGTTGGCTCAACTGGGTGCTTAACGTTGTCCTCATCGTGTTCTTCGCGTACTTCTACACCTCCATGGTGTTCAATCCCGATGACACGGCCGACAACCTTAAGAAGCAGGGCGGCTTTATTCCGGGCGTGCGTCCGGGTAGGGCTACCGCGGCCTACATCAAGAACGCGCTCAACAAGATTACGCTTCCCAGCGCTGTCTTTTTGGCGCTCATCGCCATCGTGCCTTCGATCATCTTCTCCTTCACGGGTAACCATCTGATCCAGGCATTTGGTGGCACGTCCATCCTCATCATGGTCGGCGTCGTGCTCGACACGGTCGATAAGCTCGAAGGCCAGATCAAGATGTATGATTACGATGGATTCTTTAAATAGGCTAGAGGAGGATTGCTCATGAACCTCGTATTGCTCGGAGCTCCGGGTGCCGGTAAGGGCACCGTCGCACAGGAGCTCGTCGCCGAGTTTGGCGTCGCTCACATTTCCACGGGCGACCTGCTGCGTGCTGCCGTCAAGGGTGGCACCGAGCTTGGTATTCAGGCTAAGAAGTACATGGACGCTGGCGAGCTCGTTCCCGACCAGCTCGTGATCGACCTTGTCAAGGAGCGCCTTGCCGCCGATGACGCCCAGCAGGGCTTCATCCTCGACGGCTTCCCGCGCAACACCGCCCAGGCTGTGACGCTCGATTCCGAGCTCTCCGCCATGGGTCGCGAGATCGACTGCGCCCTTCTGGTCGACGTGGCCCCCGAGGTCATCATCGATCGTCTGTCTTCGCGTCGCACCTGCCGCGCCTGCGGTTACACCGGCACCGCTGCCGATGCTACCTGCCCCAAGTGCGCCGGCGAGATGTATCAGCGCGACGACGACAAGCCCGAGACCATCAAGAACCGTCTCGACGTCTACGAGAAGTCCACGAGCCCGCTCGTCGACTACTATCGTGGCCAGGGTCTGCTCAAGTCGGTCAACGGTGACCAGGCTCGCGAGACCGTGTACGGGGATGTCAAAGAGGCTCTCGGTCTATGATCAAGATTAAGTCTGCAACGCAACTCGAGCAGATGAAGAAGGCAGGAGCGCTATCTAAGATGGCGCTCCGCCACGTTGGGGCCATGGTCCGCCCTGGTGTTTCGACCTTTGAGCTCGATCAGCTCGCGGAGCAGATTATCCGCATGCATGGCGGCACCCCGGCCTTTAAGGGTTACGGCGGGTTCCCCGGAACCATTTGCGCATCGATCAACGATGCCGTGGTCCACGGTATTCCCAACCCCGATATGATCCTGCGCGATGGCGATATCATCTCCATCGATACGGGAGCCGTTGTTGATGGTTGGGTTGGCGATAACGCTTGGACGTTTTTCGTCGGCACCCCTACGCCCGAGGCCAAGGCCCTGTGCGAGGTCACGCGCGATTGCCTTAAGGCTGCCATCGAGCAGGCTGTTCCCGGTAACCATATCGGGGACGTCGGTTATGCCGTTCAGTCTCTCGCCGAGTCTCACGGTTACGGCGTGCTTCGCGACTATGTGGGCCATGGCATTGGCCGTGTGATGCACGAGGACCCCAACGTTCCTAATCATGGAAAGAAGGGGAGGGGCGTTCGCCTCCAGGCTGGCATGGTCATTGCCATCGAGCCGATGGTTACGATGGGTTCCAACCATGTGAGCACGGGCTCCGACGGTTGGATTGTTACGACCAACGACCACCTGCCCGCCGCGCACTACGAGAACACCGTCGCCATTACCAATGACGGTCCGGTGATTCTCACCACCGACGCGCAAGGTGCTTGGTGTTCGCTCCAAGGCGGAGAAATGTAACAAGTTCCACTTAGATGTGGAGCCATTACGAAGATATTACGATACGTGCATGCGTATTGTAGAATACTCAATCGCTGTCGTTTTCTAGAGAAAGATGATTGCTTGTGAAGAAGGAAGACGCAATTGAGCTCGAGGGTACGGTAAAGGAACCGTTGCCCAATGCCATGTTTAAGGTTGAGCTCGAGAACGGTCATTCGGTTCTGTGCAACATTTCTGGCAAGATCCGAATGAATTACATCCGTATTCTCCCCGGTGACAGGGTTGTCGTGGAGCTTTCCCCGTACGACCTGACCCGCGGCCGCATCACCTATCGCTACAAATAGCGGCACGCATACACGCACTCCATTTCCGGCTGCAGGCTTAGCTCAACCTACGGTCGGATTGTGTGTGAAGACCAGCCATAGTTTTAAACGCCTGCGGCTGGGCGAGTAGATAGTAGGGAAGTAGTTTGAGCGCTACCGAAAGGAAGAACGATGAAGGTACGTCCTTCGGTCAAGAAGATGTGCGATAAGTGCAAAATCATTAGGCGCCATGGCAAGGTCCTCGTCATTTGCGAGAACCCCCGTCATAAGCAGCGTCAGGGTTAAGAGAGGAGACTACGTTGGCCCGTATTAATGGTGTCGACCTCCCGCGTGAGAAGCGCGTTGAGATCGGTCTGACCTACATTTACGGCATCGGCCGCACCACTGCGACGAAGATCTGCGTCGAGTGCAACGTTAACGTGGATACGCGCGTTAAGGACCTCACCGAGGATGAGGTTAACGCCATCCGCGATTATATCGATAAGAACCAGATCATGGTTGAGGGCGACCTCCGCCGTGAGCGCAACCAGAACGTCAAGCGCCTTATGGACATCGGCTGCAACCGCGGCCTTCGTCACCGCAAGGGCCTCCCGGTCCGCGGCCAGCGCACCCACACTAACGCTCGTACCCGCAAGGGCCCGAAGCGTCAGATCGGTGCTAAGAAGAAGAAATAAGGAGCGCTAGATAGATGGCTACTGCTAAGAAGAACGTTCGCGCTGCCCGTCTGAAGCGCGCGGACCGTAAGAACATTTCCGTGGGCCAGGCTCACATCCGTTCTACGTTCAACAACACGATCGTTTCGATCACCGATCCCCAGGGCAACGTCATTTCCTGGAAGTCGGCTGGACAGGTGGGCTTCAAGGGCTCCCGTAAGTCCACGCCGTTCGCTGCCCAGATGGCTGCCGAGGCTGCTGCCAAGCAGGCCATGGAGCACGGTATGAAGAAGGTTTCTGTCTTCGTCAAGGGCCCCGGCTCCGGTCGTGAGACCGCCATCCGCTCCCTCCAGGCTGCTGGCCTCGAGGTCTCGAGCATCCAGGACAAGACCCCCATTCCGCACAACGGCTGCCGCCCCAAGAAGCGTCGCCGCGTGTAACTGAAAGGATCGTATCAATATGGCAATCGACAGGACTCCTGTTCTTAAGCGCTGCCGTCAGCTCGGGATCGATCCCGCTGAGCTCGGTTACAGCAGCAAGAAGGAATCTATCCGTCAGCCCAAGCGCCGTCGCAAGGAATCTGAGTACGGCATGCAGCTGCGCGAGAAGCAGAAGGTCAAGTTCATCTATGGCGTTCTGGAGAAGCAGTTCCACGGCTACTTCAACAAGGCCCGCAAGATGAACGGCGTCACCGGTGAGAACCTCATGATCATCCTTGAGTCTCGCCTCGACAACGTCGTCTTCCGTCTTGGCTTCGCCCGCACCCGCAAAGAGGCTCGTCAGTCCGTCCGTCACGGTCACTTCACCGTGAACGGCAAGCGCGTGGACATCCCGTCCTACCGCGTCAAGGCCGGCGACGTCGTCGCTGTCGGCGAGAAGTTCCGTGACCTCCTCCCCATCAAGGAGGCCCTGATTTCCTCCGAGCGCTTTGAGGTCCCTGGCTGGCTCGAGGTCGATATCGAGAAGCTGTCTGGTAACGTGCTCGCTCTGCCGACGCGTGAGCAGATCAGCGGTGATATCAACGAGCAGCTCATCGTCGAGCTCTACTCTAAGTAGTCCATCCGGGCTGCTGAGGCTGGAGGTAATACATGTCAGAATTCATTAGGCCTCAGGTTCAGGTCGAAGAGATCAACGAGACGTCTGCTCGTGTCTCCGTCGAGCCGCTCGAGCGTGGCTACGGCGATACGCTGGGTAACTCCCTTCGTCGCGTTCTTCTGTCCTCGCTCGAGGGTGCCGCCGTCGAGGCTATTCAGATCGATGGTGCGCAGCACGAGTTCATGACCATCCCTAACATGGTCGAGGATGTCACCGACATCGTCCTGAATGTCAAGGGTCTTGTCTTCAGGGCTCTCGGCACGACCGACGAGGCGACCGCCACCATCTCGGTTGACGGCCCCTGCGAGGTCACCGGTGCGGACTTCTTTATTCCGTCCGAGTTTGAGCTGGTCAACCCCGAGCAGCACATTGCTACGCTCACCGAGGGTGGCCATCTCACCATGAGCATGCGCATCGGCTATGGCCGCGGCTATGTTTCTGGCGAGGCAAACAAGCGCGACAACGATCCCATCGGTGTGATCCACGTCGACTCGCTGTACTCGCCGGTTTCCCGTTGCGCCAAGCTCGTTGAGGCTTGCCGTGTCGGTCAGCACACCGACTACGACCGCCTTGTCCTCGAGATCGAGACCAACGGCTCCATCGCCCCGCGCGACGCCGTGGTCCAGGCTGCCAATATCATCAACCAGCATATGGCCGCCTTTATGAACCTTGCCGAGACCCCCGAGGTCGAGGAGGAGGCTTCGATCTTCGCTCCCGAGGTCACCAACGACAACGCCGAGCTGGACAAGCAGATCGAGGATCTGGACCTTTCCGTCCGTTCCTACAACTGCCTTAAGCGCGCCAGCATTCACTCGGTCCGTCAGCTCGTTGAGTTCTCGGAGAACGATCTGCTCAACATCCGTAACTTCGGTGTTAAGTCGATCGAGGAAGTGAAGGACAAGCTTGAGTCCATGGGCCTGAGCCTGAAGGCTTAATGCTTCGCATATTTGAGGAGAAACTAGACCATGCGTCACAACGTTAAGAAGGGCCTGAAGCTCGGCACCGATGCGAGCCACACCAAGGCCATGAAGAAGAGCCTTGCTAAGGCCCTCTTCGAGAACGACCGCATCAAGACCACCGAGACCCGCGCTAAGGCGCTGCGTTCGGTCGTCGACCCGATCATCACTTGGGCCAAGAAGGGCGACCTGCACTCTCGTCGTCTGGCTATCGCCAAGCTCGGCGATAAGCAGCTCGTTGCCGAGATCTTCGACAAGGCTGCCCAGGGCATGTGGCAGGACCGCAACGGCGGTTACACCCGCATCATGAAGCTCGGCAACCGCAAGGGCGACAACGCTCCCATCGTTATCATGGAGCTCGTCACCGAGCCTTGCACGCCTAAGGCCAAGAAGGCCGCTCCGGCCCCCAAGAAGGCCGCTGCTCCCAAGAAGGTCGAGGCCGTCGAGGAGGCTCCCGCTGAGGAGACCGCTGAGTAGACATTCCGTCTGCATAGGCTATATTCGAGGGGTACGTTCGCGTACCCCTCTTTTTTTGTCGCGATACCGTTACTTGTTTGTTGGGAGCGCCCATGACTGCGCCGTCTGATTTCAATTCGACCCCCGAGCTTGACGCCACGCTCGTATTTCGTGTGGCCTATGATGGTTCATCGTATAGCGGATTTGCCGAGCAGCCGGGACAGACGACGGTTGCGGGTGAGCTACGTCGAGCCATCGAGACGCTGCTTCGCCGCCCGATCGATTTGACGTGCGCGGGGCGTACCGATGCCGGCGTTCATGCCGTGGCTCAGTACATCAGCGTGCCCGTAACGGACGCTGAGCTCGCGTGTACGCGCCGTAGGTGGCTGCGGGCCATGGATGCCCTGCTGCCCAAAGATATCGCCATCAACGAGGTCTACAAGGCTCGTAAGGGCTTTTCTGCGCGCTTTGACGCACGCTCTCGCACTTACACCTATCGCATTGCCGATCGTGATGCGCGGCCCGTGCTGTCACGCGGTGCTGTGTGGTGGCATCGCTATCCCCTCGACGTCGATGCGATGGCGGCCGCCTGCCCTGCGCTTTTGGGCGAGCAGGACTTTAAAAGCTTTTGCAAGGTTGCCTCTGCCGTGGGCAAACCTACGCACCGCTGCGTAATGCGCGCCGAGTTTGGCCATGAGGTTGCGTTTGGCGAGGACATCCTGACGTTTAACATCGAGGGCAATGCGTTTCTGCATTCGATGGTCCGTACGATCGTTGGCACGCTTGTCGAGATTGGCATGCATCGCCGTGAACCCGAGTGGATGCGCGAGGTCATCGATGCTTGCGACCGTACCGCTGCAGGCCCCACGGCTCCTGCCTGCGGCCTTACGTTTATGGGCGTGGATTACGATCCCGCCGAGCTTGTCGTGCTCGACTAGGGGAGGGCTCGACGCGCCGTTCGTCGGCACCTGTCATCTGTGGGCTGCGCGTGTGCAACATCTGTTCTTGGCGTGCAGTGCAACCGGTGTCTCATTGCTTTTATTGCCGGGGTGTACCATGAACGACAGTTTGATTCATTGCTGTCGAGAGGACGGATAACTTGGTTCGACGTGGCTCGCATCCGCGACTTTCGGTGATCCTTGTAGTAGAAGGTTCGCCCAGCTATGCGATGCGTGCGCTCGAGAGTATCCAGAACCAAGACCTCTATGATTTGCAGATTGTCGTTGTCTGCCGCGATGCTGCGCCCGGTGTGCGCCATTCGCTTCAAGTTGCTGCCGACAGGGACATCCATATTGATTTGATTGACGTCGAGGACGCGAAGCGCGGCGCTTGTCTTCGTGCCGGTTTTGATGCCTCGCGCGGCTCTCAAATCATCGCCATGAACGCCGATGAGTGGTTTGCTCCGCAGGCCCTTTCCAAGATGGTCGATATCGCGTGCGATACTGCGGCAGACATTGTGCTCCCCTCGGTGTCGCTCGATCGATACGATGCGCATCGCGAGCGTCATTCGCGCGTCTTGGATGCTGCCCCTATTGCCATAGAAGACGAGTCTTCTATGGTGACTGGGCTGCCCCAGTTGATTTTGGGCGGCCTAGTCGCTCAGACCGCTGGCGTGATGTATAGCCGTCCGCTGTTTGAGGCATGCCTGTCGCGCGGCAAGGCGTACCGTACGGTTGAGTTTATGGCTTATGCGCTCTCGCAGGCACGATTCGTGTCCGGCTGCGGCGACGCTTGTTTCCACGCGGTGGCACCTAAGCTTACAGATGCCTTTGATCCCACCATGTATGCCAGGATATCCGATGACACTCGAGCGCTCGACGAGCTTGCGGACTCACTCTCGGAAGCAGATAGCGGTGGTCGGCTCAAGCTGGCAAGCCAAAAGTTCTACTTTGCCGGACTGGTCGCCTGCATCGAGAATTTGTGTCTAAGCCCGCATGGGGTGTCGTCAATTGAGCGTTCCGCCCGCATGCGTGATATGCTCGAGGCGCCTCGAACCCGTCAGATGGTCGCCGCGCTCAAGGACAACCATCGGGGACTCGGTCTGTTGTTTGGGCCGATCGCCAGCGCTAAGCCCGCGCGCTGCGTGATGTGTACGCATCTGGCAGCTTTTCTTAACCGGACGGGCGCAAAAACCGCCTAAACGGCTCATTACGAAACAAACTTGCATAGAATTGTTTCGAAATGCGTTCTTATACACAAAAGCCTTCAAATAGCGTTAAACTATTCAATCACTGATTGATTGTCTCCGCCATCTTTTGGAGAGAGGGTTTGTATGGCTAAAAAACGCAATGGGCGCCAGGATGCCATTAGAGATATTGTGCGCAATAAGGATGTCCGCACGCAGCGCGTGCTGGTTGATGAGCTCCGTGCTATGGGCTTTGATTGCACGCAGGCGACTGTCTCTCGCGATATTGCCGACATGGGGCTGCGTAAGCTCCCTGAGGGCATCTATGTTCTGGCAGAGGACTTGCACCTGCAGCGTATGGTTTCCGAGCTCGTAACGGGCGTTCTGCGTACCGATAATCTGGTTATGATCAAGGCTCAGCCTGGCACGGCTTCCGGCATCGCCGCCGCCGTTGATGCGGCAGAGTTGCCCGATGTGCTTGGCTCGCTTGCCGGCAACGATACGATTTTGGTTATTGCCCAGACGGCCGAGGACGGCGAGCGTCTCGAGGCGCTGATCAATAAGTTGAGCAATTCTCGCAAGTAGGTGTGCGGGTCGTGCGCTCGGCATTGTGTGCGCTGACATAGTGGCTTGTAAGGGGTATCGACGTTGGTCGGTACCTCTTTTTGTTTGCCGGTATAAAGACCGCCCACCAGGTCGCTTCAAACTAAAAGGCCCCGAGCAGTTCAATAAGCTGCTCGGGGCCTTGTTGGCTTTAGTCGCGTACTTCTTAGCCGACCGTATCGTCAGGCGTGGGCGAGGGGTCGGGAGTGGGCGTAGGCGTAGGCGTGCCGCCATCGCCGCCGGTCGAACCACCAGTGGAGCCGCCCGTCGAGCCACCGGTCGTACCGGTGCCGCCGGTGGTGTCGCCGCCCGTGGTCTCGGTGGTCGTGGTCGTCGTGGTAGTCGTTGTGGTGGTTTCCTCTTCCTCTTCCTCTTCGTCCTTGTCCTTGTCGTCGTTCTCCGACTTCTTGGTGTTGTTGGTGCCGTAGAACTTCCAGACGCTGTTGTTCTTGTAGGTGGGCGCCGTTCCGGTCGCAAACTCCTCGCGCTCGGTACCGGTCAGAACGGTGTTCATAAACCGCTTAAAGACAGGCAGGTTGGTGCTGTCGCCCAGCAGGTCCGTGCCGTACTTTTGGATGGGGATCTCGCCCGCGGAATAGCCGGTCCACAGGGCGCATGCCAGCTGCGGGGTATAGCCGCAGAACCACAGGTTGGTGGTGTTGTCGGTGGTGCCCGTCTTGCCGGCATAGGGCTGGTTGACGCTCAGGGCGCCGGCAGCACCCGTACCGCTGCCCTTCATGACGCCGGACAGAACATCGGTGACCGCGGCGGCCTCGCCCTCGGTAAGCACCTGTGAGGGATTGTCGGTGTGCTGGTACAGCACCGAACCGGTACGAGAGTCAATCTCGGTGATGGCGATCGGCTGGCGATAGTAGCCGCCGTTGGCAAACGTCGCGTAGGCGGCGGCCATCTCGAGCGGTGAGATCGAGCCGGTGCCGAGGGTCATGACGGGAACGTCCTCGATGTTGTCCTTGGCGGGGTCGATGCCGAGCTTTTTGACGAGCGAGATGATCTTGCTGTTGCCGACGGCTTCCGCCACCTGGATGTAGCCGGTGTTGGAGGAGTATGCCGTCGCCTGCTTAAGCGTGATGTTGCCATAGCTCTGGTTGGCGTAGTTTTGTACCTCGGTTGTGGTGCCCTTGGCCTTGAGCGGCGAGTTGCAGTTGAGGGTGACGTTGGGGTTCATGCCGTTTTGGATGGCAGTTGCCAGCGTAAAGGCCTTAAAGGTGGAGCCGACGGGACGCTTGGCCGTGGCATGGTTTACGTGGTTCTCGTCGGCGTTGTAGTCGTAGCCGCCCACCAGGCACTTGATGTAGCCGGTCTTGGGGTCGACGACGACCATGCCCATGTCCAGGCCGTCAAGCGAGAGCGTGTCGAGCTGCTCGCGGACGGCATTCTCTGCCACCTGCTGCATCGTGGGGTCGATGGTGGTCTTGACGGTCAGGCCGCCCTTAAAGAGCACGTCGGTCGAGAACTCCTGCTCCAGTAGCTGCTTGACGTAGGAGACAAAGTAGGGCTGCGAGTATACGTCGACGCCGCTGCCCGAGATTTCGGTCACGTTGAGGGTGATGGGCTCGGCCTGTGCGGCATCGTGCTCCTCCTGGGTGATGTGGCCCAGGCGCAGCATGTTGTCGAGAACCTTGTTGCGGCGAGACAGTGCCAGATCGGGATTGACCGTGGGGTCGTACTGCGAAGGCGAGTTGGGAAGGCCGATGAGCAGCGCGGCCTCGCTCAGGGTGAGGTCGGCGGCGCTCTTGGACAGATAGGTCTCGGCTGCGGCCTCGATGCCGTAGGCGCCGTGGCCGTAATAGATGGTGTTGAGGTACATCATGAGGATCTCGTCTTTGGAGTACATGTCCTCCATCTTGATGGCGATGTAGGCCTCGCGCACCTTACGCTCAATGGTCGAGTCGAACTGCTCCTCCTGCAGGATGGTGTTGCGCACAAGCTGCTGGGTGATAGTCGAGGCGCCTTCGTGCCCGCCACCGAGGGTTGCCACCGCAGCACGCGCGATACCCCACAGGTCGATACCGCCGTGCTCGTAGAAGCGCTCGTCCTCGACGTCAACGGTGCCCTGCAGCACGTAGGGGGAGACCTCGTCCTTGGTGATAGACTTGCGGTTTTGCGTGTAGAAGCTCGCGATCTTGTTGCCGTTGCAGTCGACGATCTCGGTGGGCTCGCTCACCAGATACGCGTTGGCGTCGGTGTAGTCGGGCAGATCGGACAGCCAGCGGTTGACGTTGCCGACCATGCCGATGCCAAATGCCACGCCCGCAATCAGCAGAAAGCCCAAAAACGAGAGCAGGATTATGGGCAGAGCATGCGTCTTTGAACGGCTGCGTCCCTGTCGTTGGCGAGGACCCATATATTGACCTCCAGGTATGTCGTGCCGGACGGTGGATGTGCCGTCGGGGCAGGATGGACATAAGTTATTACACGATAAACCAAACGGGGCGCGCGAGGCCTCGTGTATGCTGGAAGACGGCATTTTTCAGAGTGAATGCATACCTTGGTAAGGAGTTTGTCGATGGCGATTCGGACGATGGGGCCGAGCGGACAATACGAGACTGGATTGGATGCTGCCGGTGCGGCGCTGCCCGAGCTGCTGGCGCCGGCGGGCGGACTAGACCAGATGCTTGCGGCCATCGCCGCGGGTGCCGATGCCATCTATGCGGGGTTGGGCGGCTTTAACGCCCGTGTGAGCGCCCATGGCTTTACGGATAACGAGTTTGCGCGCGGCTGCGCCGTGGCGCATGCCCATGGCGTGCGTGTGTACGTAACGCTCAACGTGTTCGTGTTTGACGATGAGTTGTCCGACGCGGTGGCGTTGGGAGCTCATGCACTGGAGCTGGGCGCCGATGCTCTGATTGTCGCCGATGCCGGGTTGGCCTGCGCGCTGCGCGCGGCGATTCCCGGGGTCGAGATTCACCTGTCCACGCAGGCGGGCGCTCATAGCGAGGGTGCCGTGCGGCTTGCCGCCGATGAGCTGGGGGTCGAGCGCGTGACGACGGCACGCGAGCTGACGGTCGACGAGATTGCGGCGCTATGTGCCACGGGCGTGCCCATCGAGGTATTCTGCCACGGTGCGATTTGCATCGGCTATTCGGGGGCGTGCGAGTTCTCGGCCTTGCGGCGTGGGCGCTCGGCGATGCGCGGCGACTGCACGCAGCCGTGCCGTCTGGCGTACGACCTAGTGGACGAGGCGGGGCAGAGTGTTGTTGCCGTCGAGGGAGACCGCCTGCTTTGTCCGCGTGACTATCTGGGTATCGCGCACCTGCCCGAGCTTGTTGCCACCGGCGTGGCATCGCTCAAGATCGAGGGACGCATGAAGAATCCCGATTACGTATTCAACGTGGTGAGGGTGTGGCGTCGGGCACTCGATATGCTGTGCGACGGCGCGTGGGACTCCGGTGCCGTGGAAGAGCTTGAACGCGAGCTGGGAAGGTCGTTTAACCGTGGGTTTACCGATGCTTACCTGCGGGGTCGTTCGGGTGCCGAGCTCATGAGCTTTGAGCGCGCGATCAACCAGGGCGTGCGCGTGGGCCACTTGGTGGCGGTGGGTCACGAAGAGGTGACGGTTGAGCTTGATGCCGCCGTGGCGGCGGGCGATACGCTCGAAATCCGATTTTACCCGGGTGCCGACGCGCGTCCCGATGTGCCCAAGCGCTGGCCACAGGTGCCTTGCCCCGTGGATGCCGCTGCGGGGGAGCGCATCGTCGTGCATTGCAAACGTAAGGTGGACGCGGGCTGCGAGGTCTATCTGATTCGCAGCGCCGGCGTGTTGGATCAGACGGCGGCGGTGTTGGAGCGCATGCGGGCCGAGGCGGATGCGATTGCGCCCGCTGCGCGTGCCGTTGAGGTGCTGCCCTTTGAGGGCGCTGCGGTGGATGGCGGTGCGTCGACGGAGTTGGCGGGGTCGGCAAAGCGCGAGGATTTTGCTCGTATGGTCTTTGCCTGGGAGCTGATGGATGTGGGTCCGCGCGATGAGCGAGATCTGTCCGATACAACGGTGGTGCTCGACGAAGTGTGCCGCGCGGGCGACGCCGAGCGGACTCGGGCGCTTATGCAGCGTGCCGGGCGCGTCGTCTGCCGCAATCTGGGACAAGTGGCGATGGCCCGCGAGCTGGGCACAACGTTTGACGTGGCGGCGCCGGTGTTCTGTGCCAATCGGGCCACGCTTACCTGGCTGCGCGGACTCGGTGCGGGGCGGGTGTGCTTGTCGGCCGAGTTGCTCGGCAATGATGCGGAGCGTGTTGCCGAACTTGCCGCTTGCCCCGGTGTCTTGGGGCCTGTCGATGCCGACCGTCCCGAGCTCATGGTGTGCGAGCACTGCTTGCTGACTGCCGAGGGCGCCTGCGCCACGGATGCAACGGGGCAGGTCCGTTGCCGTGACTGCTCGCGCCGTCAGCAGGCGCGCTTTTTGGTCGAACGTGACGGCACGCGTTTGCCGGTCGTTATCGACGCGTGCGGCAGGACGAGGATTTTCCTGTCGTAGGTGCCGCGTCGCGCTGTTTTGGTTATTATTAGTGGGTTTATGAACTTCCAGCACCGCCGTATCCGGTGAGGGTGCTATAGCAAAAGGAGGATACCCAATGCTGTCTGTTGACGAGCAAATGCGTATCATCACCTCGGGTGCAGCGCAGATCGTCCCCGAGGCCGACCTTCGCAAGAAGCTTGAGAAGGGCGAGCCCCTCAACATCAAGCTCGGCGTCGATCCCACCAGCCCCGACCTGCACCTGGGCCATGCCGTGCCCCTGCGCAAGATGCGTCAGTTCCAGGACCTGGGCCACAACGTCACCCTTATCATCGGCAACGGCACTGCGCTGATCGGCGACCCCTCGGGCAAGAACTCCACCCGCCCGCAGCTTTCGCAGGAGCAGATCGAGGCCAACGCCGAGACCTACGTGAGCCAGGCCATGAAGATCCTGGACCCCGAGAAGACCACCATCGTGCACAACGGCGACTGGATCCTTTCGATGGACCTGGCCGGCCTGCTGCAGGTGTGCTCCAAGTTCACCGTCGCCCGCATCCTTGAGCGCGACGACTTTACCAAGCGCTACCAGTCCCAGACGCCGATTGCCCTGCACGAGTTTCTGTACCCCGTGATGCAGGCCTTCGACTCCGTTCAGATCAAGGCCGACGTCGAGATGGGCGGCACCGACCAGCTCTTCAACCTGCTCGCCGGCCGCGAGCTCATGGAGAAGATGGGCATGGAGCCGCAGATCGCGCTTACCATGCCGCTGCTCGAGGGCACCGACGGCGTGCGCAAGATGTCCAAGTCCTATGGCAACTACATCGGCCTGACCGACGCTCCCAAGGATATGTTCGGCAAGACCATGTCCATCCCCGACGAGATGATCGGCAAGTACTATCGTCTGGCCAGCTCGCTCGCCCCGGCCGAGGTCGACAAGATCGATGCCGCCCTGGCCGATGGCTCCGCCGACCCCTACGAGCTCAAGCGCGCTCTAGGCCGCGACCTGTGCGACACCTACCACGGTGCTGGCGCCGGCGACGAGGCTCAGGCCGAGTTCGACCGTGTGTTCAAGGAGGGCCAGCTTGCCGACTTCCCCGAGAAGCACGTTGAGCTGACCGTCAACGACGAGGGCCAGATTTACCTCGCTGGCCTGCTCAAGGACCTGGGCCTTTCGGCCAGCGCCGGTCAGGCCCGCCGCGACATCGACGGCGGCGGCGTCAAGATCAACGGCAAGGCTGTGGCTTCCAAGAGCTACAACATCGATCCCAGCGCCCTCAAGCTGGGCGACACCCTCTCCGTAGGCAAGCGCAAGGGCTTCAAGTTGATTTAGTTCCGCCGTTCTAACGAACGGCGGACCGGCCGACGCTGCGCGGGCCGCATTTGGACAATCTGACGTTCAACTTCAAGGGCGCGACCAGAAGGTCAGCGCCCTTTCGTTTCACGTCACCTTGTCTCAAATGCGGCCCGCTCGCTGTCGTTGCCAAAACATCGGCGCTTCCGTTGTTGGCACTTTGGGACGTTCCTTCTGTGCCGGCACTTTGGGACAATCCTTGCCATTAATGCAAAGCAACCTGTCCCCATTGCGTCAAGCGGCGTGTGCCGTTAAGCGGAGAGGCGCATTGTTGACCCATCGTTTGGGCATACAATGGCTATTGGCTTGCTGCGGTGAAGGCTTGTCCGCTCCGCAGCTTTTTTCTACGGTTAAAGGAGTATGTATGTCCGTTGAGGTCATGAGGTCTGTGATCGAGGCCGCCGAGGGCCGCGTGCCCGTCGACAGGCTGTTTACCAATGCGCAGATCGTCGACGTGTATGGCCAGCGTGTGGCGCCCGGTAGCGTTGCCGTCAAGGACGGTGTGATCGTCGGCGTGCTCTACGGTGGTCGCGACGATGCCGCTGGCACCTACGAGGCAACTGAGGTCATCGACTGCCAGGGTCGTTATCTCGCTCCCGGTTTTATTGACGGGCATCTGCATATCGAGTCTTCGAACATCCGCCCCGCCGAGTATGCGCGCATGGCGGCGACGCGCGGTACCACCACCGCCATTGCCGACAGCCACGAGATCGCCAACGTGGCGGGCCTGGACGGCCTGCACTTTATGATCGAGGACGGTCGCCGCGCGCCCATTTCCATCAAGTACATGATGCCCTCGTGCGTGCCCGCGCTAC
>CAUHIY010000021.1:0-19738 GCA_959606405.1 uncultured Collinsella sp. | reverse complement strand
CATGTCGAATTTGAGAAAAACAAAACCGCAGGTAGACGGCTCGCGCATTTAACAAAAACCGGTGCATGGTCGAGCATCCCGGGCTAAACGTAGTAAATGGGCATAGTTTTGATATGTCACTCATACAGTCACAGCGAAAAAGAGCCCAAAAGATGAAAAACGCCCGTCGGCGGTGTGCCGGCGGGCGTTGCTGTGCGATATGTCGCGTTGTGGGCCTAGTGCCTCATAAAGTGGTATTCGATCACATTGCTGTAGGGGTGACCCGGGCCCACGATGCCCTGGGGGAACAGCGCATGGTGCGGCGTGTCAGGATACATTTCGGCCTCGAGGGCAAAGCCGGCGCCCCAACCATAGTTGGCATCGTCTTTGGCGTGTTCGTCGCCCAGCCAGTTGCCGGTGTAGAGCTGCACGCCCGGGGCAGTGGTGTAATAGTCCAGCTCACGGCCGGTCCACATCTCCTCGACGTGCATCGCGCGGCGCAGATTACGGCCGTACTGATAGCCATCGATGCACAGGCAGTGGTCGTAGCCACGGGCCTGCTTAATCTGCGGGTCGTCGGCTTCCATGCCGGGCGCGACGGGGCGCAGCTCACGGAAGTCAAACGGCGTGCCCTCGACCGGAGCGATCTCTCCGGTGGGGATATTCTGCTCGTTGATGGGCAGGTAGTGGGCAGCGTTAGCAACAAAGAAGTGCTCACAGTCCATGCCGGCGTTGTGACCGGCAAGGTTAAAGTACGTGTGGTTGGTCATGGACACGTACGTGGCGCGGTCGCTCTCACAGCTATATTCGATACGGAAGCAGCCGGTGCGCGTCACGGTAAACACGGCCGTAAAGGTGCGGTTGCCGGGAAGGCCCAGCTCACCGTCCTCAAGCGAGGTGGTCATGCGCACGGCATTGTGGACCTCGTCGAGCTCAACGTCCCATACGCGCTTGTGCAGACCATGCTCAAGATCGCTGTGCAGGTTGTTGGTGCCCTCGTTGGCGGGCATATGCCAGTCCGTGCCGGCGATGGTGATCGTGGCACCTGCAGTGCGGTTGGCCACAGGTCCGATGGTCGCGCCAAAGCAGGCGGGGTTGTCAAAGTAATCCTCGAGCTTATCGAAGCCCAGCACCACATCGCGCGCGTTGCCGGGGATGTCGGGCACGTCGATGCCCAACACGGTGGCGCCATAGTCCATAATGCGAACGCAGATCTCGGGCCCGTTGAGGGTGTAACAATGAACGGGGGTACCGCACGGCGCGGTGCCGAAAAGCTCGGAAGTGATCATTTGGTTCCTAACATCGAGGTATTTCGGACAAACTGTAGCGCGAACAGGCGAGATTATCACTACACCCCACTAAAGCAGGGGGTATTTTTCTCAAAAAAGTGATGATTGGAGCTGTGCGGGCGTTCATTTCTGACGCGCGCGAGTCTGATACAATTTGTTCGTTATTGTTTGAATTGACGTGAGCGTGGAACAGCGAGGACTCATCGTGATTAAAGCGGAGCGACAGGATAAGGTTCGGCAGCTGCTCGAGGAACAGGGAACGGTCTCGGTCAAGGAGATTTCGGATGCGTTAGGTGTCTCGGATATGACGATCCGCCGTGACCTTGAGGAGCTTGCGAGCCTGGGCGAGATCGAGCGCGTGCACGGCGGAGCCCGCAGTGCGCAGGGCCGTCCACACGCTATGCTGCGCCATGAGTATTCGCACAGCGAAAAGCGCACGAAGCATGCCGAGGAAAAGTTGCAGATTGCGCGCCGTTCTGTGGAGCTTATCGAGGAAGGCTCGACCATCTTTTTGGGCACGGGCACTACGGTTGAGCAGATGGCCTCGATGCTGCCGGCGTTTCGCCTGCGCATTGTGACCAATTCGCTTTCGGTGTTTAACCTGCTCGAGGCGCGCGAAGACTGCGACCTGTGCCTGGTGGGCGGCATGTACCGTCGCCGCACCGCCGCTTTTGTGGGACCAACGGCCGAGGATACCCTGCGTGCGCTGGGCATCGACGCGGCGTTTATCGGTGCCAACGGCATTCTGGACGGCGACGTGTCTACATCCAATATGGAAGAGGGCCGCATCCAGCAGCTCGCCTTTAGCAAGGCCGACTCGCGCTATCTGATCGCCGACTCCAGCAAGATCGGCAAGCGCGACTTCTACACCTTCTGCCGCCTGGACAATTTGGACGCCGTGGTGTGCGAGCCGGGCATCGCCGCCGAGGATCGCGCCGCCATCGAGGAGCATACGCAGGTCATCTGCTAGCTAATGCTACAGACGATACTTCTGCCCCTGCCGGCGCAGGGGTTATCGCTTCACAATGACGCGTAAATAACTTTGGGCAACAAGGATGAGGCTATTCTGGGATATGACTAGACTCCGTATTTCGTCTTTATGTCCCTTGAGAATGAATCGTAGTCTTCATAGAGCCCCTCTCTGCTTTCATCCTCGGCGTGGTTTACACGTTCAAGGAGCTTATCCTTTGGAGCCTCTTTTGTTATTGCGGCCTCGCTATCGGGTAATGTGGATTGCAAGAATAGTTCTAGAGCATGGACGTCTTTGAGTATGTAGCCCGTCGAACGACCCGCTCCTGTTTTTTCGATTGCGCTGCAACTAACAAGCTGACCGAGGGTTCGTTTAACGGTAACCTCGCTGATATCGGGGCAGTTGGATCGGATGTCGGATTTCTTAATGACGCCGGGTCTCTGTTGAAATAGAACGGCGATGCGCGCTTGCTTCGACATGGGACGAGTGCTTGATTCAATTAGGGTACGCTGCTCGAGCTGTCGGTAGGCGGCCAGGGTTGTTCCGAGCATGAAACGGATAAAGGGTGCTTCGGTGTTTTGATTTTCATTCCATCCAATGGAGCTTGCAGCGAGGGCGTTGTAGTAGAGCGCCTTGTTGTCTTCAATAAGTCGTTCGATGCTGATGTAACGCGCAACATCGTATCCAGTCTTTTCGAGCAGCAGCGTTGTAAGGAGCCGGCTCATCCTGCCATTGCCATCGTTGAAGGGATGAATGCTAACAAAATCGAAGATGAAGCGGAATGATATAAGGAGGGGGTCGCAAACTTGACGAGATAAGGCGTCGTTGAGGGACCGACAGGCTTCTTCGATAAGTCCGGGGGTTGCTAGGGCCGAAGGGGGCCTAAAGCGCACAAATCGATTACCTTGATCGTCAATGGAGACGATTTCGTTATCGCCATCTTTCCAATGGCCTCCATACGAGATTGCCGTGTGCGCCATGAGGTCACGATGCAACTGCAGAATGACCGATGGCGTTACGGGAATGGAATCGTGTTGCTCGTGAATAAGCGACAGCACATCTCGGTATCCAGCGATTTCTTCCTCTGCGCGGGAGCTTGGCTTGGCGGAATACGCCATGATCGCTTTGAGTCTTTTTTGGGTGGTAACAATTCCTTCAAGTCCGTTGGAGGATCGGGTGCTTTGGATCTTAGCCTCCTCCATTAGGGACGATAGAAGCTCGGGTTTGACTTGACTCAGAGCAAGCTGACGGCCTTTATGCTCGCGTATCGAGAGGAGGAGGTTGGTGATTGGAGTTGCTTCGAGTTCCGCTGGGACTGTGGTGTAATCGAACTGGCGCATGCGGCTCCTTTCGGTATCACGAACATACTTTCGATATCATAATACCATTAAATGATACCGAAAGTATGTTCGTGATACCGAAAACTGGAAACAATGGTTCATAACTGCTTGGAAAGTTCGGATTTGACTATCTTATTGTCTTGATCTGTAACAGTTAGACGGTTAAAAGTGGGCTACGTGTTACAGATTGAGATCTTTCAGCCCTGGTCGCCCGTTCGTCTAAATCTATAACAGTTAGGATTGAAAATCCCTGCTAGATGTTACAGATCGAGATAAACGGTCCGCACGGGCCCACCAAAAACAAAAAAGCCGCATGCGAACCCGTGAAGGGATTCACATGCGGCCGACAGGGGGTATGCGGCGGAAACTAGGCCATGAGCAGGCCGGTCTCCGCGACGTTCTTGTACCAGTACGCGCTGGCCTTGGGATAGCGCTTCTGGGTCTCAAAGTCGATGTAGAACAGGCCATAGCGCTTGTTATAGCCGTTGGTCCAGGAGAACTGATCCTGCAGCGACCACACAAAGTAACCGTCGACGTTTACGCCGCCGTCGATTGCCTTGAGGATCCACGCGAGGTGCTGACGCATATAGTCGATGCGAGGGGCGTCGTCGATAAAGCCGTCCTCGAAGTCGTCCTTATAGCCCATGCCGTTCTCGGTGATGTAGATCTTCTTGTAGTTGGGGTAATCGTTCTTAATGCGGAGCAGCAGGTCGTACAGGCCCTCGGGATAGATGATCCAGTCCCAGTCGGTGGTGGGTACGCCTTCGCGTACGCATGACTCGCCCACGCCCTTGAGGAACCAGCGCGAGGAGCCCTTGTCGCCGGTGCCATTGTGGTTGATGTCGTTTTCGCCCTCGGCGGCACGCAGGAACTGGCACTTGTAGGTGTTGACACCCAGGCAATCGTTGTAGGGGAGCGCGGCGGTCAGCGCGGCGATGTCCTCGTAGCGGACGTCGAGCTCGCCGCCGGCGATATGGGCCAGCTTGGTCGCAGCCTCCATGGTGTCGGCTGCATAGTGGCCGCGGAAGGTGGCGTCGAGCACCCAGCGGTTGTTGATGACGTCGGCCATGCGGGCTGCCTCGCAGTCGGCGGCGTTGTTGGGGTCGAGGGGATACTTGGGCTCCAGGTTCTGGACAATGCCGATCTCGCCCTCAAAGCCGCCCTCATGGAAGGCGACGACAGCCTTGGCGTGGGCCACCATCATGTTGTGCATGAGCTGGAAGGCCTTGTCCAGACGGTACTTCTCACCGTGCGGCCAGTTGCCGACGATAAAGCTGCCCTCGGCGGTCGCGGGAATCTCGTTAAAGGTAAACCAATGCTTGACCTCGGTGAACTCGGCAAAGCAGAACTTGGCGTACTCGACGAAGGCGTCGATGGTCGTGCGCGTCAGGAATCCCTCGCCGCCGTCCTGGTAGAAGGCCTCGGGCGTATCGAAGTGATCGAGCGTGACATAGGGGATAACGCCAGCTTTGTTGCAGGTGGCAAAGAGCTCGTGATAGAAGGCGACGCCCTCGGGGTTAATCTCGCCGGTGCCACTGGGGAAGATACGGCTCCAAGCGATGGAGACGCGAATACCGTTGATGCCGAAGCGCTGGCACAGGTCGATATCGACCGGATATTTGTTGTAGAAGTCGCTTGCAGGATCGGGGGAGAAGCGACCCTGAGCAGCCAGGAAATCGTCCCAGGGCACTTTGCCCTTGCCGTGCGTACGGGTCTCGCCCTCAACCTGGTAAGCGGCGGTGGCGCCGCCAAACACAAAGCCGTCGGGGAACTGCATGGGGTTGGTCATGAGTCATCCTTTCTGTGGAATACGAATAGGGAGAGGTGCCCGAACTGGGGATCCGGGCACCAACAGAGGGAGGAACTAGTCGAGGTTCTCGCGGAGCCACTTGATGGCGCCAGCGGGGTCGCGGGTAAGGTCGATATATTCCTTACCGCGGGGAGCGAGCAGCTTAATGCCCAGACGATCGGTGTCGGCCTTCATGTCGTTGTAGTAGCTACGAACCTGCGGGGCAAGCACGATGACGTCGTACTGATCCATGATGGCAGTGTGCTGACCATAGGCGCCTGCGGAGGAAGCGATGTTCTCTCCGGTCTGTGCCGCACCTTCCTTGATGGCGTTGGCGAGCATGGCAGAGGTGCCGGCGCCGGCGCACAGGACGAGGACCTTCAGACCGTCGACATCCTTCTTGGCGGATGCATCGGCAGCGGGCTCGGGCTGATCGGCGACAGGCTTGCTGTCAGCGGCGGCAACGGTCGTCTCGACGGTAGCGGTGGCCTGCTCGACAGCGGGCGCAGAGGCGTTGGCGGCGATGGCGGCGGCACCATTGGACTCAAGACCCAGCTCGGCGGCGCGCTCGGCCTCCTGGTCGCAGAGCAACTTATCATATGCCTTCAAGAACGGCAGGTAGATGATGGCGTCCAGCAAGATGATAATCGCGACAAATACCAGGGCGATAAGCTGGAAGTTCGTGGTGATGAAGATGCCGATGGGGGCAGGGGTAGCCCAAGGCACCACGAAGGAGAAGCCGTTCATGCCCACGTTATCGATAAAGAACTTGGCAACACTCACGTTGACGCAACCGGCGGCAACAAAGGGGATGAGCATGTAGGGGTTAAGGATCATCGGCGCGCCAAAGAGCAGCGGCTCGTTGACAGCAAAGGCAACAGGAACAATCGAGGCCTTACCGACGGCCTTGAGCTGCTTGGACTTCATAAAGAGAATCAGCAGAAGTGGCACGATGAACGTGGCGCCGGTGCCGCCGAACTCACCCACGAGCGACATGTTAAAGGTGAGGGAGTGGGCGGGGTGGCCGCCTGCCAGCAGAACCTGCAGGTTCTCGGCCTGGTTGGCAAGACGGATGGGGTCGATGCCCGGCTGGACGATCGAGGGACCGTGGACGCCGATGAACCAGAAGAACGCGGTGGCTGCCTGGATAAGGATAAGTCCGGGATAGGTCTCTGCCGCAGTGAAGAGCGGGGAGAGCAGTTTGATAAGCAGCTCGGAGAACGGAACGCCCATGAGGTTGCGCACGACGACATCGATGATGCCGCAGATGATGACGGCGCCGCCAAAGGGGATGATGTCGCGGAAGTTCTGAGCGATGGCGCCCGGAACCTCCTTGGGCAGCTTAATGGTCAGATCGCGCGAGACGCAGAACTTATAGACCCACACGGTAATGAACGCGGCGATATAGGCCGAGAACAGACCGCGCGTACCCATGCTGGTGCAATCGAAGACCGAAAGCTCGGAGCCGTCGAACTTGGTGGTGAACTGCGTAACAGCGAGCAACAGCATGCTGCACTGGGCGGCCACCATGGTGGAGCCGTCGTTGAGCACCTTGCCGGCGGGCATGCGACGGTTCATGGAAGCCGTAAAGTTCTTGGCAGTGGTGCCGGCAACCATGATGCCCATGACACCCATGGTGAAGTTGTACAGCTTGTTGCACCAGTCGATGAGCGGCTGGGGCAGCGTGATGCCAACTACGCCAGGAAGGGTGGCAATCAGCAGAAAGATCGAAGAGGTGAGGACAATGGGCATGCACCCAAGGAATCCGTCCTTGATGGCCTGGAGGTAGATGTTCCTCGAGATCTTCTCAAAGAACGGCTGATGCTTTTCGAGCATCTTTACGATGGCGTCCATAGAGCTCCTTTGCTACTTGATGCGCGATGCATGTGGATGGAACTGGTCGTCGATGGATGGTCAGGACTGCCCGGAAACCTTCCTGCTTAAGGAAGGCATTGCGGAATGACAACGTTGTCATTCCGTTAATGACAACGTAAGACATTTTTGGAAGAGCAACAAGGATATACGGGTGAGTGGTCGATATTGTCCGGTAAACGGTTGATTTATCAGTCAGGCAGGTGGTGTATGCTAGAACGCAAAAAACAAGTGACAGAGAATCGAGTGGAGAAGCAGTGACAACGATGGACAAGAAAAACGTCTCGATGAACGACGTGGCGATTGCCGCGGGTGTTTCTCTCAAGACGGTTTCGCGTGTGATCAACGAGCCCGATAGCGTGCGAGAGTCGACACGCGATAAGGTCCATTCGGCAATGGAGGCACTCGGATTTCGAACCAACTTTGCCGCTCGTTCGCTCAAGTTGGGCCGTTACGGGTGCATCGGCGTTGTGCTGTTCCACTTGTCGGGCGGTGCCGTGGACATGATTGACGGTATCGCCGATGCCGCCGAAGAGCGAGGCTTTGCGCTCACGATGATCAAAAAGCGGGCGGGGGAGAAGATGACCCTTGCCGATGCGGCGCGCAGGATGTCGCAGCTTCCCGTCGACGGCATGATCTTCAACCTGCGTCAGATGGTCGATGACTTTGATACTTTTGAGGCGCCGAAAGACCTCAAGACGGTGATTATCACGCCGATGGAGCATCCTACCTGCTCCACCGTCAGTGACGACCAAGAGGGCGGCGCGCGCATGGCGTGCGAGTACTTCTTGAATCGCGGGCACAAGAACGTGTACTTCGTCTCTGGTAAGAAAGAAGCGCTGTCGAGCCAGTGCCGTATGAAAGGTTGGCGAGCGGCGCTCGAGGCGCGTGGCATTGAGCCGCCCGAGCCTCTGCAAGGCGATTGGAATGCGGATAGTGGCTATGCCGCGGGCCTTGTGCTTGCCGATAAGCCCGATTGTACGGCGGTCCTCGCTGCTAACGACTGCATGGCAAACGGCGTGATGATGGCTCTACGTGACAAGGGTCTGAGTGTGCCCGATGATGTGTCCGTGATCGGCTTCGACGATGAGCTCTACAAGACGATTCCCAACTCGATTCTGACGTCAGTGAAGTTCCGTCACCGCGAACTGGGCGTCCGTGCGCTTAATGAGGTCGTCGCAGGTCTGGAAGCCCCGAGCTCCAGAAGCCGTACGCTCGTCTCGGGTGTGCTGGTCGAGCGTTCCAGCGTAAAGGACCTGCGGGTGTAGACGTGCTCGGCTCGTTCATCTCAATCTGTAACAGGTAGAGCCGAAAATCTCAGCTAATTGTTACAGATTTAGACAATTCGGTCCGGCTTATTCCGTTTGTCTCGATCTGTAACAACTAGACGGTCAAAAGTGGTCTACATGTTACAGATCGAGATTGTTCGGCCCGGGCCGCCCGTTCGTCTAAATCTGTAACAGCTAGGACCCAAAAACTCGGCTAGATGTTACAGATTGAGACAAGCGGCCCCCGAACCGCCTAAAAACGCCGGGGGCGGCGCGCCGTGTGACGTGCCGCCCCCGGCTGAGAAATGGGGACAGGTTATGTGGGCGGGCAACCCCGCCAGTCACTAGTCCAGACGACGGGTCTGCGCCACGTGCTTATACCAGTATGCGCTTGCCTTGGGCGTGCGCTTCTGGGTTTCAAAGTCAACGTAGAAGAAGCCGTAACGCTTGTTGTAGCCATTGGTCCAGGAGAACTGATCCTGCAGGCTCCACAGGAAGTAGCCGCCCACGTTGACGCCCACCTCCATGGCCTTGAGCAACCAGCGCAGGTGCTGCTCGATGTAGTCGATGCGCGGCTGGTCGTCCACAAAACCGTCCTTGTAGGGATCCTTGTAGCCCATGCCGTTCTCGGTGATGAAAATCTGCTTGTAGTTGGGGTAGCGCTGCTTAATGTAGACGAGCAGATCGAACAGGCCCTCGGGATAGATGATCCAGTCCCAGTCGGTGGTGGGGATGCCAGGCTTGTTCACATGCTCGCCAATACCCTTAACGCGCCAGCGGCCAGTGCCCTTCTCGCCCGTACCGTTGTGGTGCAGGTCGTTCTCGCCGTCGTAAGCCTTCAAGAAGCGGCACTGGTAGTTGTTAACGCCCAGGTAGTCGTTGTAGAGCGCGGCCTCGCGCATGATTTCCAGATCCTCGTCTAGGATCTCGATGGTGCCGCCCGAGACGGCAGCCAGGCGGTTGGCGCACTCGAGGGTGTCGGGCGCATAGTCGCCGCGGAAGGTGGCGTCGAGCAGAAACTGGTTTTGCAGCACGTGCTCGTTGTTGGCGGCCTTGATGTCGGCGGGGTCGTTCTCGTTGAGCGGATACTTAAACTCCAGCGACTGAATGACGCCGATCTTGCCCTTAAAACCGCCGTTGTGGAAGGCCAGCACGGCCTTGGCGTGGGCGAGCATCATGTTGTGCTCGCACTGGAAGGCCTCGGCCAGATGCGCCTTGACGCCACCGGGGAAGGTGCCCTCGATGTAGGTGTTGGAGGCGTCGGCCCAGATCTCGTTAAAGGTGAACCAGTAGGTCACCTGGTCGGCGTACTCCTTAAAGCAGAAGGTGGCAAAGTCCACAAAGGCGTCGATGGTCTCGCGGTTGAGGAAGTCGCCCTTCTCAAAGAGAGGAAGCGGCGTGTCGAAGTGATGCAGCGTGACAAACGGCTCAACGTGGTGCTTATGGCATTCGGCGAAGAGATCGTGATAGAACTGGACACCCTCGGGGTTGATTTCGCCGGTGCCGTTGGGGAAGATGCGGCTCCAGGCGATGGAGAGGCGAATGCCGTTGATGCCAAACTCCTCGCACAGCTCCAAGTCGACGGGGTACTGGTTGTAGAAGTCCGAAGCGGGATCGGGGGAAAAGCGCCCCTGGGTCTCCAGGAAGTCGTCCCAGGCAACCTTGCCCTTACCGTGAGTGCGGGTCTCGCCCTCTACCTGGTAGGCAGCGGTGGCGCCGCCAAAGACAAAGTCCTCGGGAAACTGTGCGGGCGGGTTGGTGACGCTAGCAGGGTTAACGGACATGATGATCCAATCGTCTAAATCGAAGGGCCAGCCGGTCTTGGATGGTCGGCTGGCCCTGAGCGTTACTTACTTCGAAAGCTGTTCACTCACGAAGGCGAGAGACTTGTCACCGTTCTGGGAGAGCTCGATGTACTGCTTGCCGCGGCAGGCTACGCACTTGTTGCCCACGCGCTCGCAGTCCTTCTGCAGGTCGGCCAAGTAGCTTGCGGCCTGCGGGGCCAGGACGACCAGGTCAAAGTCGGGGAGCATGTCCACGTGGTTACCATATGCCTCGGCAGCGGTCTCAAGATTGATGCCGCGCTCCTTGGCGGCCTTGGCCAGCGCGTTGGCGAGCAGGCCCGAGGTACCGCCACCCTGGCAGAGCACGAGCACGCGCTTGCCGTTGAGGTCGCTGGTGGCCGTGGCCTCGGTGGCGGCGGGAGCGACGTCGGACTTCACGGCCTCGGCAGCAGCGCCGGCGGCAACGCTCTTGGCGTCAGCCTTGCCCTGGAAGGCATCGTTGAGCTTGGCGGCCTTCTCGGCGTTCTTGGCGGCGAGCTCCTCCTGGGAGATCTCGGCCTCCTCGGCGCACTTCTGGGCGTCATAGGCGCGGAAGAACGGATAGTACAGAGCGAAGTCGACGACCAGGATAAGGGCGAGCATCACAAAGGCGAGCGGCTGGAAGCCCAGGCCCATGATGGTGCCGATGGGGCCGGGGACGGTCCAAGGCAGCGTGTACATAAAGCCGTTCATGCCCAAGAAGTCGATAAAGATCTTGAGGATCCAGATGTTGGCGATCGGGGCAAAGACAAACGGGACAAAGAAGACGGGGTTGAGCACGATGGGCGCGGCGAACAGCAGCGGCTCGTTGACGGCAAAGCAGACAGGGACGATGGCGGCCTTACCGACGGCGCGCATCTCCTGGGATTTAGCCAGGAAGCAGAACATAAAGACCAGGACGAGCGTGGCGCCGGTGCCGCCCATGCAGACGACGAAGTACTGGGCACCCTGGGTCAGGACAGCGGAAGCGTGCTGGCCAGCCTGGAACGCAGCTAGGTTGTCGGTCATGTTGGCAACGAGAGCGGCGGCGATGGCGGGCTCGACGATCGAGGGGCCGTGGACGCCCACGAACCAGAACAGGCTCATAGCGCCGTAGATCACAGCGAGGCCGATGTAGCCGTCGGCAGCGGTGAACAGGGGCTGGAACACCTGGATGACGCCCTGGGCAAAGCAGATGCCAAAGGCAGCGCGGAAGACGATGTCAAAGACCCAAAAGACGGTGATGCAGACGGAGAAGGGGATGATGTCCTTGAAGGTCTGCGAGATGTTGGACGGAACCTGCTCGGGCATCTTGACGGTGATGTTGCGCTTAATGAAGAACTTGTAGATGATGCCGGTCACAAACGCAGCGATGAAAGCGGTCAGCAGGCCCTTGGAACCAAGGTAGGTGGTGTTGAAACCGCTGGCGGCGTCCGTGGCGATCGTGTCGCTCGAAAGGAGCAAGAAGCCGATGATGGCCGCGCACATGCACGAGATGAAGTTGATCTGGTTGTTCTTGGGCAGGTCGCGGTTCTGGGCGTCGGCGAAGTGCTTGGCCGTGGTGGCGGCACAGGCGATGGCCAGAATGCCCATGGAGTAGTTGTAGCACTTCCACAGGGCGTTGTTGATGTCATCGGGCCAATAGAAACCCCAGATGTTGGGGACCGAGGCTACCAGACAGAAGATGGACGAGAAGATGATGATGGGGATGACGGAGATAAAACCGTCGCGGATCGCCTTGAGGTACTTGTTGCGGGCGATCGCGTTGAAAAAGGGCTGGCCCTTTTCGATGATGGCGATGAGTTGCTCCATGCAATGCTCCTAAGAGTCGGTGGGTTAGCAACGATGGTAGCTTTTGACTTTCGGTTGCCAAAATGTTGACGTTGCCATTTTGTGACACAAAAAAAGACGCGAACCGGTGGTTCCTGTGCCTGCGAACCGTCGATTCCTTACGCGTAAACGTTTGAGCCGCCCGGTGGCTCTGTGTTTGCATAATGGCAACGTTAACATTTGGGCGCCAAAAGCCGTTCAGGGAAGCAAAAATGTCGGTGAACGGTAGGTTTTGGGTGGTGAGCGTATGGTGGGGAGGCGTTGGATATACTTGAAGGCGTTTCATTTGAATGCGCAAAGTGCCACCAATGGCATCGTTGACATAGAAAGATCGACCTATGGCCGCTGTTAAAAAATCGGTATCCGTCAAAGACGTAGCGCGCCTCGCGGGCGTCTCGGAGCAGACAGTCTCGCGTACGGTGCACGATTCGCCCAGCGTGCGCCCCGAGACCAAGGAACGCGTGCGTGCCGCCATGCGCGAGCTGGGGTATCGCCCTAATTTTGCCGGTCGATCGCTGCGCCGTGGCAAGTTTAAGACCGTCGGCGTCGCCATGTTCAACATTACCGGTACCGGCAACCTCGATCGTATGGAGGGCTTTGCCGCCGCGGCCGACAAACATGGCTATGCCATCACCCTCACTAAAGTAGACGGGCATCCGTATACCCTCGAGAGCGCATCGTCGCGTATGAGCGCACTGCCGGTAGACGGCATGGTCGTGATCATGAATCGCATGCCGGCGGACTTTGGCACCTTCGAGCCGCTGCCCGGCATGCAGACGGTGCTCGTTACGATGCTGGAGCACCCGCTCTGTTCAACGGTCGATAACGACCAGTTCGATTGCTCGCGCCAGGTGGTCGAGTATTTGCTGGAGCAGGGGCACAAGACCGTGCACTTTATCTCATGCCCCGAGCGCTCGCTTTCGGGCATGCAGCGCGAGGAAGGCTGGCGTGAGACATTGTGTGCGCATGGCATTGAGCCGCCGCGACTCGTTCGTGGCGATTGGACGGCTCAGAGTGGGTATGCCGCAGGCCAGGCTCTGGCGGATGATCCGGCCTGTACTGCCATCTATGCCTCCAACGACGCCATGGCCTACGGTTGCATTCGCGGGCTCGAGTCGCGCGGAAAGCGCGTGCCCGAGGACGTGAGCGTGGTGGGTGTTGATGACAGCCTGGGCGATATCGTGCCCGATCGTCGCCTGACCACCGTGCGCTTCGACAACAGGCGCGTCGGCATGTGGGCGGTCGACAAAATCGCCGGCGCCGAGGGCGTTGTGTCTGGCGTGGAGCACATGCTGATCCCTGGCGTGCTCGTAGAGGGCGATACGGTGCGCGATTTGCGTTAGGGGGCGGTCCTGATTGGGTTTCCGTTAATCATGTTTGATATTGTTCGAAATGGTTAGGAAACCGTTCATGGGCGAAAATTGACCGTTCGTAGCTTGAAATTATGTTTTGCGTTGTTCTTTTTTGTTTGAATGTTAATGTTTCTGCCATACAGAACGCAGCGCGTATGCCCGGACGCGATGCTCTCCATTGGTTCATATGTGAAAGGAACGCAATATGGCAACCAAAGAAGAAATCTCGATGGTTGGATTCGAGATTGTCGCATACGCAGGTGACGCCCAGACCGATCTGCTTGCAGCACTCGATGCTGCTCGCGAGGGCGATTTTGAGAAGGCCGAACAGCTGCACAAGGATGCCAGCGATGCACTTATCGGCGCCCACGACACGCAGACCAAGCTGCTTTCGCAGGAGGCCGGCGGCGGCGAGATGGAGATGACCTTCATCATGGCTCACGCTCAGGACACTCTCATGACCACCATGATCCTGGAGAAGCAGGCCCGCTTTACCATCGATGCCTATAAGCGCATCGCCGAGCTCGAGGCCAAGCTCGCCTAACGAGCCCTCACAACCAAGTCCCCTTCCAAAAGCCCTGCCGCTACCCGCGGCAGGGCTTTTTCTGTCCTCCTCCAAGTTGCGGTGAAATGGGGACTGAATAGGGGCCGGCGGGCGCAAAACAATCCCTATTCCACCGCAACTCATCCCGAGACAGTCATTGGGGACGTTCTTAAACGACTAGTCGTTGGGGGGCAGTCTTGGAGCTTCTGCACGCCCTCCCGTTCGGTTTTTCGATGGGTGGGTATACTTCCATCCGCAATGCAGGCCGGAATGAGGAGGTGTCCAAATGCCGGACAACGGATTGATTCAAAAGACAGATGCGCACGAGATGGCTCATGGGCGTCCTGTCCAGATAACCGAGCGCACGACGGTAACCGAGCTGCAGCCCAGCCTGTCCGATGTCGTGTGCGCAAACAAAAAGCTGCAGATTGGCTTTATCGTTGCGCTCGTGGTGCTGGCGTTGCTGTCGGGCTTTGTAGCTCGTCCGCATTTCGCCGATACCAAAACTTGGGACTCCACCATCGAGGTCATCGATCAAAAGAAAGGTAACGTACTGGCGCTCACGACCTCGTGCGTGGCGCTGTCTGCGGGCATTACCGCGCTGCCGGGTGATACGGGTACGCCGGTCGCCGAGCAGCTCGCACAGCTTTCGGGCAACTTGGGCATCGTGCTTGCCGTGCTCTACCTCGAGAAATATCTGCTGACTATTTTGTGGTCGGTTGGCTTGGGCATCTTAATCCCGTTTGCGTTGGTGCTCTTTGCGGTGTCGCTTGGCTTCCACGGGCGCTGGAGCACGAGCGCCGTCCTGCGCCGTGTGGCGACGCGCGTGTTGGTGGTTGCCGTGATCGGCATGGCGCTTGTGCCCGCGAGCGTATGGGTGTCGCAGAAGGTCGATGAAACGTATCGCGTAAGTATTGAGCAAGCTGAGCAAAAGGCAGCGGACGCTGCGGAAAAGACCGATACCACGGACAAGTCAGGCGAGACCAGCTCAAAATCGAACAAGAAAAAGTCCGAGACCACGGAGTCCAAAAACGTGCTCGAGCAGTTGACTGACGGGGCCTCGAGCCTGGTCACGTCGGTAACCAGCGGTGCCAAGCAGATGACCGACGAGATCGTGCAGCAGGTGACCGACCTCATCGAAGGCGTCATCGTGATGATCGTGACCTCGTGTGTGATTCCTCTACTGGTGCTCGTGGCGTTCCTATGGCTAGGACACGTGCTGCTGGGGATCGATGTCTCCGGTCCCGCGAACTATCTGACGGGTCGTTTCTTGAGCGCTCCGTCCAAACATGCCAAGAAGAGCGGGCAGGCTGAGTAGGCGGCAAAGCGATTTTTGGAAGATCAACCGTAAGAAGGGCGGCCGAGACACGTTCTCGGCCGCCCTTTTGTTTGTTGAACACATGGTCGCTACGTCCGCGCCGGGCCCAAACGGTCAGCAATCATCCGTGAACGGTATTTGTTCAAAAAAGAACAAAGACAAACAAATAGTTGTTGCAGTCGCTGTTCGAATGTGTTCAAATAAACATGAACAGTGAAGAACCGCACATTCAGATGCCCGGACCTGAGCGCGATTCAACACTTCCAAACAGAAACTACGCACCTGCGTATCTCTCAAGGAGGATGTCATGAGGGTTGTAATCGCTTCCGATGCCGACGGTATGTCGATGAAGGAGTCCATCAAGGAGATGCTCATCGCCGACGGTCACGAGGTCGTCGACTATTCCGAGACCCCTGCCGCGGACTTTGTCGATTCCGCGACCGCCGTTGCCAAGGACCTGCTGGAGCACAAGGATTCCCAGGGCTTCGCATTTGATAAGTACGGCGTCGGCTCCTATATGGCCGCCGTCAAGATCAAGGGCATGGTCGTCGCCAACATTTCTGACGAGCGCTCCGCCTACATGACCCGCGAGCACAACGGCTCGCGCATGGTCACCATGGGCCCGGGCGTTGTGGGCACCGAGGTCGCCAAGAAGATCGCCCGCGAGTTCCTGCGCGCCCAGTATGCCGGCGGCCGTCACCAGATCCGTGTCGACATGCTCAACAAGATGGCCTAACGAGAGCCACCGAGAACTCGAACTTCTACCTCAACTTGTGAATTCAGACGAAAGGACGTTCTGATGAAGAAGACCATCGCAATCGGTTGCGACCATATCGTTACGGACGAGAAAATCTATCTGGCCGACCGCCTGGAGCAGGCTGGCTACAAGGTGCTCGACTGCGGCACCTACAGCCACACCCGTACGCACTATCCCATCTACGGTAAGGCCGTGGGCGAGGCTGTTGCCAGCGGCAAGGCCGACTTTGGCGTGGCCCTGTGCGGCACCGGCATCGGCATCACCAATGCCGTCAACAAGGTTCCCGGCGCTCGCTGCGCCCTGGTTCGCGACATGACCTCTGCCCTGTATGCCCGTCGCGAGCTCAACGCCAACATCGTGGGCTTTGGCGGCAAGATCACCGGCGAGTTCCTGATGGCCGACATCATGCTTGCCTTCCTGGAGGAGCCCTACGAGAAGACCCCCGAGCATGATGCCCTGATCGCCAAGATCGATGCTTGCAATAAGGCCGACGCCGAGGCTCAGGCTGACCCGCACTTCTTTGACGAGTTCCTCGAGAAGTGGGACCGCGGCGAATACCATGATTAGCGGGTATCCGGCGTAATTAACTAGTCCGTTGACGGCTCGCGTTTCTGTGATGGGGCGCGGGCCGGTTTGCTATCAGCCCTATTGACTTGGTGGGCTGTCGTAAGAAAGGGAAGGCTCCTATGGAGTTTGTTCTTGATAACGGCTCTGTCCGCATTGCGTTGAGCACGGCTGGCGGATCGTTCACTTCTATTACGGCCAACGGCCGTGAGTACCTGTGGCAGGGTGACCCGGCGGTCTGGTCGGGCCAGGCACCCATTTGTTTCCCGATCTGCGGCGGCCTTCGTGACGGTCGCGCAATGACCATGGGCGGCCGCGAGGTTAAGCTCGCCCGCCACGGCTTTGCGCGCAAACAGGAGTGGAAACTCGAGGAGCAGAGCGACAACATGGTTGCGCTGAGCCTAAGCTCTGCCGACCATGCCGAGTTGCTCGAGCAGTACCCGTATCCGTTTAAGATCGTTGCTCGTTACACGATCGATGCGGAGAAGGTGGCCGTGTCGTACGAGGTGACCAATGAGGGCACCGAGGACATGCCGTTCTTTGTGGGCGGTCACCCTGGCTTTAAGTGCCCGCTTGACGAGGGCGAGTCCTATGACGACTACGAGCTCCGTTTTGAGCAGCGTGAGGCCGCCGAGCTCTGTACTGCCGTTCCCTCGACGGGTCTGATTGATGTTGAGCATCGCAGCAAGAACCCCATGATCGACCAGAACCTGCCGCTGACCCACGAGCTCTTCGACTTCGCGGAGACCATCTTTGACGTGCTCGAGAGCCGCGTGGTTACGCTGACCAAGAAGACCGAGGACAAGGGCGTGCGCCTGACGTTCCCCGATATGCCGTACCTTATTGTGTGGAGCAAGCCCGAGGGCGACTTTGTGGCCGTGGAACCGTGGGGCGGCCTGTCCACCTGCTCCGACGAGGACGATATTCTGGAGCACAAGCGCGGCTGCCTGGTGGCCAAGCCGGGGGAGACCGTCACCCGCGGCTTTGAGATCGAGATCCTTTAACGAGCTATCGTATGTTTGGGGCCGCGCGTGTCGTGCCCCGGAAACAGGAGTTCAATATGATTCTGACCGTTACCATGAACCCGTCGATTGATACGCGCTATCAGCTCGATAAGCTGATCATCGACGATGTTAACCGTGTGACGCCCGAAAAGACCGCTGGCGGCAAGGGCCTCAACGTGAGCCGTGTGCTGCTGCAGTTGGGCGACGATGTGCTCGCGACCGGTCTGCTCGGCGGTCACATGGGTGCCTATATGGCCGAGCTCATGGATGTCGATGGCGTCAAGAACGACTTTGTGCCCATCGCTGGCGAGACGCGCATCTGCCTGAATATCCTGCACGAGGGCAACCAGACCGAGCTGCTGGAGAGCGGCCCGCAGATCGCCCCGGCCGAGCTCGAGGCCTTTACGGCCAAGTTCGCCGAGCTTGCAGCGAAGGCGGACGTTGTGACGCTTTCGGGCTCGCTGCCGCGCGGCGTCGATGCCGGCTACTATGCCGAGCTCGTCAAGATCGCCGAGGAGGCGGGCGCCAAGGTGCTGCTCGACACCTCGGGTGCATCGCTGGAGGCCGCGCTGGAGTCCGACGCTAAGCCTGAGCTCGTAAAGCCCAACCTGACCGAGATTAACGGCCTGCTGGGTACGTCCTTTACGACTGATGATGTCGATGCCCTGCGCGAGGCGCTCGCCGCCGATGGCCGCTTTGCCGGTATTCCCTGGGTTGTCGTTTCGATGGGCGCTGCCGGTTCGGTGGGCTTCCATGAGGGTCGCGCATTCCGCGCCAAGACGCCCGCGATTGCGGCTGTGAACGCGACGGGTTCCGGCGACTCGACCATCGCCGGCTTTGCGCATGCCATTGCTGCTGGTGCCGACGACGTCACGGTGCTCAAGACCGCCAATACCTGCGGCAAGCTCAACGCCATGGATCCCAAGACCGGCCACCTGGTCATGGACCGCTGGGATGAGATCTACAACAGCGTTGTCGTGACTGAACTGTAGGGTTACGCGGTTTTACCAAACCGCGTAACGGCGCGACGCTGCAAACGCCCCTAAGCGGCAATCTGACGTTCAATCGTCGGGCATGACCAAAAGGTCAATGCCCTCCTCTTTCACGTCACCTTGCTCGCTTAGGGGCGTTTTCGCTGTCGTTGCCAAGACACCGGCGTTGCCTTGGTCGCAAGTAGTCATTGGGGACGCTCTTTAATGACTAGTCGTTTAAGAGCGCCCCTTAAGAATGACCCCAATGACTACACTCAAAAACGGCGCCCGTCGGTGATGTTGCCGGCGGGCGCCGTTGTCGTGTAGACGCTATTTGTTGAGTGCGTGCGTTCGAGCTCGCATGCTATAGCGAGTCGATAAAGCGCTGTTGGGCGGCGCGTCCTGCCTCGTCCCACTTAAAGACGCCGGCGTTGTCGAGCACGTGGCCAAACACCACGCCGACCTCTTCGTGCAGGATGTCGATGGCGTTGTCGGCCGTAAGCTCGTCGGCGCGGCGGGCAAAGACGTCCTCAGCCCATGCGGCGTGGCTGCGGCAAAGGTCGTCGCCCTCGAGCGCGCCGGCAAGGTCGTAGCTGGCATCTGCCTTGGCCGCCAGCAGGTGCTCGCGGACAGCGCCGAGCTCGGGAACCAAGCGCGGCGGCAAAATGGCCAGGCCCATGACCTCGATCAGGCCGATGTTCTCCTTTTTGATGTGGTGGTACTCAGCATGCGGATGGAATACGCCCAGCGGATGCTCGTCGGTCGTGATGTTGCAGCGAAGCGCCAGGTAGGCCTCGTAGATTTCGCCGCCGGCGTTGCCGCGGGAGTCCACGCGGCGAATGACGGGCGTCACGGTGTTGTGGGCCACGCCGTCGGCCGTGTGTGCGATGACGCCAACCGACTCATCGGTCCACTCGCGCCAGGCAAGGATAATCTTCTCGGCGGCGTCGAGCAGCTGGGCGCGGTCGTGCGATCGTAGTCGCAGCACCGAAAGCGGCCACTGTAACACGGTACCGATGACCTGGTCAAAGCCCGGCACGCTAAACTGCGAGACCTCGGCGGCGTGCATCATGGGGAACTCGTGCGCGC
>CAUHIY010000020.1:0-20632 GCA_959606405.1 uncultured Collinsella sp. | reverse complement strand
ACACCGAGATTGTTTATCTTAAGGACATTACGGGGGTCAGCAGGATCAAGGGCCGCGACGTTTTCCTACGTAACAGGCTGTTGACTGCCTGTGTCTTTAGTCTGAGCAGCCGCTCCCAAGCTCAGGAGTTCGTGAATGCGCTGAACATGGTGATGTAGCCGATAACGGTGTTCGGGCTAAGGTAAAAATCGGGGCGCAGAACGGTATTCTGCGCCCCCCCCAATTGAGTCGATGTGTCTAAAAGGCGGGCTTGCCTATTCGCTGTCGTCCCCAACGTTTTCGCGGTCATTGGCAAGCATCGCCGCGCCGGCGACCGTTGTCGCCACGGCGGCGGCAGCGAGCCCGGCGGCAACGCCAGAGCCGTCGCCCGTGTCGGCGAGTTTTCCGGTCGAGCCCTTGCTCTTGTTGCCGCCGCCGTTCTTGTCGGCGCCGTCTGCGTTGGAACCCGTGCCGCTACCGGTGCCGCCTGCACTGCCCGAGGCCGCTACGGTAAAGCTTGCGGCTCCATCGCTGGCGAGCGTGTAGTTTTGCGCCGCGTCGCCCAACAGACCTTTCGCACGCACCCAATACGTCCCCGCGGCAAATGCCTCGCCCTCGGCCATTGCCGTGCCCGGAGCGCCGTCCGCGTCGTGCACAAACTCGAGCTGGGCGGTGCAGGCGTCGGTTTCGAGCTTGCCCTCGAGTGATGCCGCAATCTTGGCGCGCACGTCTTCGCCGGCCTTAAGGCCTTCGAGTCCCTCAAAATGGGGCGTCAGCGCGAGCGGATCGATATCGATGGGCACAGAGCCCTGCAGCCCCGTAACGGTCTCGTTGCCCAGGGCGTCGACATCCACGTATTCAATGGCAAACGCATGGCCCGAAGCTGTCGCGTTGAGCGCGTTGCTGCTGTCGGCAAGGCGGAAATGACCCTCGCCAACGGTCTTGCCATCCTGGAATGAGGCATCGCTCAGCGAGTCGCCGTACGTCATGCGCATGCGGGTCGGGAGATAGTACGGGAGATAGTACGAAGCCGTCTGCTTGTGCTCCGTATCGTAATTGCGCTGATAGATGCTCCGGGCCAGCGCCGCATCAACAAAGTCGGATGCGATGATGCCAATGTGCTTGAGGTAATCTGACTTTGTATCCTCGATGCCGCTGGGATTGATGTACGGGCTCTTATACAGATGCTCGTTGACTACTCGTGCCGAGGTAAAAGGATTGCCTCCGTGCGACAAGCCCGTGCAGCTGGTGTAGTTGATAGACCAGCAACGCTCCAGGACTTTCTCCTTGGCCCCGTTATCGTCCTCGACATCTACCTCGTTGCGCGTGCGCCCGGACGTTTCCTTCAGCGCATTATCGACCCAGCTGAGCTTGTCGGTTCCCGTGAGTTTGTACTTGTCCTGGGCGTATACCTTGGTGCAATAGGGCTCTTTATCGCCTGTTTCCCCCGCGGCTTCAAAGCCCCGCGCGTCTTGGACGAGACACATAGTGGCGCTGTCGGAGTGAGCCTTGATCTTGTCATCCCATTCGGTAAGGTCGAGGCCCCACGTGTGGCCGCTTACACTGTTGCCGGCGAGCCTAAATCGACGCAGCAGAACGATCTTTCCGCGCACCTCGTGTAGCGTGGGGATTCGGCTCAACGTATAGAACAGTTTGGGGTTGTCGTCCAAAACCTTGGCGAAAGCCGTCGTAACACTTTCGTCGGTAGCCTCGTCGTTGCCTCGTGATACAAGCATGATGAGCGCTTCTGTCGGGTTTTCGTTCAAAAACGTTTTAAAGTACCCGATGACATCGGAGAGATGCAGATAGTCCCCGTCTTTTTTGAATAGGTAGAAATCCCCGTGGCAGATGCCAGGGTTGTCGCCCTTTCCGAGCCGGATATCAAAATAGCGAATGCCTTCGAGCAACTGCGTGGGAATGTAATCCTGCTGGCATTTTACTTGCGAGGATTGGGGCTCGGTGTCGTTGTCCACGCTACAGGTGCCCGAATCGTGCGTACCCGGGATGCTCAGCTCGTCGAGGAACTTGTTGTCGTCGACGTATTTCATCCAACATGGCCCATCGACGTAGCTGCTGTACGTGATCCAGTCGAGGCTGCTAACCGTGGCATCGTTCTTTTTCATGTCGTAACCGATAAGTTCGAGCTCCCACGGAATGCTCTTACTCTTATGGCAGATCTTATTGTTGTCCTGGTCTTCGCCGTTCGATTCTATTGCCAGGTACTTAATGTCTTTTTTCTCGGTTTCTTTCTCGACCGTGCGGTCTCGGATGATATAGGTTCCGTTTGATTGCCGCTCGAACGCAAAAGCGCGGCTGGGCTTGTTGTCATACTCGCCGCTCCATACGTGGATGACCTTTCTGTCTTTGTCCGAGTCGCCATCGACCGACCAAATGCTGTAGCCCGTCTTTTTATGCTCTTCGAAATTGAGCAAGGTGCGGATAGCATACCAGTTTGTATCGTCATTCTTGGTCGTTACGTTCTCAAGGATGAGCTTGCTGGACGTGCCGTCATTAAACAGATGGCAGACGTTGCCGATGACGTTGCCGTCTTCGTTAACGCTTGCGGTACGAAAATAGCCCGCGGGGCGAAGGCGAATGACGAAATTGTCGAGGCTGACTGCTGGCCCGGCCGTGCTGTCCGCAAAGGCTGCCCGCGGGCTAATGCCCAGCATGGCGGTTTCGGGCAGGCTTGCAAGTGGCGACAACGCCGCGAGTCCAAGGCCCAACGTAAATGCTCGGCGGCTGATGGCGCGGTGTTCGGTCATAACTTCTCCATTCGTAGAGTGCGGTTATGCGATAGTTTTGGTCACTATACTGCTCAGATGTTTAAAGATGCTGGTTTAATTGTCTGCGCGGCGCAATAAATCGGCGGGCGGACGTGTTGGGGTGCTTGTCGTTTTCGTACTGTTGCTACATTTGGAGCGGTTCCGGCGTCCGGCATCCTCGCGTTCGTTGGCTACCGGCATAAGAAAGGGAGGGTCGGTTTACCGGCCCTCCCTGGGTACGAAGCTCTGGGGTACCGTCGCTTGTTTGCACTGCGCCTGTGTTTCCCGCTGCACTCGCCAGTCGCTTAACGCTTGATCTCGATATCGTCGAGCTTGACGTCCATGGCCTCGGTCTTGGCCTCGGCGATGTCGTCGGCAAACTCCAGAGACTTCATCATGGTCTCGACGGCGTCCTTGTGTTCCTCGACGTTGTCGATGCGCACATACACACTGCCACCGTCAACGTCGGTGAAGTGCTCGGTCGTCACGCCGCCCGAGTACGTAAAGTAGGCACTGCGCCAGGTCTTGCCGTTGTACTTAACGGGATCGCTCTCGGTCCATCCGGAGTTGGCCTTCCACTTTGCCTCGTAGTCGAACAGCTCGTCGGCGTTCTTGTCAGGATCGAAGACGGGGATGAAGCGGTCGCTGGCGTGCTCGCTCTCGGTGAACTTAAACTGGGCCCTATCGGCCGTGTCGCCTGCGACGTCGGTGATCTCGACGCCCTCGGGGACCTCGACCTTAAACCAAATGAAATCGGTCCTCATATCCACGGCTGGCTTTTCTGCTCCGCCGCCACCGCCGCTTCCGGTAGCGCCGCCGCTGCCACCGCAGCCCACTAGGGAGACTGCGGCTAAGAGGCTTATGCAGAGGGTGAGAATCGCAAAGGCCTTCTTTTTCATGGTCGTGTCCTCCTCGATCTGTAACCGCCCATGGATTACCTGCCTTTACTGTACGCGCGAGCGGCTCGTTCTGGTGGGCCATGTGTCCCATTCTGGGGGCTGGAATTGCGCCGACAAGTGGCAATATACGCGGGTCCAAAAGAGGGGAGGGCCGATGCTGTCGGCCCTCCCCGGGGTTGGGTGCCCGTTGTTTTAAAAGGGGCGCGTGTACGCGGGCGTTGCCCCAACAGGTTCCTTGTTTATAGATATGCCCCAGTTTGTGACGTCCGGAAGTCTCGAAAGGTGGGCCATGTGTCCCATGCTTGCGTTGTCGACGCCTATCGCGTGCCATAGAAATCCGCGATGGCCAGATGCGCTGACGCTCGCGTACTTATGGGCTAGACTTAGCACCATTACGTGATCGATGCGGTCGGCCGGCGTCGGCCGCCCGACCGATATATATGACTTGAAGGTGCGTGTGCGTATGAGCCAAGAGATGATGGATAAAACCTGTCGCGGTTTTGCCGAGGCGCTGGCCGCGCGCGAGCCGGTTCCCGGTGGTGGCAGCGCGAGCGCTTTTGTGGGCGCGCTGGGCGCCTCGCTGTGCGGAATGGTTGCCCGCTACGGTGCGACCAATCCCGCGCTTGCTGATCGTGCGGATGACCTGACGCGTGCGTTTGCCCAGGCTGATGAGCTGTCCCAGGAGCTTGTCGAGTTGGTTGCCGAGGACGTTCGTGCCTACGGGCAGGTGTCCACGGCGTACGGTATTCCGCGTGACGATCCGGCTCGAGCAACCGCGATTCAGGATGCGCTGCATGTGGCCGCTCTGCCGCCGTATCGCATTATGGATGCCTGCGGGCGTGCGCTGGCGCTGCTCGAGGACATGGCCGACAAGGGTTCGCGTCAGCTGCTGTCCGATGTGGCGTGCGGCGCCGTGTTCTGCCGTGCCGCTATGCAGGGCGCGAGCTTGACGCTCTTTGCGAACACCACGTCTATGAAAGATCGCGCTCGTGCTGAGGAGCTCGAGACGGCGTGTGATGAGTTGCTCGACACATGGTTGCCGCGCGCCGATGCGCTGGCGCGCCGCGCCTCCGACGCTGCGAGGAAGAGAGGATAGCCATGGCTGAACTGCTGAAGGGTGCTCCCGTTGCTCGCGCTTTGACCGAGGAGCTCGTTGCTCGCTGCGTTGCTTTGCGCGAACGCGGCGTTGTGCCGACGCTGGCCATTGTTCGTGTGGGCGAGCGCGAGGACGACCTGTCCTATGAGCGTGGCGCTCTTAAACGCTGCGAAAAGGTTGGCATCGAGGCTCGTCGCGTTTTGCTTCCTGCCGACGTCTCGCAGGACGAGCTGCTGGCGGCTATCGAGGGCATTAATGCCGACTTGGCTGTTCATGGCTGTCTGATGTTCCGCCCGCTGCCCGCCGGCCTTGACGAGAACGCCGTCGCCGCAGCGCTCGATCCCGCCAAGGACGTTGACTCCATGACGCCGGCTTCGCTGCTCACCACGCTTTCGGGACGCGGCGAGGGTTTTGCCCCCTGCACAGCCGAAGCCGTGCTTGCTTTGCTGGATCATTACGGTGTTGAGCTGGATGGGGCCAAGGTCGCGGTCGTTGGTCGGTCGCTGGTGATTGGCCGTCCCGTTGCCGCCATGCTTACGGCTCTCAATGCCACGGTGACGACGTGCCATACGCATACGCGCGACCTTGCTGCCGAGTGCCGTGCGGCTGACATTGTGGTTGCCGCCGTTGGACGCGCGCGTACGATTGGCGCGGATGCCGTTCGCGAGGGCCAGACGATCATCGATGTTGGCATTAACTGGGATGAGGACGCTGGCAAGCTGGTGGGTGACGTCGATTTTGATGCTGCGGAGCCGGTCGTTAACGCCATCACGCCCGTGCCGGGCGGCGTGGGGGCTGTGACCACCGCGATTCTCGCCAAACACGTGATTGAGGCGGCGGAGCGTGCATCGAAATAGGTGTTTTGGGCTGCTTGAGGGGTTAGCTATATACCACGTGGTCAAAAAATGCCAAATATGAGTACTGCTGTCAAGATGGTCACATATGTTTTATGACATTTGGGCTTCCTAGCGATATCCATTATCGTTAGGAAGCCAATTTTATTGACCCTATGGGGAATAACGCGGTATCTCTTTTGGACAAATAGGGATTTTCGGCACTCATTACAAGGAAATTTGCTGCTACTAAATTGGTGACAGTACTCATATTTGGCATTTTTTGACCACAGAGGTCCCGAGGGGGTCTCGAGGGGCCGTGGTTTCGCCCTTTTTGCGTCGAAGCGATACACTGTTGCCGTTTGATTTCTTCGCTCAAGGAGGATGCGCATGCCGTGCACAACGATTCTGGTCGGTAAGAACGCGAGCTACGACGGGTCGACCCTGGTCGCGCGTAACGAGGACTCGTCCAACGGGGTGTTTGAGCCCAAGCGTATGCGCGTGGTGCATCCCGACGAGCAGCCGCGCGTCTACACGAGCGTCCTGAGCCACCTGACCGTTGAACTGCCCGATAACCCCATGCGCTACACGTGCGTCCCCGATGTTGTCCCGGGCCACGGCATCTGGGCCGAGGCCGGTTTCAACGAGCTCAATGTGGGCATGTCCGCAACCGAGACGCTCACCACCAATGAGCGCGTTCGCGGCGCCGACCCGCTCGTGGACTACGTGCCCGCCAAGGGTAACGAGGGTGAGGACGGCTATGTGCCGGCGCAGCCTGGTGGCTTGGGTGAGGAGGACATGGTGACCCTGGTCCTGCCGTACGCCAAGTCCGCTCGCGACGGCGTTCGTATCCTGGGCGACCTGCTCGAGCGCTACGGCACCTACGAGAACAACGGCATCGCCTTTAGTGATGTGGACGAGATCTGGTGGCTCGAGACCATCGGCGGCCACCACTGGATTGCCAAGCGTGTGCCCGATGACGCCTATGTGACCATGCCCAACCAACTGGGTATCGACAGCTTTGACCTGGATGACGCCGAGGGCGCCCAGGCCGACCACATGTGTTCCGCCGACCTGCGCTCCTGGATGGCCGAGTGGCATCTGGACCTGACGCTGGGCGTCGAGGGCTACGGCTCGGCTGCGGTCTTTAACCCGCGCGAGGCCTTTGGCTCGCACAGCGACAGCGACCACGTCTACAACACGCCGCGCGCCTGGTACATGCAGCGCTGCCTCAACCCCAGTGACGTGTGGGATGGCCCCGACGCCGACTACACGCCCGAGAGCGACGATATCCCCTGGAGCCGCGTGCCCGAGCGTAAGGTGACCATCGAGGACATCAAGTACGTACTCTCGAGCCACTACCAGGGTACGGAGTACGACTGCTACGGCAGCAAGGGCACGCCCGCCACGCGCGGCGCCTATCGCCCCATCGGCATCAACCGCAACAGCCAGCTCGCCGTGCTGCAGCTGCGCCCCTATGCGCAGCCGGCCTATCGCGCCGTGCAGTGGATGGCGTTTGGCTCCAACTCGTTTAACGCGCTGGTTCCGCTGTACGCCAACGTCGAGACCATGCCCGAGTACTATGCCGACACGCAGGCTCGCGTAACGTCCGAAAACTTCTACTGGGCCAACCGCCTGATCGGCGCCCTGGCCGACGTCCGTTTCCATGAGTGCGGCCGCGCTGTGGAGGACTATCAGGAGAAGGTCGGTGGCATGGGTCACAAGCAGATCCATGACGTCGACGCTGCCGTAGCCGCTCTGCCCGAGGCCGAGGTGCCTTCCGAGCTTGCACGCGCCAACGAGGCCTTTGCCGAGCGTGTTCGCGTGGAGACCGATGCCCTGCTGGGCAAGGTGCTCTTCACCACGAGCTGCGCCATGAAGAACTCTTTCGCGATGAACGACAACGTGAGGTAGGGATTTCTCGTCGATCGAATAGTGCTAAAACGCTTTGTCGCTTTCACTCAATCTTGGGTACAAGAACGCCAATGCAGTTGTTTGTGATTGGAGACAACCATGGTTATGAAACTCGATCAGCTTGTTAACGGCGCCATTAACGTGGGCTTTGGCGCTGCCGCCGTTGCTGTCGAAGGCGGCAAGAAGGTCCTCGACGACCTTAATACCAAGGGCGAGCAGGTTCGCAAGGACGCCGGCACCCCCGATATCGCCCGTAGCGTGTCCGACATGTTCGAGCAGGCCGGCGGCACCATCTCCGACCTGACCGAGCGTCTGGGCATGCAGGGCGAGACCGCGGCCCAACGCGTGCTCGACGAGCTCATTCTGGCTCGCGTCCGCGTTATGACCGCGCCCGAGCGCACGGCCTTCCTGGCTCATGTGCGCGACATCGTCGATTCGGTCGAGGACAACGTGACCTCGGTGCCCGTCGAGTCTGTTGAGGCCGACGATGCGAAGGATACCGAAGAGGCCGAGTAGCAGCGCAGATGGCAGATTCCACCACCGATTACAACAATCTAGATCCTCTGGGTAACGAGGCGGCGGTTGTCGATGAGGTCGACGCTGCCGTCTCGGGCGCTCGCAAGAAGCCACGCGCTGTCGATATGGTGCCCGAGGAGCCCGACGCGATGGCACCGGACGAGGAATACCAGCTCACGCCGGCGGGTCGTCGCGAACGCATTGGGCAGATTGTTCGCCTGGTCAAAAAGTACCGCGTGTGGGATAACCTCACGCCGGTTCGTTTGCGCCGCCTGCTCGAGGAACTCGGCCCCATGTTCGTCAAGATGGGGCAGATTCTGGCCAACCGGTCCGAGATTCTGCCGCAACGCTTTTGCGACGAGCTGCGTCGTCTGCGCTCCGACGTGGAGCCGGTGCCGTACGAGGTAGTGCTTCGCTGTCTGGAGGAAGAATACGGCCTGCGCCTGGGGGAGATGTTCGATGCGATCGATCCCAATCCGCTTGGTAGCGCATCGCTCGCGCAGGTGCACCGCGCTCGTCTGGTGACGGGCGAGGACGTGGCCGTCAAGGTGCAGCGCCCCGGTGCGCAGCAGGTTATGGCGCAGGACATCGATATCATCCGCTCGGTGGTGCGTATCGTTTCCAAGTTCGTCAACACCGATCAATTCGTTGACCTGCACGGCGTGGTCGAGGAGCTGTGGACCTCGTTTCGCGAGGAGACCAACTTTTTGGCCGAGGCCAAAAACCTCAACGACTTCTACGAGTTCCATAAGAGCGTTCATGGCGTGACGTGCCCTAAATCCTATCTGGACCTGTGCACCGAGCACGTGGTGGTTATGGATTACGTCGACGGCATTTCGATCGCCGATCCTGAACGCTTAGTGGCCGAGGGCTATGACTTGGAAAAGATCGGTGCCGCAATCGTCGAGGACTATTCGACGCAGGTGCTCGACGACGGCTTTTTCCATGCCGACCCGCATGCGGGAAACATCATCCTCAAAGACGGAATTGTCTACTTTATCGACTTGGGCATGGTCGGACGCATGTCGAGCCACGACCGTGGCATCGTCAAGGATATGATCTTTGCCGTGGCCGAGGGCGACGTGCCAAAGCTCAAGGATTCGCTCATGCGCTTTGCCGTGACGCGCGGCGATTCGGCCGAGCTTGACCATTCGGCCTTTTTGTCCGACTTGGACTTTATTGTTGCCGACTTTGCCGGGCTCGACCTTAAAGACCTGGATATCGGCGAGTTTTTGACCTCGCTGTTAAACCTCGCGCGCAAAAATGACGTTGAGCTGCCGAGCGTGGTGACGATGTTCGCCCGCGGCATGGTGACGCTCGAGGGCCTGTTGACCGAGTACATGCCCAACGTCAACATGATCCAGATCATCCAGACGCATATTAAAAACGAGAAAAGCACCTATGCGCGCATGCGCGAGATGAGCCGCGACTTTGCAGCGAGCAGTTATCGCGCGGCGAAGGGCTCGCTCGAGGCGGCCGAGTATCTGGGCTTGGCTTCGCGTATGCTTACGCGCGGCCAGCTTAAGGTAAACACGCAGATCATGAGCAGCGATAAGGCGCTGCGACAGCTAGGTGGGATTATCGACCGCATGTCGATGGCAATTGTGATCGCCGGTCTGTTTATCGGTTCGTCGGTGGTGTACTACGCGCGCATCGAGCCGGTTGTGTTTGGTATCCCGGTCATTGGCTTTATGGGCTACGTGAGCGCGCTGGTGCTGGCGCTTATGCTGGGCCGCAATATCTGGCTCAACAGTCACGGCGGCAAGCACTAGAGGCTGCGGCCGTCACCGCATTTTCCTATCGCAAACAATAGCTTTTACCTTGGGCTTCGCCTGCGTGCGAGGCCCTTTTGCGTGATACCATTTTGACGGTAATAATCGATGGCCTAGATGGTGGTGCGGAGACGCACGAATGCGCGGTTATCCTGCGCATTTGGGAGAATCGGGGTGCAAGTCCCCAGCTGTACCAGTAACCGTAATTCCTCTTGGCTCGGGATGCTCGCGTCGCAGATCGGACGACGTGCCCGAGTCGTTAAGGTTAAGTCGGATCGCCTCCCGTCTTGCATGCGGCTGCGGCTTTTGCCGCCGGTGTGCATAGGGCTCTGGAGGGAAGGGGGACCCCGATGGGGGAACTCGAGCGCAACATGCGCGATGACGTGGGGCAGTCTCAAGGCAACGCTCCAAGTACAGACAGTAGGAGACAAATGGATATGTTTGAGGACGAGCGCCAGCGCGTCTCGCATCGCCGTGGCGCGATTGCACGCGGTGTAGCCAAGCGCGGCCTGGTGGCATTCCTGGCCTTCGCGATGGCCTTTGGCACCACGCCGGCTCAGCTGTGGGCCGAGGGCGCCGAGGGCATTGCCGAGGCTGTGGCTCAGGCTGCGACGCCGGGCGAGGACGCAGCGCTTGCGGGCGGTACCGCTGAGCAGAGCGGCGCCGAGGTTTCGGATTCCGAGGGCGCGCCTGCAGCTAGTGCAGCCATAGCAGAGGCAGCAACTGGCGGCGAAGGCTCGGCGACGGGGGAGAGCCCTGCCACGAGCGAGCAGTCTTCGACGGCATCCGCTGGCCAAGCGGGATCTGCCGCCGCGGCTGCCGTTCAGACAGAGAACCCGACAGAAACCGGCGATGTCGCCAAGAAGCAGGTCGAGGTCTCGTTCTCGATTATCGGCACCGATGCTGACGGCAAGGCTCAGACCTGGGTGGCACCTACGCAGCTCAAGCTCGACGAGGGCGCGACGGCTGCGGATGCCTTCGTTAAGCTGCAGCAGAAGACGGGCTTTAAAGCGGATTACGAACCGAACACGGCATACGGCTTCTACCTCAAAAGCATCACATCTCCGAGCGATGGTCGCACGCTTGCCTACGATCCGACGACTTATGCCTTCTGGCAGCTGTTCGTCGACGGCGCGTCTTCCTCGGTTGGCGCGAGCAGCGTCAAGCTCACCCAGGGGCAGAAGATTGAGTTTGCCTATACGGCTGGTAGCTCGTCCCCTGTCGTTAAGGACCAGGTTGCCGCAAATGTGACCGTCATTGGTCGCGATGCCCAGGGCAAGACTCAGACTTGGGTCGATAACGCGCAGTATGTGGTGACGTCCGGCTCGAGCGCGCTTGACCTTACGAAGGTCGCGCTCGAGGCGAATGATATTGACGCCGTTGCTGCGGGCTCCTTCATTCTGAGCCTTAAGTACAACGGTGTTGAGCTGGGTACGCCCCAAGATTATTCGACCTATTGGCAGCTGTTTATCAACGGCAAGTCGAGTGACTATACGGCGGACAATGTCACCATCCATGCCGGCGATACCGTCACGTGGTTCTACGGTGGCTGGGGCGACCAGTTGCCGTCCGATTCTGTCCATGCTTCTGTTCAGGTTCTCGGTAAGGACAAGGACGGCAAGCAGCAGGTTTGGGCTTCGACGGGTCAGACGAGTCTCAAGGCGGGCTCTACTGCCAAGGATCTCCTTGAGCAGACCGGCCTTAAGCTCGATGCTAGCGAATCGTCTTGGGGCTGGTTCCTCAACGGTATTACTTCGCCGTTCGACAGTAAGTCCTATGGCTGGGATGCTGCGACCAATAGCTATTGGCGCTTCTACGTAAATGGCAAGTTCGCCGACGTTGGCGCCGGTGCCTACAAGCTCCAGGAGGGTGACGCCGTCACCTTTATGTATGGTGCTGACGCCGATGCCCTCCCCGGTCAGGTGCTTGGATCCGCCGATGTTATCGGTCCCGATGTCAACGGCAACAATACTCGCTGGGGCTCGGCAAGCAGTGTTTCTTTGCCTGAAGGCTCTACTGCCCAGAACCTTATTGAGACGGTTCTGAAGGCCAAGGGCGTTACGTACAACGGCTCCCAGAGTGGCGAGTACTGGTTCCTCAATTCCATCAAATCGCCGTTCGAAGACAAGTCGTACGGTTATGATGCTGCGACCAATAAATATTGGCACCTGTATATCAATGGAGAGCCCTCCTTACTCTGCGCCAATCAGATTACGCTCAAGAGCGGCGATAAGGTCACGCTTGCCTATACCACCGACGATTCGCCCATGCCCGATCCCGACAAGGTTGTCGTGGACCCGAGTGCGACGACTCCTGATTGGGATGCCGAGTGGGCCGGCTACGGCAACAGTGGCAACGGTTCGACCGTAACGGATGCCAAGACGCCTGCGCAGGCCGCCGGTCTTAAGTGGGCCTTCGATTGGAAGGCCGAGTCTGGTCAGCAGTATGCCAACTGCAGCGAACCTGTCATCGCCAACGGCTTTGTGTACATCGCGACCGAGAACGAGCTCATCAAGATCGATTCGTCCACGGGCAAAAAGGTTGCCTCTGCGCCGCTTGCCTCCAAGGTGAGCTATACCTCTCGTCCGATCTATACCAATGGCCTTATCATCGTTCCGCTCAACGGCGGTGCGGTCCAGGCGATTACTGCAGACAAGCTGATCTGCAAGTGGCTGACGCCTGGTTTGACGGACTTGACGCAGAGCTCCTGCACCGTCGTTTCGGACGGCGAGTACGTCTATGTAGGCTCGGTCGATATTTCGTATGACGAGAATTACAACGCGACCTACGGCAACGGCTCCTTTGCGCGCATTAAGATTGCCACGGGCGAAGTTTCTTGGCAGAACATCGACCCTGCCGAGGGCTATTACTGGACTGGTGCGGCTTTGACGGATAAGTATGCCATCGTTCCTACGAGCGCGGGTACGCTTAAGTGCATTGATAAGACGACGGGCGATGTCGTTTCGACCATGAAGCTCGGCGCTGTCGCAAATGCCGATTGCATTGCCGATCCGTCCAATGGTTCGACCTTCTATCAGATGACGCACGACGGAAAGCTCCATGTGATTTCGCTTTCGGCGAAGGGCGTGCTGAGTGAACAGAAGACGGTTGATCTGGGCCTTACGAATAATCTGAGCGCCCCTGCGGTGTCTGGTGACAATCTGATTGTCGGCGGACAGACGGCTACTGGCTCTGCTCTGGTTCTCTATAACCTGAAGACGGGTAAGACCACGATGGTCGCTGCTGCCGACGGCAAGGCGCTGCCGGCTGGCCTCAACGGTATTGCTGCTACTCCGCTGGTGAGTGTTCAGGGCGGCAAGACCTATGTGTACTTCACCGTTAACAGCGCGGATAGCAAGGATTACGTCAACTACTCTGCTGGTGGTGGCGTGTATCGCTATACGCTCGGCGATGCAGAGGCGACGCAGATTTATGATGCGGCTGGCCATTACCAGTACTGTGACTCTCCGGTCATTGCCGATGCTTCTGGCAATCTCTACTACATTAATGATTCGGGCACGCTGTTTAAACTTGGAGCTGTCGAGTCTTGGACGGTTGCCTTTAACTCCAACGGCGGGTCTGCTTGCGACACTAAGTTTGTTGCTACGGCCGATGGCAAGCTGGTCAAGCCGGTCGATCCGACGCGCGATGGCTACACTTTCGGCGGTTGGTATACCGATGAGGCTTGCACGCAGGCGTATGACTTCAGTACGCCGGTGACGGCCGACCTGACGTTGTATGCCAAGTGGACCAAGAATGCCGTTAACCCTGGCGGTAATGGCGGTTCAGGCTCCAATGGCGGCAATGGCGGCGTTGGTTCGAATGGCGGCGGCGGTTCTAGTACCGGTACTGGTTCCGGCACTGGCGCTGGCGCTGGTTCTGGCTCCGGCTCGAAGGGCGGCGCTATTGCCCCGGGCCAGAAGCCGGTGACCAAGACGACGGTGTCGACCAAGACCGAGACCAGGGACAACAAGTCCGACAAGAAGGACTCCGATAAGTCCGATAAGAAGGACGAGAAGAAGTCTGACAAGAAGTCTGACAGGAAGTCTGACAGGAAGGACGGCAAGTCCGACAAGAAGTCCGACAAGAAGTCCGATTCCAAGTCCGATACGGGTGCTGTTTCCACGACCACTGCTAAGAAGTCCTCTAGTGCTTCCGAGCAGGAGACTGGCACCAATCCGCTCGCCATCGTTGGCATCGCCGCCGGCGTGATTGGCCTCGCGCTCATCGCCGTCTTCGTGCTGACCAAGCGCGGCAAGGGTGACGGTAATGCCCGATAAGCCCAAGGAGACCAGCGGGCAACAGCCCGACTCCTCGTTTATCCAGCTCGATGATCCAAAGCAAAAGGGCGCCGCTTCGGCGGCGTCCGCCTCTCGTCGCAAGGCGCTCCTTGGCGTTCTTGCTGCCGCGTACACCATTCTGATCGTCGTCTCGCTGGGCTTCGTCCATCCTTCCGAGAGCGGCGCCTGGTCCATTGACTGGATCGTTCAGACCGTGACGGGGGAGAGCGTCGTCGCCAAGGACACCAAGGGGTCTGGCTCGTCTGCCGCTTCGGGCGAGGCCAGTTCCAAGGATTCCAAATCTTCGAATGATGCAAAAGACGAGCCCAAGGGTTCGAACGACGCCAAGGACGATTCCGAGTCTTCAAACAAGGAATCGGACAAAAACTCGGATAGCAAGAAGTCCGAGGACCGGGGCGGCAAGAAGTCTGGCGATAAATCCGCTGCCCAAAATACGGGAGCCGGTGATACTTCCAATGCGTCTGGCGGTGCTTCTTCGGGCGGTGGCCAGTCGTCTGATGGAGCCTCGTCCTCTAATGGTGGAAACGCCTCCTCGGGCAGCCAAAGCGGCTCACAGGAGTCCAGCTACGTTACGGTGACGGTTTCGGTCACATCGAGCGCTGTGGGCAATCCTGTGTCCTCTGGCGGCACCTTTACCTTTAACGAAGGCGCCACCGTTTACGATGCCCTGTGCGCGCTAGGCCTTTCTGTCAACGCACACGGCTCGTCGTACGGCACGTATGTTTCCGCGATTGGTGGTTTGGCCGAGAAACAGTACGGCGGCACGAGCGGCTGGATGTACTCCGTCAACGGCACAACGCCCATGACGGCCTGCAGTAACTACGTTCTCTCCAATGACGACAACGTCGTTTGGTATTACGTAACGGGCTAGAGGCCTCGACATAGCGCGCCAGACGGGCGGTTCGGGCCAACATCCGGACCGCCCGTTTTTCATGCAAATGGGACTGGGTCGCCGGGTCTCTCTGCAAACAAAAAACCGGTTGGAACGGGAATTCCAACCGGTTATACATTCAAGCAAATAGTGAATCGACTACGACCGTGCGCCCTCGAGGAAGAAGCGACGGCTGAAGTAGTTGTACCAGGTGACAAGGAACGTGGCGATGGCCTTCATGGCTTGGTAGCCGATGCTCAAAAACGTGACGCCCACAAACATATACAGGTCGTTGAGGCCCAGGCCGATCACCGACAGGATGGTGAAGATCGTGAACTCGCGCTTGCGGCTCATGCCCTCGCGATGGTCGAACACGTACTTCATGCTGAGCCAGTAGTTGACCACGACGGACGTGATAAACGAAACCGTGGTGCTCATCAAAAAGTCGAGGTGGAACAGCTCGACGAGCGCAATGAGCATGCCCCAGTCGATGCCAAAGGAGATAAGACCCACGACAGCAAACTTGAGGAACTGCTTGGTATGAGGTTGTGCCAGCGCCTTGCGCACGTAATCACATCCAATGCGTTGATGAATCGAGCAGAGGATACTTTAGAGCTTTTACAAGGGAAACGTAAGGTCTTTGCCAAGAACTATATGAACTCGCCAAATTTTCAAGAGCTAATCCGCAAACGTTGAAAATTTGCCCGTAAACGAGCGGCACCCACGGACGATACTGCGCTGAGTGCACGTCGTCCGTGGGCGCCGTAATGCTGCAGGGGTTTCGAGCTACTTGGTCTCGTCGCCCTCCAGGAAGATTTTTCGGGTCACAAAGTTGTAGACCATGACAAGCGCGGTGGCGCAGATCTTGGCGATATTGGCCTCGAGTCCCAGGCCGGCGTTGAGCGCCAGCACGATGCCGTCGTTGAGCACCAAACCGATCACGGACAGCACGACAAAGATGATGAACTCGCGGCGGCGGCTCATGCCTTCCTTGTGCGCAAACACGTACTTCATGCTTGCGAGGTAGTTAAAGATGAGTGAGATGATAAAGCCGCTGGTGTTGGCGATTAGGATGTTGAGGCCCAGACCGTAGTGGAGCAGATTCATAATGCCAAAGTCGATAACCGTGGCAATGACACCGACGACGCCAAATTTCATGATCTGCGCAAGGAGCTTTTGCATGGTACCTGCCTTAGGGTGGCGCGGGGACGCCGTGGGGATGACAAACTCAGCAAGTTTAGCCAATCCCCGCGGGTGGGGCTAGACGCGCTCTTCGATAGCACCGTTTCTATATGCATCGAGCAGCTGGCGCAGATCCTGGATCTGGCTGCGAATCTTGGCGCCAGTATCGGTGTCGCTCACCATGCGGCGACGGTCTGCTTGGTCAAAACGGTTGGTCTCGCTTTCGATGTCCACGTTGCGCGTGAGTGCCTCGGCAACCGTCGTAAAGGCCCGGTGCGACTTGAGGCGGCAGCCGCGCGAGCTCGAGATGAGCGTATAGCCGGCGATGCCCGTCTTGGGATGGTAAGCGCGGCAGAAGCCGCCATCGATGACCAGCAGCTTGCCCTCGGCGCGGATGGGCTGCTCGCCCTTGGTGGTTTTAACGGGCGTGTGGCCGTTGATGATGTGGCCGGTCGGCGAGCATGCCATGGGCGCGACGCCAAACTCGCGCATGATATCATCGCAGACCGAGGGCGACTTGGTAAGCGTAAAGTACGGGTCCATCGGCTCGACCCAGGTGCTCTTATCGGCGATATAGGCGCGCTCAAAGGTACGCACCAGGCGTCCGCTGGCGGGTGAATTGAAGCCAATCCACAGGTACCACATCCAGTCGAGGGCATCGCGGTCGCCCACGCGCCACGCGCGGCGGGCGATGTGGTCGCAAAAATCGAGATAATCGCGGCCAGCGTGCCAGGTGCCCAGGCAGTTCATGCTGCTAAAGGTGCCGTCTTCGTTGAGCGGAACGCAGCCGTGGAAGAGCAGGTTGCCGTTGGCGACCTTGTACATCGAGCCGTGGGTGTAGAGGAAATCGATATGGCGATGCAGGTGATCGGCGGTTACAAACTCGGACACGAGCTTGTCGATGATGTGCTGCTCCTGAGACGTGAGCGTGTAGGGGTCCGCCGGGTCGACGGTGGGGAAGTCGTTGGTCGTGAGCGGCCACACGCTGCCGTCGGCGAGCGTGACCGTGCCGGTGTCGTGGTCGATCTTGTCGAGTAACAGGCGGTCGGTCATATCGAACTCGGGGTGGCGCTGGATAATCTGGCCCTCGAGCTTAAAGAGCAGCACGTTGATGGCCTTGATCAGCGGGGTGATGGACTCACCGGCGGTGTAGGTGGCATCGGCAAAGGCGACAAGCTCACGCAGCGAGATGCCGTAGTCGTTCTCCAGGATCTCGTAGTTGTCGTAGCGTAGGTTGTTGCGCAACACCGTGGCGATGCAGGCGGGCTCACCGGCCGCAGCGCCCATCCACAGCAGGTCGTGGTTGCCCCACTGGATGTCGAGTGAATGGTAGGTGAGCAGGCGGTCCATAATCTTGGCCGCGCCGCCACCGCGGTCGAAGATGTCGCCCACCAGGTGCAGGTGGTCGACGGCCAGGCGCTTGATGAGCGAGGCAAGCGACTCGATAAAGTCGTCGGCGCTGGCGGTCTCTAGGATGGACTCCACGATGCGCTCGTGATAGCGCACGCGATAGTTGTTCTCGTCCGGGTGCGTGTGCAACAACTCGTCGATGATGTAGGCGTAGTCGCGCGGGATGGCCTTACGCACCTTGGAGCGCGTGTAGCGGCTTGAAAGTGAGCGAGCGACCATGATGAGCTGGTCAAGCATCGTCTTGTACCAGGTTGGCGAGTCCTCGCGCCGGCTGCGGACCAGGTCGATCTTCTCGCGCGGGTAGTAGATGAGCGTACACAGCTCGCCCTTTTCGTCAAAGGAGAGCGTGTCGCCAAAGATCTCGTCGACATGTTCGCGCACGACGCCCGAGCAGTTGTTGAGGATGTGCATAAAGGCTTCGTACTCACCATGCACGTCGCTCATAAAATGCTCGGTGCCCTTGGGTAGGTTGAGGATGGCCGAGAGGTTGATAATTTCGGTAAATGCGGATTGTTCGGTGGGGAACTGTCTCGACAGCAGGCGCAGATACTTGAAGTCTTGCGGGTTGCGATCGAATGCGACCATGAAACACCTTCCGATGGGGCTGGTAAAACTGATAAACAGCGTCAAACGTTTACCAGTATGCGCCGCTTTTGTTTCGATTTTGCGCCAGCGGCTGAATTGTCGGCTGAACGGTTTGGTAAATCGATTTAGTGAAGGTAGATGTGTTGGTCGGGTGGAGACGACAGAGGGTGTTTTCTCAGATATTTATGCGTCGGGTCGGTGGAGACGATGGTGGTAAAGATGTTCACTATTTTTGGTTCGATTTGGTAAATAGTGGACATATGTACCGCATGTAGGCTCACTGTGCGATAATTTGCGCAGCAATGAGTAAGGAGCCTCATATGAGTGATTTTGTCCTGACCTGTGAATCCGCCGCCGATCGAACCCGTGAGTTCTTTGCGTCGCGCAATATCCCTGTCGTGTGTTTTCATTACGAGATCGACGATGTTGTCTATACGGACGATCTGTATCAGTCGATTACGCCGGACGAGTTTTTTGCCCAGATTGCCGCGGGCGCCATGCCCAAGACGTCTCAGGTGAGCGTGGGTGAGTACGAGGAGTTTTGGGAGCCGTTTGTTGCCGAGGGTAAAGACGTGCTGCACCTGACGTTGTCGTCGGGTATTTCGGGCACGTATGGATCGGCCTGCGTCGCGGCGCAGATGCTTGCGGATCGCTATCCCGAGGGCGGCAAGGTGCGCGTCATCGATTCGCTGGCGGCGTCTTCGGGCTTTGGCCTGTTGTTGGAATATGCCGCCGATGTGCGCGATAGTGGGGCTTCACTCGACGAGACGGCTGCCTGGATCGAGGAGCACAAGCTCAACCTGCACCACTGGTTCTTCTCGACCGATCTGTCGAGCTACCTGCGCGGCGGTCGCATTTCGGCCGCGAGCGCGATCATCGGCACGGCGCTTAAGATTTGCCCGCTTATGACGGTCGATTGCGAAGGTAAGCTGTCGCCACGTGAGAAGATTCGCACTAAGAAGCGCGCGATTTCCGAGATGGCTAAGACCATGATGGCACACGTACAGGACGGTGCAGATTATTCGGGTAAGTGCATCATGTCGCAGTCGGCGTGCCGCGAGGATGCGAGGCGGTCGCGGCGCTGATTGAGGAACAGGTTCCGCAGCTTAAAGGCAAGATTGAGATCAATGACATCGGTACTCTGATTGGCTCGCATACCGGACCTGGTACGGTGGCGCTCTTCTTTATGGGCGACAAGCGCGTGGATTAATTTGCCCCATCACGTCGCTGCATGATTGCTCAAACGAAAACGGCCCGCCTCACGTTTGTGGGGCGGGCCAAGATGTTTTGCTAGCGTTTCTTTCCGCGGAAGAAAAAGCCGTGCAGTGACGGCTTGAGGCTGCGGTTGGCGCGATGCTCCTCGACGCGCTCGTGGATCGAAGCGACGCGCTCGATGACTTCGTCGGGAATCGGCACATCGGGATTCATGTTCTCGACTTGGCTGACCTCGGCGGCGGCGACCTGGTCGATAATGGGCACGTCGTTGCGCGAGATGACAGGTGTGGCGTCTTCCTTCATCTTGCGATAACGCTGCATCATGTCGGTCTGTAGCTGTTGGGCCGAAGGCGGTGTCCAGATGATGGCGTTGGCGCCGGCGGCGATGGTCTCGCGAATGCTCTCGGGCGTCTTGCCGCCCGGCGCGATAAGCGGCAGGTTGGGATAGTGCTCGCGCAGCTCGCGTAGGACCTGGGGCGTGTTCTTGCCGGCGGCGATGTTGAGAATCTTGGCTCCAGCGCGCACCTTGGCGTGGGCATCGTCGTCGCAGCGAACGACCGTGGCGATGACGGGGATGTCGGCGATGTTGGTGATGTGCTCGACCATCTCGGCAGTAGCGGGGGAGTTGACCACGCAGCCCGCCGCGCCCTGCATCTCGGAGACGGCTGCCATCTGCACGGAGCGCTTACCGGTCGTAGTTCCGCCACCCACGCCTACAAAGACCGGGCACTCGGCGACGGTCAGCAGCGCTTGCGTAATGGCGGGCTGCGGCGTGAAAGGGTAGACCGCAAAGACGGCGTCGGCGTTGGAGTTGCGGATAACCGCGACATCGGTGGTGTAAATGAGCGACTTGATGCGTCGGCCAAAGAGCGTGAAGCCGCTGGCCTCCTCGATCTCGTCGGGCATGCGAAGGGCAGCCTTGCGTAGGCGTCCGTCGATGGGCAGGGGCTCCATAGGGAGCAGGCCGTTGGGCGTGACGGCTATTTGGGGCTCGGTGAACTCGTCTGCAAGCTCGACCTCGGAAAAATCGACCGAGGCGACGATGTCCTCGTGCACCTCGGCGGGCACATCGATGGGAGCTTGGTCGTTTGCCGCCGCAGGCGTGTCGAAGGAGCTGGTGCCGACGAAGGCGTCGACGCGCTCATTTAGATCGTTGAGGGTATCCATGGAGGCTCGATTCTATGTGATGACGGCCGGCAGGGTGCCGGCAGCGTTGTGCTTACTAAATCGTTTGACGAGTTGATTTTTCCCCGCCGCGTCCTCCGTTAGACCGAAGGGCGGCGAACGTGAAGGA
>CAUHIY010000019.1:0-20910 GCA_959606405.1 uncultured Collinsella sp. | reverse complement strand
ACCGGGCCAGATGCTCGAGGTCGATTTTGCCCGCGGCCGCGTGATCTACAACGATGAGCTGCGCGCCCGCTATGCCAAGGAAAAACCCTACCGCGACTGGATTGCCGAGGAGACGCTGACCGTCGACGCGCTCGATGAGCCCGTTGCGACAACGCCCGCCGAGGACGCCGAGGTGCCCGCCGCCGTGCGTATGGCCAAGCTCGGCTACCATTGGGATGACGTTGACGAAGTCGTGCGTCCCATGGCCCAGCAGGGCAAGGCGCCGCTCGCCTCGATGGGTATCGATGCGCCGCTGGCCTGCCTGTCCAAGAAGACGCGCTCGTTCTTCGACTACTTCTATCAGCTGTTCGCCCAGGTCACGAACCCGCCGATCGATGCCCTGCGCGAGCATATGGTCACCTCGACCACGCTCTACCTGGGCAACCACGGCAACCTGCTCGAGGATTCCCGCACGGCCTGCCAGCTGGTGCGCTTGGAGCGTCCGCTGCTGAGCGAGGAGGAGTTCGAGTGTATCTGCGCCATCGACCGCGTGGGCTTTAAGACCCGCCGTTTCCGTGCCGTGTACCGCCGCGACGCCGGCGAGGGCGCGCTGCAGGCTGCGCTCAAGCAGCTTGCAGAGGATGTTGAGGCTGCGGTCCGCGACGGCGTGAACATCGTGGTGTTGAGCGATCGCGCCGCTGCGGGTGAGGTGCCCGTGCCGTCGCTGCTCGCCGTGGGCTGCGTGCACAACCACCTGATCCGCGCTGGCGTGCGCACCTTTGCCGATATCGTGGTGGAGTGCGGCGACGCCGTGTCTCCGCACGACTTTGCGGCGCTGGTGGGCTACTCCGCGAGCGGCATCTATCCGTACAACGCGCATGCGTGCATCCGCGACTTGGCGGCGCACGGCGATCTGGACGTGGCGGCCGAGCAGGGCATCAACAACTACAACAAGGCCGCGACGGCGGGCATCGTCTCCATCATGTCCAAGATGGGCATCTCCACGGTGCAGAGCTACCATTCGGCGCAGATCTTCGAGGCTGTGGGCTTTACGCCGGAGTTCGTCAACGCGTACTTTGCCGGCACGGTGAGCCGCGTGGGCGGTATGGGCGTCGAAGACGTCGAGCGCGAGCAGAATGAACGCTATGACGCCGCGCTCGCCATTCTTAAGAGCCCGGCTCCCGATCAGTTGCCCACACTGGGCCTGACCAAGTGGCGCCCGTTCGGTGGTGAGGATCACCTCATCGATCCGCAGACCGTCTACCTGCTGCAGACCGCCTGCCGCGAGGACAGCTACGACACCTTTAAGGAGTACAGCGCCCGCCTGCACCGCACCGGCCGTGCCGTGCGCCTGCGCGACCTGCTGGACTTTAATGCCAGCGGCCGCACGCCGGTTTCGCTCGACGAGGTGGAGCCCGCGCTCAATATCGTCCGCCGCTTTAACACCGGCGCCATGTCGTACGGTTCCATCAGCAAAGAGGCGCACGAGTGCATGGCCATCGCCATGAACCGCCTGCATGGCCGTTCCAACTCGGGCGAGGGCGGCGAGGACCCGCGTCGCGAGACCCCGCTGGCCAACGGTGACTCCAAGAACTCCGCGATCAAGCAGGTGGCAAGTGCGCGCTTTGGCGTGACGAGCCGCTATCTTTGCAGCGCCTTTGAGATTCAGATCAAGATGGCCCAGGGCGCCAAGCCCGGCGAGGGCGGCCACCTGCCCGGCAAGAAGGTCTATCCCTGGATCGCCGAGGTCCGTCAGTCCACGCCCGGCATCGGCCTGATCTCGCCTCCGCCGCACCACGACATCTACTCCATCGAGGACTTGGCGGAGCTGATCTTCGATCTTAAGAACGCCAACCCCGGCGCGCGCGTGTCGGTCAAGCTGGTCAGCGAGGCCGGCGTCGGCACCATCGCCACCGGTGTGGCCAAGGGTGCTGCCGACAAGATCTTGATCAGCGGCCACAATGGCGGCTCGGGTGCCGCTGCACGTGATTCCATTTGGCACGCCGGCCTGCCGCTGGAGCTCGGCCTTGCCGAGGCCCAGCAGACGCTGCTGCAAAACGGCCTGCGCTCCCGCGTGGTGCTCGAGGCCGACGGCAAGCTCATGGACGGCACCGACGTCGCCGTCGCCTGCCTGCTGGGTGCCGAGGAGTTTGGCTTTGCGACCATGCCGCTCATCTCCATGGGTTGCCTCGTGCAGCGCGACTGCCAGCAGGACACCTGCCCGGCCGGCATCGCCACGCAAAACTGCCGCCTGCGTCACGGCTTCCGCGGTAAGCCCGAGCACGTCGAGCACTTTATGCTCTTTGTTGCCGAGCAGCTGCGCGAGGTCATGGCGAGCCTGGGCTTCCGCACCGTCGACGAGATGGTCGGCCATCCCGAGTGCTTGCGTCAGATCGAGGTCCCGGGCAACCGTAAGGCCAACCTGCTCGATCTGTCGCCCGTGCTGGCGAGCGCGACCTGCGAGTTCGGTGCCCATATCCCGGGTGCCGACGGTCGCCACTTCCTGCCGCAGATGGCCGCGGACAGCGAGCTCGACAAGACGCTCGACTCCACGTTGTTTGTGCCCTATACGGCCGATGCCCGTGCGCACCTGCGTCCGATTCGCTTCCGCGCCGATATCGCCAACGTCAACCGTTGCGTGGGCACCATCCTGGGAAACGCGGTGACCAAGGCGCATCCCGAGGGTCTGCCCGCCGGCTCCATCACCATCGATTGCGATGGTTCGGCCGGTCAGAGCTTTGGCGCCTTCCTGCCGCGCGGCATTACGCTTAACGTGTGCGGCGACGCCAACGACTACTTTGGCAAGGGCCTTTCGGGCGGCGAGGTGTCGGTGCGCCCCAACCCGCATGCGACCTACAAGTTCGATGAGAACATCATCGTGGGCAACGTTGCGTTCTTTGGCGCCACGAGCGGCCGCGGCTTCATTAACGGCCTGGCAGGCCAGCGCTTTGGCGTACGCAACTCCGGTGCCACCGTGGTGGTCGAGGGCTGCGGCAACCATGGCTGCGAGTACATGACGGGTGGTCTGGCACTCATCCTGGGCGAGGTCGGGCAGAACTTCGCCGCCGGCATGACGGGTGGCGTGGCCTATGTCTTTGACCAGTACGGCACGCTCGATGCCCGTGTGAACCACGAGAGCGTCGAACTTAAAGCCCCGACGGCCGGCGAGCTGGCGCAGATTCGCGAGCTCATTCAGGAGCACGTGGACGCGACGCAGAGCCCGCGCGGCATTAAGCTGCTCTACAGCTTTGAGACGATGAGCAAGCACTTTGTGAAGGTCATTCCGACCGAGTACGAGCGCGTGCTGGCGATTGTCGCCGCCGCCGAGGCCGTCGGCAAGACACATGCGCAGGCAGAGGAGCTGGCGTTTGACATTGTGACCGGTCGTGCGAGTGCCGCGGATGTCGCTCGCTTCGATGTGGCGGGTGGTGCTGCGTCCGTGGCTGCCAGCTCTGTTGCTTCGACCAAGAAGGAGGCGTAAGTGCCATGGGTAAGCCCGGTGCTTTTCTTGATATCGATCGCGTGACCCATGAGCTGCGCCCCGTGGAGGAGCGCAGCCGCGATTTCGATCCGCTGTACGTGGAGCTCGACGACGACGCGCGCCGTGCCCAGGCGAGCCGCTGCATGATGTGCGGTGTGGCGTTTTGTCAGATGGGCGCGAGCTTTGGCAAGGCACGTCCGAGCGGTTGTCCGCTGCACAACCTGATTCCCGAGTGGAACGAGCTGGTGTACCGCGGCCGTTGGGACGAGGCCGCCGAGCGCCTGTCACTCACCTCGCCCATGCCCGAGTTCACGAGTCGCGTGTGCCCGGCGCTGTGCGAGGCCGCATGCAACCTGGGCTCGGTCGATGGCCAGCCCACGACGATTCACGACAATGAGCGCGCGATCAGCGACCATGAGTGGGCCAACGGCGGTCCGCGCCGCTTTGAGCCGGCAGGGGAGGGCGCACCCACGGTTGCCGTGGTGGGCTCCGGTCCCGCTGGTCTGGTGGCAGCATGGGAGCTTGCGCGTCGCGGTACCCGCGTGACGGTGTTTGAGCGTGACGACCGCCCGGGCGGCCTGCTCATGTACGGCATTCCCAACATGAAGCTCGAGAAGTCCGTGGTCGAGCGTCGCGTGGCGCTTATGCGCGAGCTGGGCATTGCGTTCGAGCTGGGTGCCGACGTGAGCGATCACAAGGTTACCGCCAAGCTCGATGGCTTTGACGCCGTCGTGGTGGCTGCTGGTGCCCGCGCCCCGCGTGGGCTTTCGGCTGCGAACATCGATGCGCCCGGCGTGGTGTATGCCGTGGACTATCTGACGGCTTCGACCGTCTCGGTGCTCGATGGCGGCGAGCCCGCGGTGAACGCGCGCGGCCTGGACGTTGTGGTCATTGGCGGCGGCGATACCGGTAACGACTGCGTGGGCACCGCGGTACGTCAGGGTGCGCGCAGCGTGCGCCAGTTTGAGTTCTTGCCGGCGGCGCCTGATGCGCGCGCGGCGAGCAACCCCTGGCCGCAGTGGCCCAACGTGAAGAAGACCGATTACGGCCAGCAGGAGGCCATCGCTGCCATGGGCGGCGAGATGCGCGCTTGGGGCGTAGATACGCTCGAGGTACTGTTGGACAAGAAGGGCGCGGCCGCGGGCCTGCGCGTGGTCGATTTGGACTGGTCGGCCGGCAAGCCCGAGCGCATCGCGGGCTCCGAGCACGAGGTGCCGGCGCAGCTGGTGCTCATCGCCTGCGGCTTTACGGGTCCCGAGCATGGCGTGTTCGATGCGGTGAACGTGCCTGTTGCCACCGCTGGTCGTCCGCTGCCGGTGATGGCTGCCGAGGGCTCGCACCTCGCGGCTCGCACGGAGGGTGTCGCCGCGGATGCCGCGCCGGTGTATGTGGCGGGTGATGCTCGCAACGGCAGCTCGCTCGTGGTGAACGCCATGGCCGATGCCCTGGCCTGCGCAGCCGAAGTCGCCGATGCGCTGGAGCTGTAAAGTAGTTATTTAAGAACGTCCCCAATGACTAGTCATTTTTTGTCTAGTCGTTGGGGACACTCTTTGCGAGCGATTTGCCCGTTTGTCGACGCGTAAGTGTCCATTCGGCGTCTTCTTGAGCTGTGGCGCTCTGCTGTTTCTGTGATGGCCGGGGGCGCTTGGCTCAAAAGGACGGGTTTGCCGTCTATGTTTACCTGCGGTTTTGTTGCGGTGCGCATTTTCGGTCAAGCTTTTCGTCAAGTGCTTGGTCAGCATCTGGTTTGCAGCCGGAGGCCTATTTTGCCCGCGCTGGTCGTGGCCGATCACCCTCCTCGTAAGCTCAAATTGAGGTCTATCAGTTTGAGGAGGATGCCATGACTGACCACGCTTTAGACCGAGCGCAGCTAGCCGAAGCCGTCGGCAACGATATTGCCGACATGGCCCATTTTTGGATGCTGCGGAAGTTCCAGTTTTTGGAGCCGGCGCGCGAACAGTTCGAGATCATTGTTGACCCGTGGCTTAGCTATTGCACCGAGCCTTCGCAAAACGAAATCATGGCCTACAATATGGCATTTACCGATTGGCTGCTCTTCGAGCGCCCCTATCGCCATGGCAAGACGCTGCTCGAGCTGTATGTTGACGAGCCGTCGGCATCGCTTTCGCCTGCCTCGCTCAAGCGGCTCGAGCAGGTACGCGACACGCAGTATTTCTCGCGCTTTGGCATTTTGGACAAGGATTCTGCGACTGGTATGGTCGCGCTGAAGGACACGCGCACCGACTGTCGTTTTGATGTCTACGACCCGCATATCGTGCAAAAGGAGCATTGGAGCGACGGAGCGATTGCGGTGCGCCTCGCCTGCGTCGACGATGTCTGGCTGACGGCGGGACAGCTCTACCTGTATGACATCGCGCGCCTGAGTGACACGGCAGTCGATGGGCCGGGTGCGGTGCATCCGGAGGACCTGCAGGATGGCTTTGACACCTCGTGCATCAGTTTCTTCTTGCGTCTGGTCCGCGACATCATGGGCGCCCAGGGGCGGTACGTAAAGTCGCTCAACATCTACGAGCAGGAGTGGGAGTAGGGGATGTTACTGGTGTCGCTCTGCTGCCCCTGACTCTGTCTCAATCTGTAACGTTTAGGGACAAAAACCGGTCTACCTGTTACAGATCGAGACGAACGCTTGGGCGCCGCTGGTTTGTCTAAATCTGTAACGTTTGGGGGCCTGGAGAACGTCTAACTGTTACAGAACGAGACGTTTGGCACCTGGTTGGGGGAATGTCTCAATCTGTAACATCTACAGGCCAAAATTCGACCTACCTGTTACAGATTGAGACAAAGGGTGGACGCGGTACCGAAAGATCTTGATCTGTAACATCTAGCGGTCAAAAATCGGTCTTCCTGTTACAGATCGAGGCGTTTGCCGACAGTGGCAGCGGTGACAATGGTCCATTTGTCCGATGTGGTGGTGATGGAAGTGTCTAATACCGTTTTTAAACACAAGCATGCAGCACGTAACACCTTGGCGCGGAACAGGATGCTCGCGCGGCTCACGGAGACGACCGAGCAAGGTGCACTGCTCGCAACGCATGACAACACCGAGCTCATGTGGCTGCGGCGCCATGTTGGAACCGACGATATCGCGGAGCCCGAGCCGTACCTGTTCTGTTTTCAGCATGATTGGGATGCATTGACGCCGGCGGAGCGAGCGCTGAGGACTATCAAAGGGCTTGTGGAATTTCATCCCGATTGGGCGTTTTGGGGCTATGACGCGGCGCTTTTGTGGGGTTTGGAGGTGCCGAATGATCTGCTCGGGCCACGATATCTTGTTAAGACGGGTTGCTCGGTGACGTTGAGCAGCGGGTGCAGGTTGTTGCGTCCGCAGATGGCGGGCGCGCTCGAGCGTGTTGATGGCGTGCGGGTGACGTCGTTTTGGCGCACGGTGGAGGATTGCTTACTGCGTGCGCCGTTCTCCTACGGGTTGGCGATTGCCGATTCTGCACTGCGGGCGAAAGGCGTATCACGTTGGGATTTGTGCGAGCGCCTCCGCGCCGATTGCGAGGGCAGGCGAGGGTATCGCAGGGCACAGGTGATTGCGTCGTATGCGGACGGGCTGTCCGAAAACGGCGGCGAGTCTCGGTTCCGAGCGTTCTTTATTGCGTACGGCTTTCCAGTTCCGGAGCTGCAGGTTGAGTTTCGCGACCCGCTCGATCCGAGCCAGGTATTTCGCGTCGACTATTTTTGGCAGCTCGAGGACGGGACGTGTGTCATCGGCGAGCTCGACGGAAAGGGGAAGTACACCTTGCAGAACGGCGAGGGTCGGGAGTCGGTCGACCCATTCGTGGCAGAACGTCAGCGGGAATCTCATCTGACGATGCTCGGGCATAAGGTGCTTCGGTTTACGTTTAACGAACTCAAAGACCCGGGGAAGCTGGTCGAGAAAATGAGGCTGGCGGGTATTCCGCGACGGCCCGATTTGGCTGAGGAGTGGAGACGTCAGTGGTATGGGCGCTGAGAGGTTTTGTCTCGATCTGTAACGTTTAGAAGTTGTTTGAGTTCGTAATTGTTACAGATCGAGACAAACCGGTGAAACTTCGACCGAATGTCTCGATCTGTAACATCAGGGGGCCCAATAACCCAGTACCTGTTACAGATTGAGACATTTCCCTGGTGTCGCTAGGGTGGGACTGCAGCGTATTCCGTCTCCCACATCCCCTCTTCCCTCCGTTAACCGACGCGTCTGCAGCAATCCAGCGGGACTAGGTGATAATGGACAAATGTTCAAGTTAATCGTGAGGGAGGAGCTCGATATGGCGTCTGCTGATCGTTCTACGTTGTTTATCAATGCGACCATTCTGGATGGTTCGGAGCATATGGAGCCGCAACCCGATATGGCCGTGGCCGTTGAGCGCGGTGTCATCACGTGGATGGGGCCGAGTGCTGTGGCGCAGGCGCCGGCGGGCGCCGAGGTCATCGACCTGGCAGGGGCGTATCTCATGCCGGGCCTCATCAATATGCATGTGCATCTGTGCGGTTCGGGCAAACCGGTTTCGGCGGGCGATGCGGGCGCGCTGATGAAGAAGCTCGATAATCCCGTGGGGCGCGCCATCGTGCGCCATATCCTCAAGGGCAGCGCTCAGCAGCAGCTGGCAAGCGGCGTGACCACGGTGCGCGGCGCGGGCGACCCGCTGTTTGCCGATCTGGCCGTGCGCGATGCTATCGATGCCGGCAAGTATCAAGGTCCTCGCCTGGTGGCGTCGGGAACGGGTGTCACGGTGCCGGGCGGCCATGGTGCGGGTTTGTTCGCCCAGGTGGCCAACAGTCCCGCCGAGGCAGCCGAACAGGTGCGCGACCTGTATGCGCGCGGTGCCGACGTCACCAAGCTGTTCGTGACGGGCGGCGTGTTCGACGCTACCGAGGTGGGCGAGCCGGGCGTGCTGCGCATGCCGGTCGAGGTTGCCGCGGCGGCGTGCAAGGCGGCGCACGAGGTGGGCCTGCCGGTTATGGCCCATGTCGAGAGCACCGAAGGCGTGAAGGCCGCGCTTGAGGCCGGCGTTGACACGATTGAGCACGGCGCTCCGTTGACGCCCGAGATCATGGAACTGTACCGTGGCGCCGCGGGTACGCAGCTCGAGGGGCGTGCGCCGAGTGTGACCTGCACTATCAGCCCGGCACTGCCGTTTGTATTGCTCGACCCGGAAAAGACCCATTCGACCGATACGCAAAAGAAGAACGGTGACATCGTGTGCTCGGGCATCATCGAGAGCGCCCGTGCCGCACTGGAAGCTGGCGTTAAGGTGGGCCTTGGCACGGACTCGAGCTGCCCGTTCGTGACGCAGTACGACATGTGGCGTGAGGTGGCCTATTTTGCCAAGTATGTCGGCGTGGGCAACGCCTTCGCGCTGCATACGGCCACGCAGGTCAATGCCGAGCTGCTGGGGCTGGGCGGCGAGACCGGCACAATCGAGTGCGGCAAGGCCGCCGATATCCTGGTGACGCGCGAGAACCCGCTCGATGACCTGTGCGCACTGCGTGATCCGACGCACGTGATGTGTCGCGGTGATCTGGTGCGCAAGCTCAAGGTGAAGCGTATTCCCGAGGTGGACGCCGAGCTCGACGCGATTATGGCCATGCCTGCCGAGGCGTTGGCCGAGGAGCTTGCCCGCGACGGCGTGGCGTAAGCGCGCGATATGGCGATGCGACAAGGGGGCAATCCTTTTGTCATAATTAGAAAAAGCCGAGGTCCCAGTGCGAGACCTCGGCTTTTATTTGTCCCATGGTATGGCGGCTAGGAGCGCGTCTCCATCTTGGCGTGGCACTTTGGGCAGGTGACGCGGATCTTGCCCTTGCCCTTGGGGACGGAGAGCATCTGGCCGCAGTTGGGGCACTTGAGGTATGCCGTGGTCTTGCGACCCTTCCACATCTTCTTGGCCGTGCGCTTGGCACGCTCAAAGTCTTCCTTGCTGGTGCCGGCCGCGCGTGAGGCGCTGGCCGCTGCAGCGCCGCCGCCCAAGCTGGCGACGAACTTGCCCAAGCCGGGAACATTGGCGGTCGTGGCGACAAAGGCCTCGTTCTCCTTGCGACGTGCATCGATATTTTTGGACAGGCCGCGCAGCACGCCAATCACGATTACGGCGATGGCGATCCAGCTGAGCCACTGGATGCGGGCCATAGATCCGATCATCGCGATGACGATGCCGGCAAAACCCATCACGATGGTGAGCTCATCGGCGCCATTGCGACCCTTCATAAAGTCATTCATGCAAATTGCCTTTCGTTCGATATGCTGCACGCCTTTATACCCGATTTAGAGCAAGGGGGACAGGTTAATCTGCGCCAATGTGGTGCAAACATACCTGTCCCCGGAATACCAAGACGGTGCAAACGTACCTGTCCCCAATGCCCCAATTACTTGGAGAGCTTGTCGACGACGCGTTCGATCTCGGTGAGCTTGGCGGCTTTGAGGTCTTCGTCGCCCGATTCGATTGCCGAAGTCACGCAGCCCTCGATATGCGCCTTGAGCACGTCGGCGTTAATGCGCGCGAGGAGCGCCTGTGTAGCCATGAGCTGTGTGGAAATATCGACGCAATAGCGGTCCTCATCGACCATCCGCAAGATGCCGTCGATCTGGCCGCGTGCCGTCTTGAGCATGCGGGTCACCGATTTGTGGTCTGCCATCATGGCGGGTCCTCGTTTCTGGTCGATGGGGTCGAATGCTTCTGGTAGCTGCTACGCGGCGGTTACGGACAGGGCGTGGAACTTCTCGCCGGCGCCCTCGACAGCGGCGGCGAGCTGCTCGGGGGTCACGGTGTCGGCGCACTCCACCTGGACGGTCTGAGTCTCGTGGTCGGCGTCGGCGTCGGTTACGCCCGCAACGTTGAGCAGCGCGGTCTCGACGGTGGCGTCGCAGTGGCCGCACATAAGGCCGGAAGTCTTAATTGTGAAACGCATGGGTATTCCTCTCTGTTGTGTCGGCTTTCCCAGGCACCCGACCTTGACCTTCAAACCGTCGCTCGCGTACCAAAGTACGCGTCGCTCCTCTTTCAGGTCAATCTCGGGCACTTGGAAAACCCGTTCTAAATGGACTTAATGGTGAGCCTATTTTGCCACTTTAGGCTTAAAGGATTTCAAACGCAGGGCATTGGACACGACGCACACGCTCGACAGGCTCATGGCCGCGGCGCCAAACATCGGCGAGAGTTGCCATCCGGTGAGCGGGAAGAACACGCCCGCCGCCAGCGGAATGCCGATGCCGTTGTAGAACAGTGCCCAGAACAGGTCCTGCTTGATGTTGCGGATCGTGGCGCGCGAAAGCTCGATGGCGCGGGCGACGTCCATGAGGTCGCTGCGCATGAGCACCACATCTGCCCCTTCTTTGGCGATGTCGGCGCCGGTGCCGATGGCAAGGCCCACGTCGGCGCGCGCCAGGGCGGGGGAGTCATTGATGCCGTCGCCCACCATGGCGACCTTGCCGCCCGCATCCTGCAGTTCGCGCACGTGGCGTTCCTTGTCGGCGGGGAGAACGTCGGCGATGACCTGTTCGCTGCTCAGCCCCACGCGGCGGGCGATCGCTTCGGCGGTGACGCGGTTGTCGCCGGTGAGCATGCGCACGTCGACGCCAAGCGAGCGCAGTGCGGCGATGGCCCCGGCGCTCGTCTCCTTGACCTCGTCAGCCACGGCAACGGTGCCGGCAAGCTCGCCGTTCTTGGCAAAGAACAGCGGCGTCTTGCCCTCGGCGGCAAATTGCTCGGCAAGACCCGCGGGCACGGTAACGCCCAACTCGTTCATCAGGCGTACGTTGCCGGCTGCAATGGCGTTTTGCCCCTCGCGCGCCGTAACGCCGCGACCGGGCACGGCGGCAAAGTCCTCGACCATGCGTGCGACGATCCCGCGTGTCTCGCACTCGGCCATAATCGCCTCGGCCAGCGGGTGCTCGCTCGAGCGCTCCAACGCGGCGGCCAGCTTGAGCAGCGCCTTTTCGCTCATGGCGGGCGAGCCGTCGGCGCGCGTGGCTACCACGATATCGGTCACGGCAGGCTTACCGCGGGTGACGGTGCCCGTCTTGTCGAGCACCACGGTGCCCACGCTGCGCAGGTTCTCCAGCGCCTCGGCGCTCTTAAACAGAATGCCCATCTCGGCGCCCTTGCCGGTGCCGACCATAATGGCGACGGGCGTGGCCAGGCCCAGCGCGCACGGGCAGCTGATCACCAGCACAGCGACGGCGGAGGTGAGCGCCTCATTCACGTCGCTGGTCAGTGCCATCCACACCACAAAGGTCACGGCCGAGATCACGAATACCACGGGCACAAACACGCCGGCGACCTTGTCGGCCAGGCGGGCGATGGGCGCCTTGGTGGCGTTGGCATCCTCGACGAGCTGGATAATCTTGGCGAGCGACGTGTCGGCGCCCACGCGCGTGGCGCGGAAGGTAAACGAGCCCGTGCGGTTGACCGTGGCCGCGTTGACAGTGTCGCCGGCGGTCTTCTCCACGGGAATGGATTCGCCGGTCAGCGCACTTTCGTCCACGGCCGAGCTGCCCTCGAGCACCACGCCGTCAACGGGGATGGACTCGCCGGGGCGCACGCGCAGCACCTGACCGGGTAGGATGGCGTCGACGTCCACAGTGGTCTCGGTGCCGTCCTCTGCCACGACGGTCGCGTTCTTGGGTGCTAGGTCGATGAGCGCCTCGATGGCGCCGCCGGTCTTGGACTTGCTGCGCGTCTCGAGGTATTTGCCTACGGTGACGAGCGACAGGATGGTGCCGGCGCTCTCAAAATACAGGTTGTTCATGCCTGTCATCATGGCCTCGTGGACCTGGCCCGCGGCCAGCTGATCGGCCATGATAAACATGGCGTAGAGCGACCAGGCAATGGATGCGGTGGCACCCACGGCAATAAGGGCGTCCATGGTAGGCGCGCCGTGCGCGAGCGATTTAAACCCGTTGATAAAGTACGCGTCGTTGATGTAGACGATGGGGATGAGCAGGGCGAGCTCGGTGAGAGCGAGCGTCATGCTGTGGGTATGGTCGGTGAAGATGCCGGGCAGCGGCCAGCCGAGCATGTGCCCCATGCCTATGTAGAACAGCGGGATGAGGAATACGATCGAGACGATGAGGCGGGTGCGCATGGCAGAGGCGGCGGCCTCCAACTTTTTGGTCGGCGACTCCATATGGGCGGCGCCGGACCTGGCTTGCGCACTTCCGCTTTGGACAGCGTCGGTGCCCGCGCTGACGGGCGAGGCCGAGTAGCCCGCGCGGTCGACAGCGGTACAGATGTCGTCGGGGGAGACCTGCGCGGGGTCGTAGTCGACCAGCATGGAGCCGGCGAGCAGGTTGACCGCGACGCTTTGGACGCCGTCGAGCTTGCTCACGGCACGGTCCACGTGCGCCTGGCAGGCGGCGCACGTCATGCCGCCCACATCGAACTTATCTTGAGCCATGGCTTCTCCTTTCTGTGGTTCGCTGTTGGAATTGTTAACCTGCTGATACTATACACCCATACCCCCTGGGGGTGTCCAGTGGAGATTGAAATGTATGACATTTCGTTACAGATGAGGGTAGTTGGTTGACCGATGGACCGTCCCAACCAATCATCTCGATCTGTAACATCTAGAGAGGTTTTTGAACCATAACTGTTACAGATTTAGACGAACTGTTGAGTGGCAGTCCAATCATCTCGATCTGTAACAGTAAGACCGATATTTGGGACCTAGATGTTACAGGTCGAGACAATCTCGGAGCAGATGCCCCGGCCATACAACGTAAAACGCCGGGGCGCCCGTGTGGTGGACGTCCCGGCGCATGTCAGGCGGGGTTTGTGAAACGGTGGGAGGGGGGGAGAAGCCGTCCTCCCGAAATCCTTACTCCTGACGACGTTTCTTGTCGGTTAGGAAGACGCCGGCGGCTACAAGCACGACGCCTCCGATGACAAACGTCTCACCGGCGAGCGCAGCATTGTCGCCTGTGGTGGGAAGTGCCGAGTTGGCGGCCGTCTTGGCGTTGCCGGCAGACGGCTTTCCAGCAACCGGCTTAGCGGCAGCCTGCGTGATCTTGGCCTGCTCGGCCTTTGCTGCCTCTTGCTCCTGGCGGGCGATCTCGTCCTTCAGGGCTTGCTCGGCGGCTACGCGTTTTGCCTTCGCCTCGTTGTAGGCATTGAGCGCCGCGGTGTAGGCGGGCGTCGCAGCATCAAGGTCTGCCTGAGCGGTATCAAGTGCGACCTTTGCGTTATGTTCTGCCTGCTTGGCGGCGACGCACTTGGCAAAGAGGGCATTGAGCGTATCGTCCGCGTTTGCGTCAGAGCCAGTAGCAATACCGTTTTCGACGTTGATGGACTTGAGCTTTCCAAGGGCGGAGGCAGCAACGTCCGATGCAGCCTGAGAATTCTCGACCGCCTGTTCGGCGTTCGCGATGGCATCATTTGCCGCACCAAGGGCGACTCCGGCCTCAGTCACTGCTGCGTCGGCGTCCTTCTTGGCCGCCTTGGCCGCGGTAAGATTGTTGGCCGCGTTGCTCAGGGCGTCGGCATGGGCCTTCTTTGAAGCAAAGTCGTTTTTCGCCGTGGTCAGATTGCTCGCAGCGTGCTCCGCGGTCGCCGCCTTGGCCTCGGCGTTGTCCTTCGCGGTGTCGAGGGCCTGCTTCTTGGCAGCCGCGTCGCGCTCCGCCTTTTCGAGAGCACTCTGGGCAGACGTCTGGGCTGCCGTGGCTTCATCAAGCGTTTGATGGGCCTTGTCAGCCTTTTCCTGAGCCGCAGCAACATCGGCAGAATACTTGGCAAGTTCCTTCTTTGCATCTTGCAGAGCCTGCTGCTTTACGAGAGTCTCTGCCTTGGCGTCATCAACCTTCTTCTGGCTCTGAGCGGCTTGCTCTTGCGATGCCTTAAGCTCGGCGCGCTTCTGGTTGACGACCTGCTCTGCGGTCGCCACGTTACTTTGGGCGGCTTTGACCTGGTCTTCGGCTTCGGTAACTTTTCCGTTTGCCTTGGCGAGATTCTGCTCTGCAAGGGCAACAGCGGCGGCGGCACTTGCTACGCTGTCGTTCTTGGCGGCAAGGTTGCTGTTCGCGGTATCAACGCCTTCCTGCTTTTGAGCGACGAGGGTCTCAGCTACCTTTACGGCATTGGCTTTCGATGCCGCTGTGCTGCGCTTTTGTTCAAGGTCCGTCTTTGCGGCGGCGAGCTTTTCGCTGGCTTTGGAGAGGCTCAGCTGATACTGATCAAAGAGATTCTCGAGTTCATCGATCGAGTATTCTTTCTCGTACGAACCGTAATTGTTGTCGATCTCCAAGACGAACACATACGGCCAAAGGGTTCCGCGCGAGTTGATGCCGTATCCCATGGTTTTGGCGTTAGGTTGTACGATATTCAAATAATGGCCGACGGTGCCAAAGTCTGCCCCGTGCTTTTCGAATTCGGTTTTGTGGCTCCGGAAAGTATCCCAAGCATCTTTGGGGGCAACGTTGCCAAGGCCGGCTTTCGCTGCAGCCTCGTCAAATATCTTCTTTTCATCATCGACCCATTGGTGCGCGATGTTTTCTTTAGTACTGAAGTTCCAAGCGGCATTTTCACAATTGGCGTAATCTGAGTGACCTAGCGTTTTGTCAGAGTAATTGGAGTCGGATTGAGCGATTGCCATTTGCTCGGCCGTCACCCTAAGCTCACTCAATCCAACGCTTGCACGGTATTCGTTAATCTCGCGCAGCTTGTTAAACGATAGCTTGGCGTTGTCGAGTGACGTGCCGTCTTTTTTATCGCCAATGGTCGTCGGGTTTTTATCGCTCTGCCTATAGATGATGTTTGCAGCGTCGTTGGCACCGATGAACTGGTAGAAGCCGATGACGCTCTGCGCCTCCGCCGTCGTTGCCTTATCGGTTGCTGCCTTGCACGTATCGTATGCTTTCTGTGCATCGATAACGGCTTGATCGGCGGCCGCCTGGTTTGCCTTGGCAGTTTCGAGCGCCTTGTCTGCCTGCTCCTTCTCGGCTTTTGCCTGGTCGACTTGTTTCTGAGCGGCCTTTGCCTTCTCCAGTTCGGCAGCATGTGCCTGCTTTGCCGAGGTCAACTCCGATTGCGCCGCATCGGCTTTCGTCTGGGCTGCCGTTACATCATTTTCGGCTGCTGCGACTGTCTGCTTCTTGGCTTCGAGCTCGCTTTCGGCGCCGGTGAGGGCGTCCTGCTTGGATTCAACGTCGCTATTTGCCTGGGAAAGGCCTGCTTCGGCAGTCGCCTGCTGCTTTTTCGCCTGGTCGAGTGCGCTTTGGGCGGCATCGACCTTTGCCTGGGCGGCGTCATACTCCGGGCCCTCGGCGCCTGCCTTTGCGGCCGCCAAATCGGCTTGTGCGCTGTCGTATGCCGCCTGTGCCTCAGCCGCCTTGCCATCCGCGGCGGTCTTTTCCTGCTGAGCGGAAGCCAGCGTGCCTGCCGCCTCGTCGTAAGCGCTCTGCGCGGCGCTCTGAGCCTGCTGGGCATCGGCGAGCGCGGAATCGGCAGCGGCCTTCGTAGCCTTTGCTTGGTCCAGAGCGGCCTGCGCATCTGCGGCAGCCTGCTCGGCGACCTTGATTTCCTCCGGCGTTGCGTTGGCGGCTGCCTTCTGGGCTGCCTCGAGCTTGGCCTGCGCATCAGCTGCCGCCTGCTTTGCGGCATCAAGGACCTTCGACTTGTCCTCGGCGTCGGTCTTGGCTGCATCGAGCTTTCCTTGGGCATCCTTCAGCGTGGCACTGGCGCTGTCGGCCGCCTTGACGCTTTCATCGAGCTGGCGAGCATATTCGGCGCGCGCGGCGGCCTCTGCCTGCGAATTATCGGAGACGGAGGCGTCATAGGTGCTTTGTGCGTTGTCGCGGGCCGCCTGCTTTTCGGTATAGGGGGCAGCCACCGTGTCGTAGTCGGATTTGGCGTCTGCCTCGGCAGCCTTTGCGGCATCGATCGCAGCCTGCAGGTCGGCAATCTTCTGGGCGTTTGCCTTTACTGCGGAGCCTGCCGCCTCGCCGGCGTGGACAGCAAGCGGCGACATGATCGCGTCCTGTGCCGTGGTATCACTCGCATCGTTGGCAAATGCCGAGAACGGCGCGAGCAGCGTCGAGCCAGTCATAGCGATGGTGGTTGCCGCGGTGACGGCGAGTCGTGTTGCCTTGTGGCCCGAGAATGTGGGGCGAGGCTCGGCGCCGCCTGAGACTTCCAAGTGTTTAGGTGCGTACTTTGCCATTTCTTCTCCCAATCGTTGAAGGGGTACCTATGACAATTCGTACGTTACGACCGCCGAAAGGGTTCCTGTTGCGCAACATTGGCAAGGAAATATCGACACACTTGAATCACATTTACGAGGCGAAGTTCTCGGCAAGCTAATGTCTCGTTCTGTAACATCTAGAGAGGTTTTTGACCCCTTGCTGTTACAGATTGAGATGTTGTCTCGCAGGGTTGGGGTCTGTCTCGTTCTGTAACATCTAGACCTGTATCTGCCGAGCTAGTGTTACAGATCGAGACAATTGCCGGGGAGGGGTCCCGTCACGGCAAGACGCCCGCCGCCTAGATACAGAACCCGGGGATCACACAGGTTAGCTTGTTTGGCTTTTCCGCAGGCGTTGCGTACGTAAAGACGTCGCCGTCGTACCCCACGCGGTTCATATAGAGCGTGCCTTCGCTCTCCGATGTGTCGGGGCTCACCGTGCGCTCCCACCAACAGGTGTCCTTGCCCTTCCACTGGCGGACCATCGTCTCGTTCGTGGAATACGGGCTCACCTTGAGCTCGCGGAAGAGCTGATACTCCTTGCCCTCGCCGTTGTAGATGTCTGCCAGGTAGTGATAGTCCTCGGTAAACGAATCGGGCGGTTGCGTACCGCACAGCTCGACCATGGCGGGCAGCCAAAGGGTTGCGGGCAACTCGCTCAGGCACGATGCGCTGTTGGCGGCGCCCACATTGTTCGAGACCTTCTTGACCCCTTTAATGAGTGCGCGCAACTCGTTGGGCAGCAGCTTAAGGCCGTCGCCGTTGAGCCATTCCCGCAGCTCGCAATCTGCCCAGCCGGCGCTCGGCGGTTCAGCCGCAGCGTTGCGCTCGGCAATACCCGCATCGAACATAAACGTTAGTCCGGCCTTGCCCGTCCCGTCCAGAAGCTCATCGTGGCGGATGCCCACAAGCTGCGCGCCAACCTGCAGCCCGTTGGTGAGCGTGACACGCTTGGTACACGGATAGGGGATATGCCCATCGGCATCGAGCAGGTGATAGCGCTTGGCAATCTCGCGTGCCTCGCTACGGGTCTCGGCGGCCTTAATCTTGAGCGAAATCTCCTGCAGCTGATCCCAGGTGTAGTCGTCAAGTGAACCGCGGATGCCGTCAAGGTAGTCGGGGATGCCAAAGCCATGGGTTGCCGCCCCGATAACGCTGAGCCCCGCAACGGCTGCGATAGCGCCGCCGATAATAAAGCGGCGGCGGGTCATGGCATCGTGGCGGGCCTGATTCAGGATCTCTCGTGCGCGCTCGCCGGCGACGTCGACCTTAAGGTGCGTGCCAGAATCGATATCAATCGCGGCCTCGTCTCCTGTGCCTTCGCGGCCCTCGGATTCGGCATCGGTGAGGTATGCCGAGAGCACCTCGAGCATCTGCTGCTCGGTGGGACGATCGCACTGCTCGACTGAGAGACCCTTCATGATGATTTGGACGAGCGCTTCATCGCCCTCGCAGCGCGGCTCGAGCGGTGCCGGCTTGGTCTTGGTCTTTACGAGATAGAACGAGCCGGTTGCAGCGGCGTCCGTCGACTCAAAGTCAAACGGTTTGCGACCGCTGTAGAGCTGGTACAGAATGCTCGAAAGCGCATAGACGTCGATTGCCGGCGAACGGCGAAGGGCCGCGATGCCTTCGATATCCTGCGTGAGCATCTCGGGCGCGGCGTATGCGGGCGTGGCAAAGCGCCAGATGTCGGCGCGCCGGGTGATCGTGTCGTCGCCGAGAGCCATGGTCGCGGAGCCCATGTCGATGAGGCAGGGGTCAAAGGAGCAATCGGCAATCTGCTGCTCGAGCGTTCGGCTGGTGGTGCGGAACATAATATTGGCAGGCGACAGGTCGCGATGGACGACCGGATTCACGAGGCCTTGGGTTATCAAGAGCGCACGAAGCACGGCGTTTCCGACGGCGGCGACCATCTGGGTGGTCAGCCCGCCCGAGGCGTCGTGAGGAAGCAGGGGCAGCGCCTGCTTGAGTGAGGTGCCCTCGACCCACTCCATGAGGATGAGCGGGTCATCCTCGCACGATCCATAGCCATAGACGCGCGGAAATCCGCGCAGGTGCGAGACGGTACACAGATGACGGTACTCCTCGAACAGCGCAGCGGTGTTGGCCAGGTGCGCTGCCGATTGCTCGGCGGAGCGGTCGGGGGCTTGGCCAGAGAGAATGGCGTTGTCCTTGAGTAGCTTGACGGCAAAGACCTCGCCGCTCGTGTTGGTCGCGCGCAGCACGTGCCCGATGTTGCCGTTGTTGCGGTGGGCCGTCTGGAGAATAAGCGTCATAAACCGACGCTTGGCGTCGTCCTCGGCGTTGGGGTCGACCGCCACGGCGGTATCGAACGTATCGAGACGGACGAGTTTGTCGCCATAGGCGCTATCGGTAGTATCCATGGCGTTCCTTTGTCTGGCATGGGTTGCCGCGCGTATACGTGAGCAGTGCGGATATCGGTAAAGTACCATGATAGCTGCACTGCTCACGTATACCGCTGAGTATTGTCGTTTACGACGCAGAAGGTAGAAGACGAAAGACGGACGGCGACCGTCTTCCGATCGCCGTCCGCGCTAGTCCACAATGACAAGGAATGTCGTGTAGAGACCCAGATGGAGCCTGTCGCTGTTGGCGATTTCCACGGGGGGATAGACTTTGCCGGGCTCTCGTTGGTCGCGGGGCGGCTCAATCACAATATCGCCGTCGCCTGCGCCCGATTCGAGTACTGTGCCGTTGGTCGACCCAAGGCCCTGGGCGTACCAGTGTTCACCCTCGAGCCAAATACGAAGATGCTCGCGCGATGCGTCGGCGCCTACATCGGTGATGCTGGGCGAGGTTTTGGGCAAAGAACCAATCACGGTGCCGTGCGGATCGCGTGTGAGGGGATGGATTTGCATGTCGACGCAGTTGTCGGCATGGGTTCTGAGCAGACCGAGGTTGGGAGCGACGGTGTGCGGCTGCTCCAGGCTGCTCATAAAGCCACGTCCGACGGTAGTTTCGGTGGTGCCAAAGTGCCCGCCCGTCTTGCTGTCGCAAAAGCGCTCGACGGTGGCCACGCCCTGAACGGGATCGGCGACCGCCCCCGTTGCTACAAAGAGCATCAAGAAGAGCGTGCTTTTTTCACGCACGGCATTGCCGTCAAAGTTGTCGATGCGATTGAGGGCATTTGCATATAGGCGGCTGTCCAGCTTGTAGCTGGCGAGAGCCGACATCATTTCGTTGGCGGCCGGACCGCGATAGTGCTCGGCGATTGCCTGATAGGCGGACTCGCCGCCGCCGAGCTTGCTGCAGATTGCCGCGGAAAGGTTGAGCGTGGTGACGGTAAAGTCGCTGTAGATGGCGGGCGCGCACTGGTCAGGCTTGCGATGGACGATGTAACGGGTGAGATACGAGCGGTTGGAAGAACATTTCTCGAGCAGGGTACTGCCGAGATAAGAGTTTCCGTTGATAAGCATTCGGGCGATCTCGAGATGTTTAAGACCGCCGAACGAGCGAATATCGTTATAGAGGACCGAGCAAGGCGTCTCTGCTGCCACGGATACCTCCTTTGATTGCTTCCTAGCCAATATGGCGATAGGAATTAATGGCCCCGGTGGGCGACGTATTAAATGGCTGCGCAATATATAGCGTAACCAAAGCAACATTATAGGCCACATGTTCGAAATTGCAGGAAGACCGAGAGATTTGGTTTGGACTGAACGGAAATCCCCTCTGTCTTGATCTGTAACATTTGGACCCGGTTTTGCCCTGCATCTGTTACAGATTGAGATAATCGGCCGGGCCCACCTCGTCCGCCTCGTCATCTGTGGTTTACGTGGGGGCATACGGAGTACGGGTATACTAACCGGCGGCGAATCTGCTCCATCGCTTAGAGCTGCTGCGTCTGGACGGCGCGTGATAGGGCTGCCAAAGCGATCGCCAGCGTGCTGAGCAACGTCCTCTCTGTGCGCACCTGTTTTTGTATGTATTAGCGCACTACCAAGCACGCCCGCGCGGCCGCATGCCGCGCTCATTGCGCGTGCAGATAAGGAACAACAACATATGCGTAATTCTGTATCCGACGTCACCGACGCCGAGATTCTGGACGAGACTCGCGAGGCCATGACCCAGGCTGCCTTCGATGCCGCCGATGAGGCAAATGCTGCCCAGGCCGTCGAGTCCGCTACCGAGAGCCTGCCCGCCTTTAACGAGCTGGGGCTTTCGGACGAGATGCTTCGTGCTATCGAGAACCTGGGCTACACGGCGCCGACGCCCGTGCAGGCCGGCTCGATCCCCGTGGTGCTCGAGGG
>CAUHIY010000018.1:0-21112 GCA_959606405.1 uncultured Collinsella sp. | reverse complement strand
CCTATATATAGGTCGAGATCGGGGCTTCCCAGACAGAATCGAGCGTGGATAATCTCCCACTTTTGGCGTGGCTTCGAGTCCAAAGTGGGAGATTATCCACCCTCGTATGTCCGGAAATCCTCACTCGACCAGGATGACTGGGACCGGTCCGGCCTTTGTCTCGATCTGTAACAGTAAGAGGGTTATTCCTCCCCCATCTGTTACAGATCGAGATATTACGCAGAGACACCAGCTTACGTCTCATTCTGTAACAGTAAGAACGGTTTCAGCCTCTTCGTGTTACAGATCGAGATATTATCGGCCAACCCTTGGCATTGTCTCAATCTGTAACTATAAGGAGGGTTTTCAGCCCACCCGTGTTACAGATCGAGACAAACCTGAAGCTTGGTGGGAGTCAAACCCGCTTACATGTCGACATAAATAGAAACGGGCCCTGTCCCAATTGGAGACAGAGCCCGAAACTCTCATGGAGCCAGTGACAGGAATCGAACCTGCAACCCACTGATTACAAATCAGTTGCGCTACCGTTGCGCCACACTGGCACACTTGGCGCTTTCACGCGAAGCCAGTTAAGAATAAAGGAATTGCCGACGAGGCGCAACAGGCCCTTCACCCGACCACATCTCAAAACCATTCGTCAGAACGAATAGTTTTAATTACAATTGCTATATATAAAACTATTCGTTCTGACGAAGGGTTTCGCGATGCTTACTACCAAGGAAGCAGCCGAACTGCTCGGCATCACTCCGCGCAGGGTGCAGGAGCTCATAAAAAACGGAGCACTTGAGGCCCGCAAGGCTTCTGGTGTATGGCTCATCGACAAAGACAGCGTCGACACGCGACTCCGCTCCGTGACCAAAACGGGGGGACGTCCCCGCCGCGGCCACGGTAAGAGCGAGATCGCGTTCACCCTCATGAATCGCACGCACGAAGTCGCTCAGCTGGTCTACAGCACATCTCGAAAAGACTTTACCCACATCGGCGCCGACATCGATTACGCCCACGCCCCTATTGGAGTATTTGGCCCTAATAGCCCCATATCGCTCGACTCCTTCCGCATCTGGTGGCGCGGCCGCGGTATCCCGCTCGCACGCATTGGGCTAGCCTCCCTGCTTGCAGAAGCCGCAGTCGATGTTCCCGATGAACTCGTCCAGCGAAATCTTGGCCTCTCCCTATCCGACCAGTATTGGATTAGACCCCAAGATTCCGGTCTCGCCTGGGAGGATATCAACTTCTTCAATAACGCCTTTGATGACGTCTCGCTGTCCATTGCGCCCTTTGCCCCAGAGGGAAAAGCGGCTGCCGCAAAGCCCGATAACACCTCGGACGGCAATCTTCAAAAGTACTGGACGTGCGAGGGCGGGCGTCGAATTCTGCATAAGGCAGGAGCGCACCTGAACCAGGAACCTTATAACGAGCTGGTGGCGACCGCGCTCCACCGTCGCATCCTAAACGCCTGCGATTACGTGCCTTACTCGCTCGAGGGCACGGGCACTTCCGCCCTGAGCATATGCGATGTCTTCTTAACTGATGAAGAAGAGTATGTCCCTGCGTTCTATGTAAACCAGCACGCAAACGCAGATGAACGGCTAACCGACTACGAGCGATATGTAGCAAATTGCGAGGAGCTCGGGGTGGCAGGCGTTAAGGATGCCCTTGACCGCATGATCGTATGCGACGACATCATCGCCAACTACGATCGTCATTGGCGCAACTTCGGCCTCGTGCGAAACGTCAACTCACTGGCCTGCAGACCAGCCCCCATCTTCGATTCGGGCTCATCGCTCTGGTGCAACATATCTCTAGAGGAGCTTAGGGCAGGAGAGCACAGTTTTGCCAGCGCGCAGTTCCATTCAAGTCCCGCGAAACAAATGTTGCTTGTTGAGGATATGAGCTGGTTTGACGGGGGCAAACTCGAAGGTTTTGTCGACGAGGCAATCGAGATTCTGTCTAAAAACGATGCCCTAGCAGCGAGACTGCCTTATCTAAAAGAGGCGCTAACGTGGCGCCTCGAAAGAATGATCGACATCGCTGAATGGAGTTAGCAAGGCAGCATTGCCCCGCCAACTCCCCTACCGTCCGCGCAGGGCCTTGAGCTTGGCCAGGGCATCGGGACTCAGGCGGCTGCCCAGAGTCATCTTAATCTGCGGAGCTTCCTCTGCCTCGTGAACGTCGTTATCGATCTGTTTGATCTCGTCCACCAGCATACGGCTCGAGATGCGCGTGACGCCCTTGCCCATGACAACGGCCTGGATCGTGCCGTCGCTCGATACCACGGAGCACGCGCGGCCTTCCTCACGTGCCTCGATGCAGAGCTTCTGCACCACGGTATCGGCCGAAACACCCGTCGGCGAAAACTCAATGCGCACACCGCGGGCCGGTAGGTTGGGGCGCTCGCTGGAGATATTGCCCGCGCCGTCAAATACGATCACAGCCTCGTAGCGGCCCTGGGCAAACGCAGCTACGTCATTAATGAGCGCCGTGCGCGCCATATCGTGAACGTCGCTGGAATACGGATCGTCAGAATGGTCGTACACGAGCTTTTCGTAGCGCGGCGTACAGTGGATCACGTTGTAGCCGTCGACCACCAGCAGCTCGGGCTTGTTGGAGTGCACCGTCGAGACCGGATCGGCGATGGCCTGCGCAAACGCATTGCCGCCCACGCCATAGGTCGCGGCCGAAACAATCGGCTTGGCCGAGCCCTCGCCAAAGCGCTTGGCCTTGGACTTGGCGCGGTTCTTTTTGGACATGCGCTACTCCTCCCCCATGAGCTCGCCGGCGTTGCGGCGCAGCCACTCAAAGCACAGCGCCGTGGTCGCCTGGGCAACATTGAGGCTCTCGGTCATGCCGCGCTGGGGAAGCTTGGCCAAAAAGTCGCATTTCTCGAGCACCAGGCGCGAGATGCCGTCGCCCTCGGAGCCCATGACGAGCGCCACGCGGCCCTCGAAGGGAGCATCCCAGCAACTGCCTTCGGCGTGCTCGGAGGCACCGCCCACCCAAAAGCCAGCGTCCTTAAGATCGTCGAGTGCGCGGGCGATGTTGGGCACCTGCGCGATAGGCAGATGCATGACGGCGCCGGCTGAAGTCTTGTAGCTGCCCACGGTCACGCCGGCGGCGCGCTTGTTGGCGATGATGACGCCGGCCGCGCCCACAACCTCGGCGGAACGCACGATGGCACCAAAGTTGCCGTCGTCAGTCACATGGTCGAGCACGACGACGAGCGCCGGTCCGTCACCCGCGCGGTCGAGGATGTCGGCGACATCGGCGTAAGGGAAGTTACCAACCTCGAGCGCGATACCCTGGTGAGCGCCATGGCTCGACAGTGCGTCGAGCTGCGCGCGCGGCACATACTTGATGCGGACGCCCGCAGCGTTGAGGTCGTCGACCAGGCGCGACAAGGCGGCATCGCGCTCCCCGCCCTCGGCAATGAGCGCGCACTTGATGGGAAAACCGGTGCGCAGCGCCTCGGCAGCAGCACGGCGACCCTCGATGAACTCACCCTTGGGAGCCTGGGCAGCGTCGCGGTTGCGATCGCGCTGCGGACGTGCGGCCTGGGTGCGATCGCGCTGGCCCTTGGGAGCGGCAGCGCGGTCATTGTGGCGAATCGGACGCGAGCCAGAAGCGGCCTGTTTGCCTCCACGCGGTACACGCTTGCGATTGTCGGCCATAAAACGGCCTCCTTAAATAGATAACGAACAAGAATCGACCGTCCGAGCCACGGCACCTTGCCTTTCAATCGTCGGGCATGACCACCAGGTCTATGCCTTCCCCTTTCAAGGCAATCTGCCACACCTCGAACGGTCGACAAATACTAGAGGGTCTTAATACGAGTACCCGCGGCCGTATCTTCAATGGTGAGGCCCAGGTCCTTGAGCTGGTCGCGGATGGCGTCTGCCAGGTCCCAGTTCTTGGCGGCACGGGCCTCGGCGCGGGCCTCGAGAATCTTGGCAGCGGCCTCGTCCACGTCGTCGCCCGTGTAGGCGACCAGGCCGGCGGCAACGCCCAGCAGACCCAGCGGCAGCTCGACCTTGGGCTCGGGAAGCTCGACGCCAAACGTATCGAGCAGCTCGGCCAGCGTGTCGGCGGCGGCAAGCGCGGCGGTCTTGTCGGCAGCGTCGCCCGCCTGCTCCAGGTACTGGTTGCACTCGGTGACAAAGCCAAAGACGGCACCCATGGCACCAGCGGTGTTAAAGTCGTCGTCCATGCACTCCTTAAAGGTGGCACGGGTCTCGGCGGCCTTGGCGGCAAACGCCTCGGCAGCCGCTTCGTCGGCATCGGCCGTCGCGTGGTTCGCGGCCCAACGCAGGTTCTCGACCGTACCGGCGATACGCGTGAGCGAGTTCTCGGCACCCTCCAGGCGCTCCCAAGAAAAGTCGAGCGGCGAGCGATAGCTCGTCTGCAGCATCAGCAGGCGCAGGGCGGCAGCGGAGTGCTGCTCGAGGACCTCGGCCAGCGTAAAGAAGTTGCCGAGCGACTTGGACATCTTCTCGCCGTCTACCAGCAGCATGCCCGTGTGCATCCAGGTGTTGGAGAAGCCCTGGTGCCAGGCGCAGGTGGCCTGGGCGCACTCGTTCTCGTGATGCGGGAAGGCAAGGTCGGAGCCGCCGCCGTGGATGTCGATCGGAGTGCCCAGGTAGCGATGCACCATGGCGGCGCACTCGGTGTGCCAACCGGGACGGCCCTCGCCCCAGGGGCTCGGCCAGCTGGGCTCGCCGGGCTTGGCGGCCTTCCACAGGGCAAAGTCGAGCGGGTCGTTCTTGTCCTCGTTCTCCTCGATGCGCGCGCCAACCATAAGGTCGTCGATGTTGCGGCCCGAGACCTGACCATAGTTGGGATCGCTGCGCACGGCAAAGTACACGTCGCCGTTATCGGCTGCGTAAGCGTGGCCCTGCTCGATAAGCGTCTTGATCATGGCGATCATGGGGCCGATCTCCTTGGTGGCGCGGGGGCGCACATCGGGATCGAGCACGTTGGCGGCGCGCATGACGCCGATGAACTTGTCGGAGAACTCCGTCGCGACCTCGGCGGCCGTACGGCCCTGCTCGTTGGCGCGCTTGATGATCTTGTCGTCGACATCGGTGAGGTTCTGGGCGAACGTGACCTCGTAACCGCTCGCGATGAGCCAGCGGCGAATCACGTCAAAGCTGATGAACGTACGGGCGTTGCCGATGTGGATGTTGTCGTAGACCGTGGGGCCGCACACGTACATGCGGACCTTGCCGGACTCGATGGGCTGGAACTCTTCCTTTTTATGGGTAGCGCTGTTGTAGATACGCATTCGTTACTCCTTAACGGTTTTCTGTAGCAGGCAGACGGCCCAGGCGCCGATTCCCTCGCCCTGGCCTTCCCAACCGAGCTTTTCGGTCGTAGTGGCGGCGACGCCCACGTTTTCGACGTCAACGCCCAGGGCATGGGCAAGGTTGGCGCGCATGGCATCGCGGTGCGGGGTGATCTTAGGCTGCTGGCAGGCAATGGTGCAATCGGCATCGACAAACTCAAAGCCCAGCTCACGCGCATAGTCCATCACGCGGGCAAGCAGCACCATCGAATCGGCACCCTCGTAGGCGGGATCGGTGTCGGGGAATAGCTTGCCGATGTCTCCCCCACGGCAGGCGCCCAGAATGGCGTCGGCCAAGGCGTGCGCGAGCACATCGGCATCCGAGTGGCCCAGCAGGCCGCGCTCGTAGGGAATGTCGACACCGCCGATGATACATCGACGCCCCTCCACCAGACGGTGAACGTCGTAGCCATGGCCAATGCGCAGGTTACTGAACATGGGGAAGGTCCTCTCCCTCGGCCATGCGGCCAAGCAGAATCGCGGTTACGGGACGCAGGTCCTCGGGCACCGTCACCTTAAGGTTATCGCGTGGGCTCTGGACGCAGCGGACGCGCCCACCCATGCGCTCGACCAGCGACGAATCATCGGTACCGATAAAGCCCTCGGCAATGGCTGCAGCGTGGGCGCGCTTCATAGCATCGACGCTAAAGATCTGCGGCGTCTGCGCTGCCCAGTAGAGTTCACGCGGCGGCGTCTCGACGATATTATCGCCGTCAACGATCTTGAGCGTGTCGATCGCGGGCTGACCGCACACGACACCGTCGAGGGCACGGTCGCTCACGAGCACGTCGATAGCGTGGTCGATGGCCTCGGTCGTAATGAGCGGACGAGCGCCGTCGTGGATGGCGACATATTCGAAACCCGCCGGAACCGCATGCACGCCGGCACGGGTGGAATCCTGACGGGTATCGCCGGCATCGGCAAAGCTGATGGGCGTGTCATAGTCAAACGGGTCAATGGCCAGGCGGCGCATCTCGGCACGGCGCTCGGCAGGGCAAACCACGACGATATGGCCGACCTTATCGCTACGATCGAACGCGCGGATGGACCAGCTCATGAGCGGACGGCCCGCCACATTAACGAGCTGCTTGCCGCCGGGATTTCCAAAGCGCTGGCCGCTGCCGCCGGCAACGACCACGGCGCATACGGGCGCCATTATGCGTTCCCCTGTTTGGTGCCCTTCATGCGGTACAGCGAGTCCGCAAGAATGGCAGGGTTGTTGACGCCAAAGTCGCCCAAGCGCTCCGGATCCTCGCTGATGTCGTCCATGAGCTCCTGCAGCGAGCCGTACTCGTCGACGATCTTCTCGGCCACGCCGTCGCGCACGACGGACACGCGCGAAAGCGTGCGCAGGCCCAGCGGCGTCATGACGGAGTCCTCGTCCAAGTCGTCATAGCCCAGAACTGCCGCCACGTGCTGCGGGTCGGACAGGTCCTTAGGCGTCATACGGCTCAGCTCGGCGCGAATCTTCTCGGCGTTGGCCTCAGAGGAATCGCTCGCGTAGTCGCGGATCATCAAGTCGTATTCGGTATCCATGCTGGAGCCCGCGAGCTGCTCGAGCTGCATCTGCACGAGCTTACCCTGGTTGCCCAGCTTGACAATGCAATCCTTAAGCTCGGTCTTTGCCTGCTGCATGATCTCGAAGCTCGAGAAAATACCGGTAATGTCGGCGAGTGTGACGTAGTCGTCGAGCTCGAGGGCCGTCAGGCGCAGCAGGGAGCGATCGAGCGACTGACGGGTAGTCTGGAGCGTGGCGACGAGCTGGTTGACCGAGCTCATGATGGTGGTGACGGGCTGGATCTCGTAGCTCTTGCCGTGGACGTACACGTTGACGACGGCGCGACGAGCCGAAACCGAGATCACGATGGCATCGGTGAGCACCGACATGCGAGCGGCAGTACGGTGACGCATGCCCGTCTCACTCGTGGCGAGCGAGGGATCGGGATTGAGGTGGAAGTTGGCGCGCAGGATCTGGGTGAGGTCGCCATCGATAACGATGGCGCCGTCCATCTTGGAAAGCTCGAACAGGCGGTTCGAGGTAAACGAAATGTTGAGCGGGAAGCCGTCGTTACCGGCAGCGAGCACGTTTTCGGTGTCGCCGACGCAGATAAGGGCGCCCAGGTGACCGGCGATGATCATGTCGAGGGCGGTGCGGATCGGCTGACCAGGTGCCGTCAGGCGGATGGCCTGTTCCATACGCTTTTGCAGCTCGTTCTTATCCAAGGCATCGCTCCCATCGTATACGCTCCATAAACGCTAAATAGTTTCTCACGGTTTGTCCCTGCGGCGCTTGCGAAATCCGATGCTTACAGAATGAGCGAACACAGCTGAGAGCCCAACCCAAATCAGCTGTTCATGTGGTAGCATCGGGATTCGCATAAATGAGGGAGTAGTCGCGTGATCGGGTTCGCCTCCGGTGGCGCGGCAAGTCAACACACTGGCCGATGCGGCCTGGCTTGCCTTAATGAACGAGACTCGTGGCTGTGCGCGCAACGCGTACGCCACGGGTCTTTTTTGTTACTCCCCCAAGAGGTACACGCGGGCCCGCCCGCAGAGAGGGAGCCAGACTATGGGACTCGCAGAGCTTGTGTTGCTCGCTATCGGCCTTTCTATGGACGCTTTTGCCGTATCCATCTGCAAGGGCCTTGGCATGAAAAGGATCAACCTTAAGGTCGCCGTGATACTCGGCCTGTTCTTTGGCGGTTTCCAGGCCGGCATGCCCGTAATTGGGTGGGCCCTTGGTAGCCAGTTCATGGGCATCATCAGCCCCATCGACCACTGGATCGCCTTTATCCTGCTCGCCTTTATCGGCGGCAAGATGCTGTGGGAAGCCTTTACTGAGGACGAGAACGAAGGCGACGGCAAGGATGCCGAAAAGATCGACCTGGGCGAATATCTAATCCTTGCCATCGCCACCTCGATTGACGCGCTTGCCGTGGGCATCTCGTTTGCCGCGCTCTCGGTCGATATCGTTCCCGCCGTGTCGCTCATTGGCATCACGACCTTTGTCTTCTCCGTTGCCGGCGTAGCGATCGGCCACACCTTTGGCGCGCGCTACGAAAAGCCCGCCACCATCGTGGGTGGCGTCGTGCTCGTCCTCATCGGGCTTAAGATCTTGCTTGAGCATCTGGGGATTCTCGCACTGTAACGAATAACGGCCGCCCGGCATTACGCCAAGCGGTCGTTTTCATAGCCAGCCGTTTTAGAGCGGCTTAACTAAGGCGACCTTTACGCAGCGAGGCGCTTGAGGACATCGATGAGCAGCTCGTAGAAGCGCTCGGCAGAAGCGAGCTCCATGCTCTCGTCCGGGGTGTGAACATCGGAGAGCGTCGGACCCACGGCGATGGCGTCCAGGCCGTGCAGGGCCTCGGCAAACAGGCCGCACTCAAGGCCGGCGTGAATGGACTCGATGCGCAGCTCGGAACCAAAGAGCTCGCGATAGCTCTCGACGAAGACGTCGCGGACCGGCGAATGCTCGGCATAGCTCCAGCCGGGATACTCGAACTCAAACTTGGCGTCGAAGCCCAGGACATCGGCCAGCGTCTGCAGACGGTCCTTGAACTCGTTCTGCAGCGAGGTGATCGAGGAGCGCGGGGACAGCATGATCTTGACCTCGTCGTCAGAGGTGGCAACCACACCGATGTTGGAGGAAACCTCGACGGAGCCGTCGGTGGCGACGTTGCGGCGGATCACACCGTTGGGGGCAAGACGCAGGGCGCGGATGAGGGCAAGCGCGGACTTCTGGTCCATGGCCTCGACCTCGGCGTCGTCGGCAATCTCGACGGTGCAGGTAAAGCCGGGGTCGAAGACCTCAAGCTCGGCGGTGACGTCGGCGATGATGCCCCTTGCGATCTGGGCCGCGGCCTCGGCGGCAGCGTGGTCGACGTAGACCAGAACAGCCTTGCACTCACGGTTGATGGCGTTGTCCTTGGTGCCGCCGTTAAAGCTAACGATGGCGGGCTCGCCGGCGACCATCAGGCGGTCGATGATGCGGGCCATGATGAGGTTACCATTGCCGCGCTCCAGGTGGATATCGCTGCCGGAGTGACCGCCCAGCAGGCCGGAGATGTCGAGCGTGAGGGTGCTACCGGTCTTGTGCTCGCGCACGATCGGGCAGGTGTAGGTAACGACGACGCCGCCGGCACAGCTGACGGTGGCAACGCCCTCTTCCTCGGAGTCGAGGTTAATCATGGTGCGGGCGCTAATCTGGGACTTGTCGAGCGTCTCGGCGCCGACCAGGCCAGTCTCCTCGTCGGTGGTGAACACGCACTCGAGGGCGGGGTGAATGATCGAATCGTCATCGAGAACAGTGAGCATCAGAGCGACGGCAATACCGTTGTCGGCGCCCAGAGTGGTGCCGTTAGCGGTGAGGACGCCGTCCTTGACGACCAGGTCGATACCATCAGTCGTAAAGTCGTGCTCAACGGAGCCCAACTTGTCGCACACCATATCGATGTGGCCCTGCAGCATCACGGTCGGGGCATTCTCGGCACCGGCAGATGCGGGCTTGCGAATGATGACGTTGTAGACCTCGTCCTGGTACACATCGAGGCCGCGCTCCTTGGCAAACGCGACCAGAAAATCGCTGATGCCCTTCTCGTTGCCAGACCCGCGGGGGATCGCGCTGACCTCCTCAAAGAAATGGAACAGCTGGGCGGGCTCGTAGCCGGTAATCTTGTAGTCCATGGTGCCTCCTTGGCGCAACTGGTTAGACAGTAAGACATGCGACTTGTATATTCCCAGACTTTGCGTGCATAAACCAGTCGAAAACGCCGAGCGCCCTCGCATCATCGGCTAACGGTGGACCGCATAGCGTAACGGTCACAGTTACCGCAGCTCTACAAATCGAGGCGCCCTTTCCGGAGCGCCTCGATTGCGCGTATCAAATTGTCGCCACGCCCTACAGCGCGCCGGAACCGGCTTGCATCATGCCGCCGGGGCCCGAGCTCACGCCACTGCTCACAGGCGCGGCGTTTCCGGTGTGCGGCGCCGCCGGAGCGGTATCGCCCCCGAGTGCACCCGCCGGACGCGGCGCCGGAATCTCACCCGTGCCGTGGCTAAAGACAAACTTGCCGTCGACCACGTCGCACAGGACGGTATCGCCCTCGCCCCACTCACCGGCCAGCAGCTCCTCGGACAGCGGATCCTCGATGAGCTTTTGGATGGCACGACGCAGAGGACGCGCGCCGTTGGTGAGGTCGGTACCCTCCGCCACAATCTTGTCGTAGGCCGCATCGGTAAGCTTGATGTTCATGCCGTTTGCGATCAGGCGCTGGCGCAGATCGTCCACCAGCAGGTGCGCAATCTTGGTCAGGTTCTCGCCCGAGAGCTTCTGGAACACCACAATATCGTCGATACGGTTGAGCAGCTCGGGGCGGAACAGGCGCTTGAGCTCGCCCATCGCACGGCCCTTGATCTCGCTCGACGTGAGACTCTGCTCGCCGGTGGTGCCAAAGCCAACGCTCGCATCCTGCGCGATCTCGCGGGCGCCCACGTTTGACGTCATGATGATCACCGTATTGCGGAAGTCGACCGTCTTGCCCTGGCTATCGGTCAGACGGCCCTCCTCCAACACCTGCAGCAGGATATTGAAGATGTCGGGGTGCGCCTTCTCGATCTCGTCGAACAGCACGACCGAGTACGGGTGACGGCGAACAGCCTTGGTGAGCTGGCCGCCCTCGTCGTGGCCCACATAGCCCGGGGGGCTACCGATGAGCTTGGAGACCTCGAACTCACTGCCAAACTCCGACATATCGAAGCTGATGAGCGCGTCCTTGCTGCCAAAGAGATACTCGGCGAGCGTCTTGGCGAGCTCGGTTTTGCCCGTGCCGGTGGGGCCCAGGAAGATAAAGCTGCCGCCGGGGCGACGCGGGTCCTTGAGCGGCGAGCGGCTGCGGCGCACGGCCTTGGCAACGGCCTCGACGGCCTCGTCCTGACCGATGATGCGCGTCTTGAGCACGCTTTCGGCCTGCAGCAGGCGGCGGCTCTCGCTCTCGGTGAGCGAGGACACCGGCACGCCCGAGGTCACGGACACGATGTCGGCAATCTGGGAGACATCGATGGTGAGCGGGCTGGCGTCGAGCTCGGCCGTCCAGGCAGCCTTGGCCTCGGCGAGCTCAATCTCGGCAGCCTTTTGCTGCTCGGTGATCTCGGCGGCCTTGTTCATGTCGTCGCTCTCGGTGGCCTCCTGCGCGGCGGCCTTAAGCTCCTCCACGCGATGCTCGGCCTCGCGCACCGGCTCGGGCGCGCGGTTGGCGGCGATGCGGGCGCGGGCGCCGGCCTCGTCAATGAGGTCGATGGCCTTATCGGGCAGGAAGCGATCCTGGATGTAGCGGTCGGAGAGGTTCGCGGCGGCCTCGATAGCACCCTGCGTATAGCGCACATGGTGGTGCTCCTCGTAGCGCGGCTTGAGCGCGGTCAGGATCTTGACCGTGTCCTCGACGCTCGGCTCCTCGACATCGATGGTCTGGAAGCGACGCTCGAAGGCCGGGTCCTTGGTGAGGTACTTGCGGAACTCCTCGGCCGTGGTGGCACCGATGATCTGGAAAGCACCGCGTGCGAGAACGGGCTTGAGCATGGAGCTCGCGTCGATGGAGCCCTCGGCAGAGCCGGCACCGATGATGGTGTGCATCTCGTCAATAAACAGGATGACGTCGTCAGCTTCGGTGGCCTCCTGGATCACGTTCTTGAGGCGCTCCTCAAACTCGCCGCGATACTTGGCGCCCGCCACGAGGCCCGGCAGGTCGAGCGTCCAGATATTCTGGTTCATGAGGTTCTCGGGCACGTTGCCGGCTGCAATCTGCTGAGCCAGGCCCTCGACGATGGCCGTCTTGCCCACGCCGGGGTCGCCCAGAATGAGCGGGTTGTTCTTGGTGCGGCGCGAAAGAATTTCCATCATACGCTGGACTTCCTTTTCGCGACCAATTACAGGGTCGAGCTCGCCGTCGCGCGCCTTCTGCGTGAGGTTGGTCGCGAACTGCTTAAGCGTATCGGTGCCACCCCCCCTTTGCTGAGAGGTATCCGAGCCGCTAAAGAACGGCAGGCCCGCACCGGGACGACCAGCACCGGCGCCGGCGAGCGGACGCTTCTTGTCCTGGTCCTTGGCGGTGAGTTTCTCGATAGCCTTTTTGATGGAGGCGGACGACACACCCAGGCGCATGAGGATGTCCATGGCCATGCCGTTGCCCTCTTCGACGATGCCGATCAGCAAGTGCTCGGTCGACACGTAGGTCTGGTTGTTCTCGCGCGCCACGCGGAATGAACGCTCCATCACGCTAATGACGAGCGGCGTAAAGGCGAGCTTGGCCGCCTCGGTCTCCTCACTGGGCTCGGGAACCGTGGTCTGGACCTCTTTGAGAGTATCCATGATGTCATCATAGGAGATGTCGAGCGAACGCAGCGCCTCGGCGGCAATGCCCTCGTCCTCCTTGGCAAGCGCGAGCAGCAGGTGCTCGGTGCCCACCTTATTTGAATGAAGATCGAGCGCTTCTTGCTTGGCCATGGACATGACCTTACGCGCACGATCGGTAAAACGGTCTAACATGCTAGTTCCTCTTAGACGAGCTAGTTTTTTCAAACGCAAAGCGCCGCCCCGCGGCAGCGCTTTGGTCTCTTTACCCATATGGAGTATATGTTAACAGCTGGAGGAATATCTATAAACCCGGCTCACATGAATGCAGGTTATGACCGCATCGCGGGACTCACCGCGCGATGCGCGACGGGCGCCCCGCAAGAGAAACCCTAGACGTCTTTCACCACGTCGGGACTCGTCGCACGCGATGCGCGATAGGCATCGGCCTCCTTGGAGACGCGTTCGAGCAGCTCGGATGTATCGACGCCCTCGACTTGCGCGACCGTTTCAACCGTCTGCATGGCGACCGCCCTCAGGTACGCGCACGCGCTGTCCCCCAGCTGCTCGAGGTCTATCTCCTCGCCGCCCTCCCGGGCAAAGCCGACCGCCATCACAAAGCCCATGATGCCCGAGACCAGAAAGCCCACCGCAAAGCTCGAATCTGCCTTGAGCTCTTCTCCGTCGGGGTGGACGATCTCTCTCACGCGGTCGATGATGATCGTATGGATGCCCTGCTCGACCTGCTCGGCGGCACCCGCCCTCATGGTGATGACGATGCGCCGCAGCAGGCAGCGGACGTCGCGCCGGTCGAACGCCGAAAGGTCGCCCTCGCTCGAAAAATGCCAGAGGGCATCGGTGATGAGCTCGTTATCCTGCAGCAGCTGGGCTATGGCGATGGCGACGAGTTCATCGAAATCGTGAAAATAGTAGTAAAACGTTCCGCGATTGCACTGGGCGGCGCGGGTCACCTCGCCAACCGACAGCTCGAAGATGCTGTTGTTCTCGATGAGCTCCCAAAACGCCTCGATGATACGGGTGCGTGCATCGGGCGCATCGGCGTCCTTACGCGGTCTCGCCATGCGCCTCACCGCACCCCTGCGCCTTGGCGTTCATGATGAGCATCTGAAGACGGTTCTCCACGTTGGCGAAGCTCACGTCGGGATCGTAGTCGAGCGGCAGGAACTGCGCCGTGGGATACTGCTCCTTGAGCGCATGGATGAGCCCGCGCCCCACGACATGGTTGGGCAGACACCCGAACGGCTGCAGGATCACGAAGTTGCGGCAGCCGCGCTTGGCGTGCTCGAGGATCTCCGCCGGAATCAGCACGCCCTCGCCCGCATCGAACGTATGGTGCAGGATCTTATCGCTCGCGCGCACGAGCTCGGGCATGCGCGTCGGCGGCTCGTAGAGCGGGCTCGCCGCGCCCAGGCGGTCGCAACGGTCGTGCGCGAGCTCGAACAGGTTGTCCGCCGTGGCGTACCAGGCCTTTTCGGGCAGCGACAGGTCGACGTGGAACTCGCGCGACTGCGCATGCTTGTAGAAATAGGTCTTGCGGATCACGTCGGTCATGCGCGCCTCGATGACCTCGAGCCCGTTGTCCTCGAGGTAGCGCTCGATCTCGTGGTTGGCGCCGAGATGGAAATTGAGCAGGTACTCGCCCACGATGAGAACGGTCGGATGCGGGTTCGAGCGGTCGTACGGAACGGCGTCCATGATCGCAAGCGCGCGTTTGAAGCCCGTCGCCTGGCCTCTCAGCCCCGAGCGCTCCATGCCCTCGATAACCTCATCGAGCGCGCGGTCGAACGCAGCGTCCGCCGCGCCCTTCTCGAGCTCATAGGGACGGATGCGCCTAAGCATGGCCTCGAGGGCATCGATCATGGGAAGACCGTAGGCGATCTGGATGCTCGGGCCAAGGCCGAGCTTGAAGCCCGGATGCGCATTGTGGGCATCGACGTCGTCGTTGGTGAGCACCGGGACATAGTCGTATCCCGCGTCGTCGAGCGCGCGGCGCAGCAGGGGCATGTAGTGCGTCAGGCGGCAGTCGCCGATATACTTGCCAGTCACCACGGCGACGTCGTGCGGGTCGTACTTACCGCTCTTGAGTGCCGCGAGCGCCTCGCCGATCACGATTTGCGCGGGGAAGCAGATGTCGTTGTGCACATAGCGTTTGCCCAGGCGGATGGCATCCTCGCGCCCGATATCAAGGGCCTCGGCGCGCACGCCCTGATTGCGCATCGCCGCGGTCATGAGCCTGCAGAACGCATGGGAGGTGTTGGGGACCAGCGCGATCTTGTCGTGCCGGTCGCGCTTGGTGTACTTGACCTTATACGGGTCGTCGAGCGGATGGACCGCGTGCACCCGGGCGCCCTCGGCACGCTCCTCCGCGCGACGACGGTTGACCGACTCGATAAACGAACGCACGCGAATGCCCATGGGACCGGCGACGTCGCTCTCATCGAGCTTGATCATCATCGGAACCTTGGAGCCCATCTCGCCCATCATGCGCGCGATCTCGTCGGTGAGATACGCATCGTGGCCGCAGCCGAAGCTGCCCATCTGCACGAGCTCGAGCTCGGGCGTCGATGCGACGATGACCGCGCACGACAGCATGCGCGCATGGTAGTTGTTCACGATGTCGATGCGGCTGTTGGAAAGATCGACGTTGCAGACCCCCGGCACCGCATCGGGCGTCAGCACGGGGATGCCGCGCTCAGAGAAGAGCTTGGGCAGCCCGTGGTTGACCAGCGGGTCGTTGTGGTACGGGCGCGAAGCGATCACCACCGCGTAGCCGCCGTCCTCGCGCACGTTCTCGAGCACCTGCCTGCCGCGCAGCTGCAGCTGGTTCTCAAACGTCTCCTGCGCGCGGTCCGCCTGCTCGGTCGCCTTGGCAACCAGGTCGGCATCGATATCGAAGGTCTCCTTGCACCACGCCTTGAGCTGGCGGTTTCGGTCGCCCTCGTCGTACCAGTGGAACAGCGGCGTATCGAACGGAACGCCGAAACGCTCCTCCGGGTTATCGGAATTGCGCATCACGTAGGGGTATCCCTTTACGACGGCGCACATCCACTCGCTGGTAGAGGCGGTGTTTTCGGTGGGCACCGTCGTGATGATGGGCATGAAGATGCGGTCGACGCCGGCGTCGACGAGATTGCGGATGTGCCCGTGGACGAGCTTGGCCGGGAAGCACACGGTGTCGGATGTGACGTGCGCCAGACCGCGCTCGTACATCGCCTTGGTGCTGCGTCCCGAGACGCGCACCTTAAAGCCGAGCGTGCTGAAGAACGTCGACCAGAACGGCATGGTGTCCCAGAACTCGAGCACACGGGGAATGCCGATCGTGACATCGCGCCCCCCGCAGACGGGAACCGTGGGGTACGACTCGAACAGCAGCTTCTCGCGGTCGACAAAGAGATTGGGGGCAGCCGCGGTCCGGTCGCGCCCCGTGCCGGGTGCCTGTGCCTCGCAAGCACCCTGCGGACGCAGCTCCTCCGCCGCGGGAACCTCGCGCACGAGCTCATCCCATGAGATGGCGCCGCCGCGCGGGCAGCGATTGCCCGTGACGTAAAGCGAGCCGTCGCCAAATGCCACGACCGCGCGCTGGCAGCGGTTGTTGCACCGACGGCAGGTAACGCCGCCGAACTCGCGATGCTCGAAGCGCTCCACGGCATCGAGCCCGATAAACGACGTGCCGGCGTCGCCCTTGCGGCATTCCTCGCGCGCGAGCAGGGCGATACCGATAGCGCCCATCAGCCCCGGGTGGGGCGCACGCGTGACGGGTTTGCCCAGATACTGCTCGAATGCGCGCAGCACCGCGTCGTTTCGGAACGTGCCGCCCTGGACGACGACTTTGTCGCCCAGACGGTTGAGATTTGAAACGCGAATGACCTTGGTGAACACGTTCTCGATAATCGAACGGCAGAGACCGGCCATGATGTCGCCCGGACCCTTACCGCGCCGCTGCTCGGAAACGACGCTGCTGTTCATGAACACCGTGCAGCGGCTGCCGAGAACGGCGGGGGCTTTGGACGAAAATGCCTCGGTCGCGATATCCTCAACGGCTATTCCGAGGTTTTTGGCAAAACCCTCGAGGAACGAGCCGCAGCCCGCAGAGCACGCCTCGTTGACGACGATATCGGTCAGCACGCCGTGGTTGAGCCAGATGGCCTTCATATCCTGTCCGCCGATGTCGAGCACGAAGGTCGCATCGGGAACGCATGCGCACGCGGCGCGGGCGTGCGCGACCGTCTCGACCGTATGGTAGTCGGCGTGGAACGCGCGCGCGAAAAGCTCCTCGCCGTATCCCGTGGTGCCCACGGCATCGATCGCAAGCGTGACTCCCGCTGTCTCCCAGCGGTTCTTCAAGCTGACAAGACCCTGTTGGGCGACGTCGAGCGGCCTGCCGTTATTAGACGCGTAGAACGAATCGACAAGCTCACCCGCCTCATCGACCAGGGCGAACTTGGTCGTCGTGCTCCCCGAATCGATACCGAGCGCCACACGCACCGTCTCTCCGGGCGCATACGCATCCGGACCCTTTGCCGGCGTCTCTTTGCCATGGCGTGCCGTAAAATCCGCCTGCTCGGCAGGTGTGGCAAAAAAGGGCTGGGCAAGACGTCCCTCCCCGCTTGCGGGCGCGACCGTCTCGAGCTTATCCAGCCGGACAAAAGCGTCGGGAAGGTCGATCGGTTGGGACGATGCGAACATGTCGGTCAGCGACAGGGCGGCACCGCGCGCGACCATGATCTGCGGATCGCGCGGGACGATAACCTGATCGTCCGATAGATTCAGTTGCTCCCGGAACACGCGGACCAGTGTGGGGTTGTAGGCGAGCGTACCGCCCTCGAAGATTACCGGCGGCTCGATGTCGATACCCTGGGCCAGACCGCCGATCGTTTGGCGGGCGACCGCGTGAAGCGCCGAAAGCGCCAGGTCGGTGGCAGGAATGCCCTCGTTGAGCAGCGGCTGGATATCGGTCTTTGCGTACACGCCGCAGCGGCCCGAGACCTCGTGGACGGTCGTTCCCCGGCTTGCGAGCTGCTCGAACTCGCCCGATTCGGTGCCGACCCCCATGAGCTTTGCCATCTCGTCGATAAATGCACCGGTACCGCCTGCGCACGAGCCGTTCATGCGCATGTCGGCAACCTCGATGTCTCCCTTATCGTTGGTGCGGAAGAAGATCATCTTGGCGTCTTGGCCGCCCAGCTCGATGGCGCAGCGCGTCTGCGGATAGAACCTGCTGATCGCGAGCGCGTTGGCGACCACCTCCTGAACGTACGAGGCGCCCAGCGCGGTCGCGATATCGCGCGCACCCGAGCCGGTCACCGCAACGCGCAGCGACTCATGGGGAAAGCGCTCGGCGAGCTCGCCGAGCATGGCGCGCACGCTCGCTGTCTGACACGCCCCGTGGCGGCGATATCCCCACCACGCCTCGGTCATATCCTCGTGCATCGCGTAAACTTTGGTCGTCGTCGACCCTACGTCCAGTCCTACTAGCAACGCCATAATGCTCCGTCTCTCGCATTTTTCCCGCTAGAGATATACCACTCTACGTAATACAACAGACTGTTGTATTTAAACTCCGTATAAAAAGCGGCTGCCGAAACGCTTCAGCAGCCGCCGAATGCACCAACAGATTGTTCTGCGCGCTAGCACGTCGGGCAACGGAGCAGCACGGGCCCTCCGGTCATGCGCACCGCTCACGCCCGCGATGTCGCCGAGAGAGCTATCCACGCTTAGGGCTCCAACCAAGCAAGTCGCCCGCGCTCAGCAGATCCCTAAGCGAGCTACTCGCACTCAGGAGCCATAGCCTGCTCCAAGAGCTCGGCATGCTCCTCCTCGAAAACCGTCCCCACAGGGAAGGCGCGACGGAAGACGAAGCGGGAAATCGGACCGGCTACCAAAAGGTTCCACGGCAGCGCCATCACAAAATTATGCGGGATGTTGATCATCCAGATCGCGGGCACGGAATACAGGTTCGCAAGGATGCCGCCGGGCATGTGCGTCAGACCCTCACAGGCACCGTACAGCGACATGATGATGACCATGGGAACGACCATGCAGGAGCTGACGGCGAGCGTCATGGCAAGTGGCGAGCTCTTGCCCGGCGTGACCAGGAATTTAAAAGCGAAACCCTTGGCAAGGGGACTGGCAACAAACCAGTCGCAGCACATGGCAAAAATGTAGGCAACGGGGAAGCCGAGCCACGCGGCGGCAACAACCTCGCCGTTGATGGCCCCATGCTGCAGGGCAACGTTGTAGATGCTCATCCAGAGCACCATGCAAAAGCACATGATAAAGGTGAACAGCAGGCTCTCCCGTTTGTTGATAGGCATAAAGGGCAGATTCCTCTCTGTGTTGTACCGCGGCGCCACGCAACAAAAACGGGCGGGCAAGATGGAGCTGTTGGGACTTCATCTCGCCCGCCCGTGTTACGCGCGTCTGCGACTACTTATGTGGTGGAACTACCCTAACACGAACGGCGCGCGCTTCGTAAGCGTTGAGTTTGTGGAGATGCAGGGCACCAAAACCCCCGACCCCATAAGTTGCGGTGGAATACGGACTGTTTTGACCCTTTAAGCAACAATTCAGTCCCTATTTCACCGCAACTCATTTGGTGCAAAGTAACCTGTCCCCCTTGTACCAATTAGCTGGTGTGGCGCCAGCGAGGGTCGGTGAGCGTACGCGCCACACCCAGTCCAACGGGCAGAAACGCTACGATGAGCACTGCGCGCACAAACCAGCCGAGCATATTGACCGTGTCGAAGGTGCACATGTAATACATCGAGCGATACAGATACAAGCCCGGCACCATAATGACAATCGAAGGCACCGTGAGGGCGATGCGCGGGTAGGTGAGCTTGACTTCAGCCAAGCTTGCGAGCAGCCCCGATACCAGCGCGCCGATAAACGCTGCTGCCTCGGGAGGCATTCCCGTGCTGAGGCCCAGGAAGGGAATCATCGTCGGCGCATCGACAAGGGTCAGACGCAGGGTATTGGACACGGCGCCGATCAACCCAGCTGCCGCGGCCATCTTTACCGGGCTGTTGAACATCACCGAGAAGCCGAATACGCCAACGAAGCTCATCACCACGCGCAGGAGCGTAAGGGCAAGCGGCGAAAGGCCCAGTGGGGCAAAGTCGTCCGGCGCCAGGCCAACACACTCGGCAACCATCCAACCTACGAGGGTCGCCATCACAATAATCGATACGGCATATGAAAGGCGCTCGATACCGCTTCGCATGTCGAGCTTAGCGATGTCGAGGCCTGCCGTAATGAGTGGAAAGCCGGGAATCACAAAGAGCATGGCGCCGATATAGCCTTCTTGGTGCGACATTGCCCCCGGTATGACCTGGCCAAGGCCGAGCAATGCCAGCAGATACGAAACGCAAGCGAGCGCAACGCCGGTCGTCAGCGCGCTGAACTGACCAAGGCCTTGCTTGAGAATATGGGAGCGGGCAAAGTTGCCGACACCCGCGCCCACGAACGCGCAGGCCATCTCGATAGGGCCGCCGCCGAGCAAAAAGACGAAGGCGCCGCAAGCACAGGCTGCCGCAAGGCCCTGTTGCCAGGGAGAGTAATCAGGCTTTGAGCTCTCAACGGTCCTGAGCATCTCGTGATACTCGTGTACCGTGAAGCGACGACCATAGGTCTCGATTTCCTTGAGGAAACTCTCCATCATCCAAATGCGATGGGTATTGACTCCCGTTGTGGGCAGGCTGACAACCTCGTTAAAGCAGTGGCCATCTTCGATGCAAGTGCACTCAAACGACAGAAGACTCAGGTCGACGTGAATCGTGACGCCGAGTACGGCAGCAACACGATTCATGGTATCGCGCACGCGCCAGGCACCTGTTCCGCTTGCCAGCATAAGCATGCCGGTGCGGCAGATGATGGATGACTTATCGGTGAGTGGCGCATCGACGGCAAGCTCATCGCCTGCCGTCACGATCTGGTGCCAGTCAGTTTTCATATGGAGCGCGCCGGCACGAACGCCGTGGTGCATGGGGGCTCTCGAAAGCAGCGAGTCAAGGCGCGAAGGCTGTGGGGGCTCCGCTGATCCGACCTCGTCCTCGTCGGGCTCTTCATCAATAAGGTCGAAAGTATCGAGCGCCGCCGGCTCGCGACGGTCGATCAATTCCTCGTCCTCATCATCAAAGTAGTTGAACTGATCGAGCATGTCCTCTTCGATTGCACGCTCGCTCGCGTCGTCCATCCCGGTGCTCCCTTCCTGTCGACTAACCCCCATCCTAGGCAGCAACGGCTAAAGGAAACATAAAAGAGACGACTGTCATGCGAGCCATGTGCGCAATATCCGTTGGGTAGTCGTTTAAGAACGTCCCCAATGACTACATCGATGTATTGGCAACGTCAGCGAGCGGGCCGCATTTGAGACAAGGTGACGTGAAACGAAAGGGCGCTGACCT
>CAUHIY010000017.1:0-21328 GCA_959606405.1 uncultured Collinsella sp. | reverse complement strand
CGCGCTTTGTGTCCGCCGCTTCCACGGCCGGAAGAAGACCGGCAGCGATATGATCTCGCCCGTAACCCGACTGCTGCGGTTGCGCTCGGCTTTCCGTTGTATACATTGGTTCGGTCGAGAAACAAGCGGACTTGTCCTACCAGCATTAGGCAGCGGCTGTTTCTTGGTGAGCTCCCCAGGGAGTCCGTGCTGGAAACGGAGCATGGATTTTTGATTACGTCTCCTCTACTGACGGCATTCATCATGTCGCGGCATCTGACGGATCTTCAGCTCCTTTTGGTATTGGCGGAGATGTGTGGCTTGTTTGCCGTGTGCGCTCTACCGGCGGCACTTGAGGCCGAGCTTGCGTGTGCAATTGACTCGGGCGCGATTTCGACAACGTTCGGTTGGGTGCGCTGCCCGTCCGAGGACGGCACCACCTCAAATTTATGGCGTCGAGACGCTTTGGTTTTGGGCGGAGACCTTGACCGTTTTTGTTCAGATGTTTGCGGGGTGCGTTACGGCAATAGATTTATGGCGGTATCGCAACTCGTCCCATTGGGTGCCGCGTCGCCTTTTGAGGTCGAGGCGTATTTGTTGCTTGGACTACCGCGAGCCCTGGGAGGCGAAGGGTTTTGCGGCATAGAGCTCAATGTCGAAGTGACGTTAAGCACAAGTGCTCGAGCGATTGTGGGAAAGTCCCGTGTATATATCGACCTACTTCTTTCTTCGCCGGACGGTAGGCGACAGGTGGCCATTGAATGTCAGGGAAAGGCCTCGCACGGACGCGCAGGGGATGGCTTGCGTGACGCTGACCGCATGACGGCCCTTCAGGCCATGGGCTACGATGTGCTTCTCCTTACACACAGACAGATATCGGATGAGGATAGATTCCGCGCGATCGTTAAGGCCGTATGCAGGATGCTCGATGCTGAATATCGTGATAAAAGCTCGGATGAGCAAAGGGCTGAGGTATTACTCCGGTCTGAACTATTCATTGACTGGACAAAATTGGGAGTAATCGACGGAAAGATGCCCGCTAGACACAAAATGGCTCGATCGTGGACGGCTGCGAATCTAAGTGAGTAGACTTTTGTCACTTTGGCGACTAGGTCGTTTTGCAACAAGGCATTTACCTGCGGCTTTATAAAGTGATATGGATGGTCTGCTCGGCAAGTTCCAAAAAGTCTACTCACTTAGTTTTGACGAGAAGCCGATGCCGAAGACGGTCCTATTTCAGGGCGTTAACAAGTTCGTGAGGCACGAAAAAGGCCCGAACCAATACGGTCCGGGCCTCATCGAGCTTGAGGTTATGTCTCAGGCGGTTGGCTTAGCCAAAGTAGCGCTTGAGCAGGCCGGCGAAAGCCTTGCCGTGGCGGGCCTCGTCGCGAGCCATCTCGTGCACGGTGTCGTGGATGGCATCGAGGCCGGCGGCCTTGGCACGCTTGGCAAGATCGGTCTTGCCGGCGGTGGCGCCGTTCTCGGCCTCAACGCGCATCTCGAGGTTCTTCTTGGTGGAGTCGGTCACGACCTCGCCCAGGAGCTCGGCGAACTTGGCGGCATGCTCGGCCTCCTCGTGGGCAGCCTTCTCCCAGTACAGGCCGATCTCGGGATAGCCCTCGCGATGAGCGACGCGAGCCATGGCCAGGTACATACCGACCTCGGAGCACTCGCCCTCAAAGTTGGCGCGCAGGTCGGCAACGATGTCCTCGGAGACGCCCTCCATCTTGGCGACGCCCACGACGTGCTCGGCAGCCCACTCGAGCTGACCCTCCTCCTGCTTCAGGAAGCGAGAACCGGGAACGCCGCACTGGGGGCACTTGAAGTCCTCGGGCAGCTGGTCGCCGTCGAACTCTTCCACATAACCGCAAACGGGGCAAACAAACTTCATGATTCGATCCTTTCGATCGATGGCGATTGTGCGCTCGTCCGGTCCCGTAAGGGCCCTCTCCGGACGTGCGTCTTGACGAGTCCTATTATCCATAAATGCAACCAAATGTGAAGCCTATTAGGAATGATTTTTAATAAAACAATTTTGAGATATGAAGATGTTGATTGATTAACGATTGGCAGGCCGTCTTTGACCGCCGCTGAGTACAATCGGTCGAGCAAATGTTGACCTATCAACAAATGAAGGAGTTTCCTTTATGCATCTAGCCCGTCGTGCCTGGTGCCGAACATATCAGACGGTTTTTCGCATTGCATTGCCGATCCTGCCCTATACCGAGCCGCGCATTTTAGAGCATGCCGAGGATGTGCCCGCGGTGCTTCAAAAGTGCTCGATCCAGAAGGTCCTTATCGTGACGGATCCCGGCATTGCCCGTCTGGGGCTCACGGCACCGCTCGAGACGGCGCTCGCATGCAGGGGGATTGGCGTTACGGTCTATGCCGAAACGCGTGCAAACCCCACGGTTTCAAACGTGGAAGAAGCGGCGTCCCTGTATCGAGAGAGCGCCTGCCAGGCCATTATCGGCTTTGGCGGTGGCTCGGCCATGGACTGTGCCAAGGGCGTGGGCGCACGCATTGCGCAGCCAAACAAGCCCATCAACAAGATGCGCGGCCTGCTGCGGATTCATCGTCGCCTGCCGCTGCTCATCGCCGTTCCCACTACCGCCGGTACGGGAAGCGAAGTCACGCTTGCGGCGGTAATTACCGATGACGGGACGCACTACAAATACCCCATTAACGACTTTGTGCTCATCCCACGTTTTGCAGTCCACGACCCCGAGTTTACGTGCGGCTTGCCCGCTTCCATTACGGGGCAGACGGGCATGGACGCCCTGACGCATGCCGTTGAGGCCTTTATCGGGCGAAGCACCACGCCCTATACGCGCAAGATGGCGCGACAGGCGGTGCAGCTTATCCACGACAATTTGCTCGAGGCCTATGAGCATGGTGACGACATGTGCGCTCGTCGCAATATGCTTTTGGCGGCGTATAAGGCGGGCGTTGCGTTTACCCGCTCCTATGTCGGATATGTGCATGCCATCGCGCACAGTTTGGGCGGCCGATACGGAATTCCGCACGGTTTGGCCAACGCGATCATCCTGCCGCACATGCTTCGCGCTTATGGTGACGCCGCCGCCCCCAAGCTTGCCGATCTTGCTCACATGGCGGGCATTGCGCCGGCTACCGCGCAGGATAGTCTTGCGGCCGAGGCCTTTATCGATTGGGTCGACCGCATGAACGAGGCCCTGGGAATCCCCAAATATGTCTCGGGCATTCGCCGCTCTGACATTCCCGAGATGGCGGCGCATGCCGATGCCGAGGCCAATCCGCTATACCCCGTTCCGCTTCTAATGGACCGCTTGGAGCTCGAGCATATGTACGAAGTCGTTGCAGGTGGTATGTTTGAGGACGAGAATTAGGAGGGTCCATGAACACCGAGGAAATTGCGCGCATCGTCGGCGATCAGCGCGCCTACTTTAAGACGCACGCCACGTTTGATGTCGATGTTCGACGTCGCGCGCTCGTGAGTTTACGCGATGCGGTGCGGGCCCACGAGGCCGATATCGCCCATGCGCTCAAGACCGATTTGGGGAAGTCGCATGACGAGGCCTATATGTGCGAGATTGGTACGTCGCTTTCCGAGATTCGACATCAGATCGCTCACGTGGCTCGGTGGAGTCGTCCGCGCCTGCGTCCGTGCGATCTCGCTAACGCCGTGAGCGTGTGCAAAACGCAAGCCGTGCCCTATGGCGTCACACTCATCATGGCTCCGTGGAACTACCCGTTTTTGCTAACACTCGAGCCGCTCGCCGGCGCCCTTGCCGCGGGCAATACCGTGGTCATCAAGCCGAGTGCCTATGCTCCGGCATCGAGCGCGGTGCTCAAGCAAATCTGTGAAGAGGCATTTGATCCGTGCCTGGTGACGGTCGTCGAGGGCGGGCGCGCCGAAAACGAAGCGCTGCTCGATGAGTGCTGGGACAAGATCTTCTTTACCGGTAGCGTTCCAGTCGGCAAACTCGTCATGGAGCACGCAAGTAAAAACCTTACGCCCGTGACGCTCGAGCTGGGCGGAAAGAGCCCCTGCATCGTGGATGCAACGGCAAACTTGAAGGTTGCGGCACGGCGTATCGCCTTTGGTAAATGGCTCAACGTGGGGCAGACCTGCGTGGCGCCCGACTACCTGCTGGTCGATACGCGCGTGCACGACGAGCTGCTGGGCCTCATCAAGGAGGAGGTCAGTCGTATGTTTGGCGAGCATCCGCTCGATAACGAGGACTACGGGCATATCGTCAATGCTAAGCATTTTGCGCGCGTGCGCGGGCTGATCGATCCCGATAAGGTCGTGCTTGGAGGTGCCGCGCGCGAGGCTTCGCTCAAGATTGAGCCGACAATTTTGGACGGCGTGGCCCCCGATGACGCCGTGATGCAGGAGGAGATCTTCGGTCCCATCTTGCCGGTGCTGACGTTTGAGAGCCTAGACGAGGCCGAAGCGTTTATTACGGATCGTCCGACGCCGCTGGCCCTGTATATCTTTAGCCAGGATCGTGCGGTTCAGCAACGCTTTGTGCGTTACGTGCCCTTTGGCGGCGGCTGCGTCAACGACACGATTATGCACTTGGCTACGAGCCATATGGGCTTTGGTGGCATGGGTGCGAGCGGTATGGGGCGGTACCATGGACGCGAGAGCTTCGATACGTTTAGCCACAAGAAGAGCATCGTGAACAAGGCAACGTGGCTGGACGTGCCATTCCGCTATGCTCCTTACGCAAGCTGGAAGCACAAGTTCGTGCGCATGTTTGTGCATTAGAAAAGGGCGCAGGTAATACGAACAAGTGTTCCTATTACCTGCATTTTGCGTTAGACTACTGTTATGGAGCACGGATGGGCCAACTCCCTTTAGAAGGGATTTGGTATGAACGTAAGCGATGTTATTTCGTTATTGGCGTTGTTGATTGCGGCTATCGAACTCGGTCTGTTTATCGGCCGAATGAAATAGCCGCCCCCGCGTAAGCGAAGACGGCCACTTCTCACGATGAAAACGTGTATCGGAGTTGGCAAGACCCGCGGCAACGGGTGCCATCCGTGTTCCTATCTTATCTGCAAGCGTTCTGTCGCGCAAGCGTTGAGGCAAACGATTGAAGGACGCAGACAGGATGTATTTGTGTCCGCACGGGACCGTAGACTTCTCAAAAAGGTTACACACCGGTTTATCCGGCCGTTAGAGGAGCTGCTATGTACGAGCCTTCGCGTGTTCTTCTGTCATTTCACATTGCAGGATTTCAGTATGCCGATGGCGCTTTGGTCCTAGGCGATCTTAAAGCGGGCGATAAACTGACGCTGTGTGCCGAGCGCGATAATCCCCATGACCCCGAGGCAGTTGCGATCTACTATGGCAAGACCAAACTTGGCTACGTTCCGGGAAACGAGGTCGGCCCACTGTCCTTGATGATGTATTACGGCCACGAGGACGTATTTGAGGCCCGTGTGCAACAGGTTGCCCCCGAGCGCAGCCCGTGGCATCAGGTGCGCGTTGGGCTCTACGTGGTGGATGCTCGCTAGTCGGCAATGGAGGCTGCCATGTTTGATGACGATGACCTGTTTGATCTGGCAGATGATCCGTTTGAGTGGGATGTGCTACTCGATGACGATGAGCTGGAACAGGACCGTAAGATGCGGCAGGACAAGAAAACTCAGGGTGACGCTTCGAAAAAGCAAGACAAGCGCCGCCGCGGACTGTTCGGCGGGCTCTTTGGATAACCGCCGCATCGCTACGTCTGTATACTTAGCACGAGTTGGATGCATTGCGAAATGAGGGCATAGACGATGATGTGGTTTACCGCCGACCTGCACCTGGGCGATACGAATATCTTGCACGACATGGATCGACCGTTTGATTCGGTCGAGGAGATGAACCGCAAGGTCATCGATGCCATCAATGAGTGCGTGGCTGCGGACGACCGCCTCTATATCCTGGGAGACTTTACGTATCGCTTGCCCATGGCGGAGGCGGTGCGCCTGCGCGAGCGTATCGAATGCAAGAATGCGACGCTCATCCGCGGTAACCATGACGGCGACTGGGAAGATTCCGACGCCCCGCAAATTTGGGAAGACGTGCGCGATTACCTGGAGATTGCTCCCGGCTATGCCAAGGGCCATCGTCTGGTTATGAGCCACTACCCCATGCTCAGCTGGAACGGCAAGGCACGTGGCGCCATTATGCTGCATGGGCATATCCACAGCAGGGGTGACCGCACCAACGCACGCAACCGCGATCGCGAGCGCCCGATCCTGCGCTATGACGTTGGCCTTGATGCCAACGACTACAGACCCGTAAGCCGCGATCAAATCCTGGGCTTCTTTGGACTGTAATGCTCGAACCACCACAAAGGGGACAGGCACCTTTGTGGTGGTTCTGGCGCCGTTGCCATTATGGCGGCGGCGCCTTTTTTGTCCGCGTGGCGCGGTAGAGTGTAGGCGGTTGAAATTTGCGTCCATCGAGGAGCTGCTATGAACGAGATCAAGTGCCCGCATTGCGGCGAAGTTTTTAAGGTCGATGCGTCCGGCTATGCGGATATCGTCAAGCAAGTGCGCGATGCCGAGTTCTCGCGCGATCTTGATGAGCGCGTAGCGGCGGCTCGACGCGAGGGCGAGCAGGCGCTGGAGCTTGAGCGTTCGCGTTCGGCGTCTGCCCTGCAGGAGGCGGAGTCTCAACGCGACGCTCAGCTTGTCGAGCAGAAGAACACTGCGGATCAGAAACTGGCGCAAGAGGTTGCCAAGCGCGATGCTGAGCTTGCCGAGCTGCGCGCTAAGCTCGAGGGCGCTGCCGCAGAGCGCGAGAGTGCAAGCCAGCGCGCGGCGGTTGAGGCACGAGCCAATGCTCAAAAAGAGAATGCCGAACTCCAGCGTGAGATTGATAGCCTGCGTGCGCAGCTTGGGCGCAAAGATGACGAAGCAAAGCTTGCCGAGTCGGCGGCGCGCAACGCTGCTCAAAACGATTTAGCTGCACGCGACGCTCAGATTGCCGAGCTGCAGGCCAGGCTTGCCGCGGCGGACAAGGCCCAGGAGATGGCGCTTGCCGCTGCCGCGGCAGAGTCGCAGCGTGAGCTCGATGCCGCTCGCAGCGAGGCCGAGCGCGCGCTTGCTGACTATCGCGCGAAGGTGCAAGAGAAGTTTTCCGCCGCAAAGGCTCAGTCCGAGCAAGAGGCCGAGGGCCTGCGTGCCCAGCTGCGCGAGCAGGAACTGATGGCAAAAATGAACCTGTCAGAGGCGGTCGCCGCGGCGGAGCGAGAGCGCGATGAGGCGCGTGCCAAACTGACGAGCGAGCTGGCGGTGCGCGATTCTCACGAGGAACAGGTCAAGGCGGCACACGAGCTCGAGCTTGCGCAGGCCAAGCGCGCGAGCGATGACCTGATTCGCTACAAGGACGAAGAGATTGAGCGCCTTAAGGACATGAAGGTCCGCCTGTCCACCAAGATGGTGGGCGAGTCGCTCGAGCAGCACTGCGAGACCGAGTTTAACCGTCTGCGCATGACGGCGTTTCCTAACGCGTACTTCGAGAAGGATAACGATGCGTCCGAGGGCACCAAGGGCGACTTTATCTTCCGCGAGTGCGACGCAAGCGGTAACGAGGTCATTTCGATTATGTTCGAGATGAAAAACGAGAACGACGAGACCGCGACCAAGCACAAAAACGAGGACTTCTTTAAGAAACTCGATCACGATCGTCGCCAGAAAGGCTGTGAGTACGCGGTGCTCTGCACACTGCTCGAGCCCGAAAGCGAGCTCTATAACGCAGGGATAGTCGACGTGAGTTACCGCTATGAGAAGATGTACGTGATCCGCCCGCAGTTCTTCATTCCCATGATCACGCTGCTGCGCAACGCCGCCATGGGTTCGCTGCGCTATAAGCAGGAGCTGGCGGAGTACAAGCAACAGAACATCGACGTCACGAACTTCGAGGCCAAGATGGAGAAGTTCAAGAACGACTTCGGCCGCAACTATGAGCTTGCGAGCCGTAAGTTCCAGACGGCGATCGAGGAGATTGACAAGACGATTAGCCATCTGCAGAAAACCAAGGAGGCATTGCTGTCCTCCGAGAACAATTTACGTCTAGCCAACAAGAAGGCCGACGATCTTACCATTCGCAAGCTCACCTGGGGCAACAAGACCATGAAGGCGGCGTTTGACGAGGCGCGCGGGGCTGCGACAGGGGCAAACGATGAGCCCGCCGAGGCGGATTCGTATGAGGTCGAGGATGCCGAGTAGGGGATAGCGTATAGTGCAAAAGCGGGGCCGCTGGCGATATTGCCAACGGCCCCGCTTCGTTCCAGTATGTACGGCTAGTCCTCGAGCAGGTCCTCGATAAAGCCGACGCGGTAGTTTTTGAAGATGACCTCGCCGCCGTCTTGCGTGGCATCCAGGTCGACATCGCCCATGATGCCAAAGTCGTGGTCGCCGTCCTCGTCGGCAAAAATCTGGTGCACGTGCCACACGTGATCGGTCTTCTCGTCGCTCCCGTCGATGGTAAACATCGCGGCGCTGCGGGCATCTCCGTCGGTGAGGATTTCCTCGTGCTGCTCATGGTAGGCATCGAGCGCCTTTTGCCAGCGGACCTCGCTCATGCCCCAGTCCTCGTCGAGTTCGCCCAGGTCGCGAACGTGCTCGCGGGCGGCAAGGGTCACGCGGCGGAAGAGTGCGTTGCGCACCAGCAGCGTGCAGCCGCGACGGTCCGCAACGACCTCGTCGATGCCCTGCGGCGGCGCGGCGTCGAGGGCCGCCGGGTTGCCGGCGTTCTCCCACTCGTCCACCAGGCTCGAGTCGACCGAGCGCACCACAAAGCCGAGCCACGAAATGATGTCGCGCAAGCGCTCATCGCGCTTCTCAATGGGCACGGTGCGATCGAGGGAGCGGTAGGCCTCGGCTAGGTAGCGCAGCAGAATGCCCTCGGAGCGGGCGATGCCGAGCTTTTGGATATAGCCCTTAAAGTCGCTCGCGCTCTCCAACATGTCGCGCAGGACGCTCTTGGGCGAGAGCTGGTAGTCGTTGGCCCAAGGTACTTCCTGGCAGTACTTGTCGAAGGCGGCATCGAGCAAATCCTCGAGCGGCTTTTCGTAGGTGACATCCTGGATGCGCTCCAAGCGTTCCTCATATTCGACGCCGTCGGCTTTCATCTCGGCCATAGCGCGGTCGCGCGCGGCGCGCTCCTGCGCGCGCAGCACCTGCTTGGGATCCTCGAGCGTAGCCTCGACCATTGAGATCAGATCCATGGTATAGGTCTCACTCTCGGGGTCGAGCAGCTCCAGCGCGGCAAGCAAAAACGGCGAGAGCGGCTGGTCGAGCGCAAAGTCCTCGGGCAGATCGACCGTCAGTGCATAGTCGATGTCTGGCGCGGCGTCAGTCGGGGCGTCGGGCGCGGGCGGCACCTCGGTGCGAACGACGACGCCGGAATCGATGAGCGTGGCGAAGATTTCGTCGGCGCGAACCTCGAGCTTGGCCTTTTCCTCGGGGGTCTGCAAGCTCGTCTCGATGAGGTCGTGTACGCGGACTCGGGCATCGCCGCCCTGCTCGACCACGCTAATCACCATGGAGTGCGTGATGCGAAGGCGCGGCTTGAGCGTCTCGGGCTGCGTCTCGATCAGGCGCTCAAAGGTCTGCTTGTTCCAGGTGACAAAGCCCTCGGGGGCCTTCTTCTTTTTAATCTTGCGGAGCTTCTTGGGGTCGTCGCCCGCCTTGGCCATGAGTTTGGCGTTCTCGATCTCGTGCTCCGGGGCCTCGGCGATGACCATGCCCTCGGTATCGAAGCCCGAGCGGCCGGCGCGACCGGCAATCTGATGGAACTCGCGGGCGCGCAGGCGACGCATCTTGTAGCCGTCGAACTTGGTGAGCGCGGTGAGTACCACGGTGTGGATGGGTACGTTGATGCCGACGCCGAGCGTATCGGTGCCGCAGATGACGGGCAGCAGGCCCTGCTGCGCCAGGCGCTCCACCAGCAGGCGATAGCGCGGCAACATGCCGGCATGGTGCACGCCGACGCCGCATCCAAGCAGGCGTTTGAGAATCTTACCAAAGGCCGTGGAGAAGCTCGTCCCCTTTGCCGCTTCTTTGATGGCCTCGCGCTGCTCCTTGCTGGCGATGCCAAAATTGGCGAGCGACTGTGCCGTTGCAAGGGCGGCATCCTGGCTAAAGTGCACGATATAGAGCGGGGCCTCGCCGCGGCGCATGGCGAGCTCGACCGTGCCCTCGAGGGAGGTCGTCACGTAGTCGTAGCTCAGCGGCACGGGGCGCGGGGCATCGACGACCAAGTCGCAGGTAGCACCGGTGTGTTCCTCGAGTGAGGCGGCGATGGCAGTGACATCGCCGAGCGTGGCGCTCATGAGCATGAATTGCGTGTGGGGCAGGGTGAGCAGCGGCACCTGCCAAGCCCAACCGCGGTCGGGGTCGGCAAAGTAGTGGAACTCGTCCATGGCCACGCAGCCCACGTCGGCATCTTCGCTCTCGCGCAGTGCGTCGTTGGCAAGGATCTCTGCCGTGCAGCAGATGACGGGTGCCTTGGTGTTGATATGCGTGTCGCCGGTAATCATGCCTACGTTATCGCGGCCGAGCACCTGCACAAGGTCGAAAAACTTCTCGCTGACCAGAGCCTTGATGGGAGCCGTGTAGTAGCAGCGCTTGCCCTGCGCCATGCCCATAAAGAGCATGCCCAGCGCGACGAGCGATTTACCCGATCCGGTCGGTGTGCCTAAAATGACGTGATCGCCGGCAGCCAGGTCCATGAGGGCCTCTTCTTGGTGATCCCACAGTTCAATGCCGCGATCGCTCGTCCATTCAAAGAAGCGTTCGAAGGCTTGATCGGGCGTGAGCCACGGTTCGGGCTCGCTGCCGCCCTCGGGCTCCCACCAGGTGGGGGAGAGCGCGCCGAGCGAGCCAAACTCGGCTTCGGTTCCCGTGCCGCCCGAGAATGAGCTGGCGGCGCCGGCGCCGGAGACGGTGCTGGCGGCGGTATCTGTCGTGGTCTGTGCCATGTGGTTGCTTTCTCTCGCCGTTTGTCCGCCAACTATTATGGCGTAGCAGCGGCGCGGGGTGCCAGCGCGCGAGAAAATGCAGGAAATGGGCGTTCTGCCCAGCCGTTTGGTGCAGTTGCCAGCTAAGTGAGTAGACTTTTTGCAATATCGCGAGCACATGGCTTTTGCGCAAGAGCTCTACCTGCGGTTTTAGTTTTCGTTATGCGGGTTGTGCTTGGCTATTGCAAAAAAGTCTACTCACTTAGGTTTGAGGGTCGTTCGCTGACGCCTATTTTCACTTGTTTGCCGACGCCGCGACCATCAGAAGCCCCTAGGACTCCTGCGGCAGGCGCTTCTTGCCTTTGCGGGCGCGGTTTCTAAAGTTCTCGACGGCCTCTTCCATGCCCAGAGGTACATAGGTGAGCGCATCGAGGTTTTCGGGCAGGTAGCAGGCAAGGCTTTGCTCCTGCGCGCGGCCCGCCGCGAGCTGTTCATCGCTGGGCTGCGCTCCAGGTGTGGCGCGAATGCCATAGACGGCGGCACCCATCTCGCGCGTGCGGCGCTCGTACTCGGTCTCGGGATGCTCGGGATGGTCGCGGCGTACGTCGTCACTTACCCAAAGCGTGTCGTAGCCGGCCGCGGCAAACTGTCCCAGGGCGTAATCGCGCAATGGTTTGCTGTCGGTGCGCAGCGTGACGGTGGCGTTGGCTGCAAAGAGCGGGCGGTAGAGCATCAAATGGTCGACATGGACGAGTCGTTTTTTGGCGTACTTGGCCTTGGGCTGCGGCGTGGGAAAGTTGATGGTGATGGCATCGAGCTCGCCTGCGGCAAATAGCTGTGGCAGCGATGCGGCGCCTCGGGGCAGGACGAGTGCGTTGGATAGCTCCTGCTCGCAGATTTTCTGCGCGGCATAGGCAATGCAGATGGGCTCCTGGTCCATGCCGATAAAGAGGGTGTTTGGCTCGTGGCCCGCGCGCTCTACAAGGTACGTTCCCTTGCCACAGCCAAGATCCAGGTGAAGGTGTTCGAAGGGCTTGCTGCCAGCTGGCGCACAAGCCTCGCGCCAATCTCCGGCATAAGCCTCGGGGTTCGTCTCGATCGCATCGGCGTAGCGCTCCAGGCGCTCCTCGAGCACAAAGTTCTTAGGCGTGCGAACGTGGACGGCTCCCATGAGGCTCCTTGGTCATAAATGCGAAACGCATGGCCGCGCGTTCCGTCAATGGGTTGAAAAGGGCGGGCATAGATTGCCCGAAAGATGTGGTGCGGCTCGGCGGCGAGTCGTCGGTGCCTACAGGCGCTTGAGAATCACATAGCGGTTGAGCTCGCCGCTACGACCGTCGGCATGGAAGCGCTCAAGCTCGCGCACGGGGACCTCGCCGCTCTTGTAGAACGTACGGACGCCGCGCACCAGGTCGGTGATCTGCTGATCGTCAAAGTGATGGCAATAGCGGTAGGCGTGGCGGTCGTTTTGCCAGCCGATGAGGTGGTCGCCGGCTTCAAACTGTGCGGAATCGTAACCCTCAAACGGCGGGGTGAGCTCGGCGCGGGCTTCGGCGCGAACAGCCTTGCGCGCCATGCGCTCGTCGTTCATAAACTCCCAAAAGCTGATGGCGATGATGCCGCCCGGGCGCGTCTGGCGCACCAGGGCGTCGAGCACGCGTACACGGTACTCGCACGACGGCACATGGTGCATAAAGCCAAAGCAGACCGAGATGTCGGCGAGCGGGGCGTCGAAAAGCACGTCGGGCGTCTCGGCGGGGTTGAGCTTCATAAGGGCGTCGAGCACGTCGAGTTCCTGGAAGTGCAGGTTGGGAATGCGCAGCGCGTGGCCATGTGCATCGATGGCCAGGTCTTGGCACGAGTCGACACCATAGAACTCAAACGGGCAGCTGGCATCTGCCGAGGGGTTTGCGCCATCGACGCCCTTGGCGGCAAGTGCGCCGCCGGCGGCAAAGTTCTCGAATCGCATATTGCCACAGGCAAGATCGAAGACGCGGACGGGATGCTCGATCGTGGCGACGTCGAGCTGTTCGAGCGCGATATCCATGGTGCGTACCCAGCCGGGCCACGGGGCCTGGCGCGTATCGGAAAAGGAAGCGGAGTGCTCGCGATAGAACGTGTTGTTGAGCTGGATGAGCGATGAGGCGAAATCGCGGTTCACGGCGCGGAACTCCCTCCGTTGGCGGTGCGGAATAAACAGTACGACCATACTACCGTTAACGCCGCAACGGGGACAACCAAGCTACGGGTCATTGCTTTGTTTGGACACATTTCCGCAGCTCATATGCGCCCGCAACCGCCGGTTGTCAAAAATCTCACTAGAATAGGTGGCATGCTTTTGGCGGTGGCGGATAGATTTTTAACTGTGCAAGGCGCCTTAAGAACAAAAGCGGTCCGGCGGTACGGCTGGCATCACATAGGAGGAACCATGAATGTAGAAACTGCGCAGCGGCTCGCCGACCTTCGCCGCAGCAAAGGCTTTAGTCAAGAAGGGCTGGCACGAAAGCTGGGACTGTCGCGCCAGGCGGTCAGTAAATGGGAGCGCGCGGAGAGCTCGCCCGATACCGAGAACCTGATCTCGCTCGCCAAACTCTATGGTGTGAGCCTGGACGAGCTGCTCAATCCGAGCGACGAGATCGAGGACGATATCGAGTTTGAGAACGAGGACCGCGCTCGTCAGCGCGAGGCCGAGGCGGCAGAGCGCGCACGCACCCATGAGGCGGCGGCACGAGCTACCGAGGCGGCAACACAGGCGAGTGACGCCGCCGCCAAGGCGGCGCAAGCGGCAAGCTGGAGTGCACAGGCCGCTAATGCCGCTACGGCGCAGGCGACGAGTGGCACCGCGGTTGGCTCGACTCCGGTGAAGGGCCCGTTCCAGTCGTTCCCGTATTGGGCCGTGTGCTGGCTACTGTTCTTTTTGCTGATGTTCCTGTTTGGTGCCGGCCCCTTTGCCGCACTGATCTTCTTTACGATTCCCATCTATCACTGGGTGGCGCGTGCGCTCGATGGTGATTGGGCACGCGGGGATATTCAGGTTGGTCCGGCGCCGGCGGCGGTCAGGGCCCAGGGGAAGGATACTTCTGCGGAACCTGATGCTGACGTGGCTACCGCGGCCACCGCTGAGCCATGTGCCAAAGAAGGTGACGAATGATGAAGCTTTCGCATGAATCCAAGCTGCGCCTGGGCGTCGGCATCGGAGCGTTTGTACTGATTATCGGGCTTGTTTTTGGCGTTTCGCGGACTTTGATTCATTTTGATGGCCCGTGGGATCTCGACGATGTTATACCCGGCTTGTCCGGTATGGACGATGTGGTTGATGACGACGATTTTATGAACGATGGCGGTAACTATTCCGCTCGGCCTCAGCAGCTTTCGTGTACGACCTTTGATGCCGATGAGTTTCGCTACCTCGATTTCGATATCGATGCGGCTACGGTGGACGTCAAGGTTATTGATGGTAACAAGGCTCGCGTTATCGAGCGGGGACGCGTTGCCAATGGTATGGATGCCTCCAAGGCCGCGACGCAGAACATCGCATCCGTCGAGGACTCGACGCTCAAGGTTTCCCAGTTTGGAAGTGATGACGGTAAGGCAATCGATCGCTCAGTTACGGTCGAGCTGCCGCGCCGTGTTGCCGAACATCTGAAGGGAGTCAACGCGCACGTGGGCTCGGGTGATCTGCAGATTGCCGGTGTCACCTGTGATGGTTTCGACCTTTTCCTGGGTGCGGGAGATGTAGAGTTTGCGGGCAGCGTGACTGATGCGCTCAGTGCTGAGGTCGGTTCGGGCGATGTGACGTTCGAGCTCTACCAGGCCCCCGCGAAGTCGATGGACGTAAGCGTGGACTCGGGCGATGTGGAGATGACGGTTCCGAACTCTACGGGCTTTAAGGCGAGCCTCACCGTGGGCAGCGGTGACTTCGAGAGCGATTTCCTTCCGCTTGGCTACGATGGCGAGACCATATTGAATCTTGAATTCGACAACGGCGATAAGTCTGCTACGTATCGTTTCGAGGTCGGTTCGGGCGACATGTCGTTTGATCCGGAGTGACATGCGGTTTTCGGAGATCGGTACATATAGGCATGCTCTTTGATGAAGGCGCCGAAGCCGAGATCGGCTCCGGCGCCTTTGCCTTTACAATGGGGACATGGAACAGATTATCTTGAACATACTCGAGGCCCTGCGTCGCGGCGAGACCGTGGACGACAAAGCGCTCGTCAAACTGATACATGCCGAGGCGCGCCGTGAGGGTGCCGACAAACGCGATTTGGCCAAGCGCCGTCTGCTGCCGTTCTACCAGCGGGTTAAACGTGAGGAGCCGGTTCGGTGGGCTGCGTGGAATGTCGATTCCGATCTGGAGCGTCAACTGCTGCAGGTCCTGCGTATGAAGCCGCGCCGAACGGCCTCGGGCGTGGCGACCATTACCGTCATTACCAAGCCCTGGCCATGCTCGGGCGATTGCCTGTTTTGCCCCAACGATCTGCGCATGCCCAAGAGCTATCTGCACGCCGAGCCGGCATGCGCCCGTGCGGAGCAAAATTGCTTTGACCCGTATCTGCAGGTGAGCGCTCGCCTGACCGCGCTTTCGCAGATGGGGCATGCGACCGATAAGATCGAGCTCATTGTGCTTGGCGGTACCTGGAGCGACTATCCGGAAGGCTATCAGACATGGTTTATGTCGGAGCTTTTCCGTGCACTCAATGACGATGCCGTCGCCGGCGTGGCGGCCAACCCCATGTTGGCACGTCCGGGCATCAGCCGTGCCGAGGCGGGGCGTCTGCTCGATGACGCTCCCGCCGATGCCCTGCCGCCTGTGGTAGCGGAGCGCCGTGAGCGCTATCGGGCCGCCGGCATTGCGACAGACGAGGTCGAGCTTGCTGCCGGCGTTGCCGACGAGCAGGGGCGTGTGGATGCTGCCGTGGGCGGCTATAACCGTGCGGTGCGTCGTCTGTACGGTCCCGGTACGCCGTGGGGCGAGGTCACTGAGTGGCAGACGGCAACGATGGAGGAGCTTGAGCGTCAGCAGCGCATCAACGAGACGGCGAAGCATCGCGTGGTGGGGCTCGTTATCGAGACGCGCCCCGATGCCGTAACGCCGCAGGCGCTTACGCTCATCCGCCGCCTGGGCTGCACCAAGATCCAGATGGGTATTCAGAGTCTCGACCAACATTTGCTCGATATCAACGAGCGTCGTATTTCGGTGGCTCAGATCGAGCGGGCGTTTTCGCTTGCGCGTCTGTTTGGCTTTAAGATCCACGCGCATTTTATGCTCAACTTGCTGGGCGCCACGCCCGAGGGGGACAAGCGCGACTACGAGCGCTTTATGACCGAGGGGGCCTTTATGCCCGACGAGGTCAAGGTCTACCCGTGCGCGCTCATCGAGGGCTCGCGTCTGGTGGGCCGCTATGAGCGCGGCGAGTGGCGCCCCTATACCGAGGAAGAACTGCTCGATGTGCTGGCCGACGACATCGTGGTGACGCCGGCGTTCTGCCGCATCAGCCGCATGATCCGCGACTTTAGCTCCGACGACATCATGGTGGGCAACAAGAAGCCCAACCTGCGTCAGCTCGTTGAGAACCGCCTGGCTGCTCGGGGTGACGGTGCGACGGTGCGCGAGATTCGCTATCGCGAGATCAGTACCGCGGGTGCCGACCTGGATGAACTGTCTCTTGATGAGGTCGCTTACGAGACGCCGGTGACGCGTGAACGCTTTTTGCAGTGGGTGACGCCCGAAGGCAAGATCGCCGGCTTTTTGCGTCTGTCGCTGCCCGTTCGCGCTTTTGTTGCCGCACATGCGGACGAGTTGCCGACGATGCCGGACGAGGCGATGATTCGCGAGGTACACGTGTATGGCATGGCGGCGCGCGTGGGGGATCAAGGCCAGGCAGCCCAGCACCATGGATTGGGACGGTCGCTGGTGGAGCGTGCGTGCCATATTGCTCGGGACGCGGGCTATGCGCGCATCAACGTGATCAGCGCGATTGGTACGCGCGAGTACTATCGCCATCTTGGATTTTATGACTATGGCCTTTATCTGCAAAAGGAGCTCTAGATGAACAAGCCGAGTGTTTCTGCCGGCGTCGTTGCCGGCGTTGCTCTGGGGGCCGCGGCGCTTGGTGCGGCCGCCGTCGCTGTTCGTGCTGCCTGTCTGCAGGTTGCGCGAACCCGCAATGGGTTGGCGCGTGTGAAGCGCGTGCACGACGAGGGCGGCGACGAAGTCCGCGTATTGGTACAAGGCGGCGTCTACCAAAGTGCAAGCTACGTTGGCGAGCGTTGGGCGGAGCCCGTCTTTACGTACTATCGTTCGTTTGACGACGTGTTTGAGGCCGAGGATGCGATGCGCGACGCTTACGGTCACGGTATCGACCGCATGCTTATGCTGGGCGGCGGCGGGTTTGCCTATCCCAAGTTCGCGCTGATGTCGCACGAGGACTTGTGCATGGACGTTATCGAGTATGACGGAGAGATTACGCGCCTAGCGCGCCGCTGGTTCTACCTGGACGAGCTGGAGCGTGCGGTGGGCGACCGCTTGCGGGTGATTACCGCTGAGGCTCGCTCGTATTTGGGTGTGACGAGCGTGGGCCATCGTCGCTACGACGTGGTCGTGAGCGATTGCTTTGGCGGTGTCGAGCCCGTACGCGAGCTGGCGACGGTTGAGGCGTTGCGTTTGGTGCGAGGCAGCCTGAACCCCGGGGGTATCTACGTTGCCAATATCGTGAGCGCAAACGAGGGGAGCGACGTAACGTTCCTGCGCGATTGCGCCGCCACGGCGCTCGAGGTGTTCGCCCACGCCTGGGTGGTCCCATGTGGCGATGCAGAGTTCGGCGGCGAGGAGAATTATCTGCTCATCGCCAGCGACGGCGACTACGCCTTTGCCGAAGCCGTGCCCTTCGACGCCGACTTCCTCGGCACCGTCCTTCACGACAAGTAAGTCTCCCCGTCCCAAAAAGACTGGTCTTAGGCGTGGTCGCGCCAGCTGCGGACACGCTGCTTCATGCCATCGATGTCGAGCACGCCTTCGGCGAAACCCTTGCGCACGAGCTCTTCGGGAACAAACTCGTCGTACCGATCAAAGTAAGGCACCTCGCCAGGATAGACGAGGTCGATGGGGCCGAAGTCCTTCTCGGCCTCGGCGGCGAGCACCTCAAAGAACGTCTCCTCGTCGGCCTTCATCTTAAACTGCATAAAGTACGGGCGCGACGGATCGAGCCCGCGAAGGCCAAGCTCCGCGGCGCATTTAATCTTGAGCATACGTTCGAGCGCCAGAAAGGCATAGCTGCCCAACCAGGGGAAGAGCACCCAGGTGTCGCCACCCAGGTTAATGAGCGGTTTGGTTCCCGCGCCCGAAATCTCGGCGGTATGACGAGCCTGTGCAAGGCGTGCCCGTGCGTTGCCCATGAGATACGGATATGCCGCGTGCTCGTTGAGCGCCTTGCGCATGCGCTCGAGTACGTGTGTATTGATGTCGCCGGGGCAGTCGCCAAAGTAGGCCGGCACACGACCCTTGACCTGCGTGGCAAAGACGGTGTGGCGCTTCCAGTCCACTTCCTCGACAATCCAGCAGTGTCCGGCGATGGCGATGCGCTCACCGGGCGGTGGCGGGTTGACGATCGTGCCCAATTCGGCCGACTCGCTACGAACGGTGAACTCCTCGTTTTCCTGGAATACGGCGTAGAACTTAAAGTTGTTAATGATGCGCTCGCCCGCGAGACCCACGATGAGTCCGCCGCCCTCGGTGACCTGGATATGGTCGATCTTAATGAGGTGACGCAGCAATACGCGATAGTCATCGGCCGAGATGCGATGGAAATAGCTGAGTGTGAGCACGCGCTGGGCAAGCTCTGCCGGCGTGAGCTCGCCGGTGCTGGCAAGTGTCGACATAGTCTGGTGGTAGAGCAGACTGTAAGGGAGTCGATCGAGCTCGGGCGGCTCGACCCACTTTTCCTCGCGATAGAGTTGTACGAGCGCGATGCCCTGCAGGAGCTTCCACGGAATGGTCTCGGGCATCATCGTGCGCGGCTCGGGCTCTTCCTCGCGCATGACAAACCACATCTCGGGCGGAAGATCGCGGCGTCCCGTGCGGCCCATTCGCTGCAACAAAGAGCTGACGGTAAACGGCGCGTCGATCTGAAACGCACGCTCCAGACGGCCGATATCGATACCGAGCTCCAGCGTAGAGGTGGTGACGGTCGTTTGTGCCTGTTCCTCGTCGCGCATGAGCTCTTCTGCCGTCTCGCGCAGCGATGCCGAAAGATTGCCGTGGTGGATGAGAAAGCGGTCGGGCTCGTGCCGGCTCTCACAGTAGCAACGCAGCATGGAGCATACGGCCTCTGCCTCTTCGCGCGAGTTGGCAAAGACCAGGCACTTGCGGCCGCGGGTGTGTTCGAAGATGTAGCCCATGCCGGGGTCGGCGTTGTCTGGTGCTGTGTCGGTGGGGCTGAGAAGCGCCTGCTCGGTCGCTCGCGGGATGTCGACTTCGCCCTCGGGGGCCGAGGAAGTTTGGCGGTCCTTGGGAGTGGCCTTGCCCCGTGCCCGCTCACGACGTTGACGGCGCTCCTCTTGTGTGAGCTGTCCGCTGTGACGCATGTCTTGGGCGCCGGCGGGCAGTGCCGCGGATGCCGCCGCCTCGATGCGCTCGCACGCAAGCACTTCGGCCTCTTGAGGACCTGTGCCCATGAATCCCCGTTGCTGTGCCTGGGGGCCCGAGTTGTAGAAGTGCTCCATGGAGATGCGCCACACGCGGCGCGGCTCTTCAAAGCGTGGGATAACGCAGTCGCGCCCCGTTCCCTGTGAGAGAAAGGCACCCGTGCGCTCGGGGTCGCCGATGGTGGCCGAAAGGCCAATGCGTCGAGGTTGCACGCCGGCCATGCGCGAGAGTCGCTCGATAAGGCAGAGCGTCTGCCCGCCACGGTCGCCGCGCATGAGCGAGTGGACCTCATCGATGACCACATAGCGCAGGTCGCAAAACATGCGCGGGATCGCCATGTGCTTATGGATTAAGAGCGCCTCGAGTGACTCGGGCGTAATCTGCAAGATGCCGTTCGGTTTTTTGATGAGCTTAGCCTTGTGCGACTGCGAGACATCGCCATGCCAGTGCCAGACAGGGATATCGGCCTCTTCGCACAGGTCATTGAGACGGACGAACTGATCATTGATGAGTGCCTTGAGGGGGCCAATGTAGAGGGCACCAACGCTTGCGGGCGGGTTCTCCCAAAACTCGGTCAGGATGGGAAAGAAGGCCGCTTCGGTTTTGCCGGAAGCTGTGGATGCCGTTAGGAGCACATTGTCTTGTGTGTTAAAGATGGCGTCTGCCGCCGCAACCTGGATAGAGCGCAGGCTCTCCCAATCGTGGGAGTAGATGAAGTCTTGGATAAACGGGGCGTAGCGGTCAAAGGCGTTCACGGGGCCTCCTCTCAAAAACGAATCTCTCAACGCGGCTGGCAACGGCTTGCTGCATTACAGTCTCAACGTTCGCCCAGATAAAACCTGCCAAAATAAACCTGTCCCTTTTTTGCAGGTTAGATGGTGAATTCGGCGAAGTTACGGTCGCCGCCTGCGGTGCCGGTGTCGCCTGTTGCTGCTGCCGGCACCAGCGCGTCGCCGCCGACGCTTTGCAGCAGCTCGGCTACGTTGGCGTCGGGGTTCTGGCATAGGATGTCGAGCAGCTCGATAAAGTCGCGAATGACTTCACGCGGCGTCAGATGTGTGTCGGCTCCCACACGACCGAACTCGATCTTGAGGAAGTCCACCAAGTCGTTCTCGGTAAGCGTGGGCGTCCAGCCAAAGTAGCCGGCGTGAATTTGCATGAGTTTTTCGATCAGCACCAGCAGCTCCTCGTAGGTGAGTGGCTGCAGACGGATGATGGGCGCGAGCATGTCCTTAAGGTCCTCGCGTGCAAAGCGGCCTTGAGCGAGTCGGCTGCGCAGGGCCTCGTAGGAGAACACGCCGCGGCGGCGGTCTTCGATGGAGGTTGGCGTGCCGCCCATGATCATGCCCAGGTACTGCGCCTTGCCCTGGAGTGTGTCGTTGTACATGGTCAGGATCTTCTCGTAGTTGTACTGGCGCGTGATCGCGTTGGGAATCTTATACAGATTCACGAGCTCGTCGATGAGCACCAACATACCCTTGTAGCCGCTGCAGACCAAAAAACGCGCGATGAGCTTAACGTAGTCGTACCAGTCGTCATCGCTGATGATGGTCGAGGAGCCCAGCTCGGCGCGAGCCTCGCTCTTGGTACGGTATTCGCCGCGGATCCATTTGGTCACGCGGCTCATGGCTTCTTCGTCGCCCTCGGATACGGCCGTGCGATAGCGGCGGAGCATGCGGGTGAAGTCGAAGCCGTGGACCATTTCCTCGAGCGGGGCCAGTTGGGCATTGACGACCGACTCGTCGACGTCGGC
>CAUHIY010000016.1:0-21505 GCA_959606405.1 uncultured Collinsella sp. | reverse complement strand
GTGCGGGTGAGCTTTTGGGCCTCACGGCCAAGAAGTATCTGCCCAACTATGGCGAGTTCTATGAGCGTCGCTGGTTTGCTCCGTCGCCTGCGGATCCCGTGTGGGTTGAATTTGCCGGTCAGGGTCCGGTTCCGCTGGGTTCGGGGCTTGTCTACCGCTGCTGTGATGAGGGTGCCGAGGATATGGTGCTGGGCGTTGAAGTCTGCGAGGACCTGTGGGTGCCGGCACCCCCTTCGACCGAGATGGCGCTTGCCGGTGCGACGGTGATTCTCAACCCGTCGGCCTCGGACGAGATTATCGGTAAGGCAGATTACCGCCGCAGCCTTATCTCCAATCAGAGTGCGCGCCTGTACTGCGCCTATGCCTACGCGGACGCGAGCGAGGGCGAGTCCACGACCGACATGGTCTTTGCGGGTGAGAACCTCGTCTACGAAAACGGCTCCAAGCTCGCCGCGACCAAACTGCTTACCTGCGATATGGCCATCGCCGACGTTGACCTTGACCGCCTGGTTGCCGAGCGCCGTCGCTCGACGACGTGGACGCGCACCGACGATGCGCCGGAATCCGCGACCGTTGAGTTTTCGTTTGAGGGCGTACTGGCCGAAGAACCTGTCCTGCGCGATGCGCTCGACATCGACCGAGTCTTCCCCCGCGCTCCCTTTGTGCCGGCCGACCACGGTGATCTGGCTGAGCGTTGCGAGACTATCCTCGACCTGCAGACCGCCGGCCTCAAGACCCGCCTTGCCCATACGGGCACCAAGGCGGCCGTCATCGGCCTTTCGGGCGGCCTCGATTCCACGCTGGCGCTCCTCGTGACCGTGCGTGCGTTCGACGCCTTGGGCCTGCCGCGCACCGGTATCACGGCCGTGTCCATGCCCGGCTTTGGCACGACGCACCGCACCAAGTCCAATGCCGAGTCGCTCGCTCGCGACCTAGGCGTGAGCTTTCGCGAGGTCTCGATCCATGCTGCCGTGGAGCAGCACTTTAAGGATATCGAGCATGATCCGACCGTGCAGGACGTGACCTACGAGAACAGCCAGGCGCGCGAGCGTACGCAGATTCTGATGGATTTGGCCAACCAGGCTGGCGGTTTTGTCATTGGCACGGGCGACCTGTCGGAGCTGGCGCTCGGCTGGGCTACCTATAACGGCGACCACATGAGCATGTACGCCGTCAACGCGAGCGTGCCCAAGACGCTTGTGCGCCATCTGGTGCGCTATGCCGCCGATGTCTTTGGCGGGCGCATTGCCGAGGTCTTGCTCGATATCCTCGATACGCCGGTGTCCCCCGAGCTTCTGCCGCCCACGGGCGACGGCGAGATTGCACAGAAGACCGAGGATTTGGTGGGCCCGTACGAGCTGCACGACTACTTCCTCTACTATCTGCTGCGTTTTGGCTTTGAGCCGGGCAAGATCTACCGCATGGCGCTCAAGAGCTTCGAGGGCGTCTACGACGCTGAGACCGTCCACACGTGGCTACGTACGTTCTACCGTCGCTTCTTTGCCCAGCAGTTCAAGCGCAGCTGCCTGCCCGATGGTCCCAAGGTGGGCTCGGTGACGCTCAGCCCGCGCGGCGATTGGCGTATGCCGAGTGACGCTAGCTCGCGTCTGTGGCTTGCGCAGATCGACGCGCTCAATCCAGTTGACTAAGGTTGGCTAAATTGAACCAATACGGGGGTTGCAAGCGTTACACTTTTGCAATCTGATGGCCCGTATCGCGCGGCGCTCTTGTCGGAGCGCCGCGTTTTTTATATCGAAAGGTGGCACCATGCAGGCATCGCAGCGTCTCGACCGCTTTGGCGCGGAGGTCTTCGCCTCGCTCAACAACAAGCTTCTCGCGCTGAAGGCTCAGGGCAAGACCATTTACAACATGAGCGTGGGCACGCCCGACTTTAAGCCGTACGACCACGTGGTCGAGGCGCTCACGCAGGCAGCCCAAGATCCCGAGATGTGGAAGTATGCCCTGCGCGACCTGCCCGAACTCAAGCAAGCCGTGTGCGATTACTATGAGCGTCGCTTTGGCGTTTCGGGCATTACGCCGTCTATGGTGCAGTCGTGCAACGGCACGCAGGAGGGCGTGGGCCATTTGGGCCTGGCCCTGCTCGATCCGGGTGACACCATTCTGGTTCCCGATCCGTGCTACCCGGTCTTTGAGGCGGGTGCCAAGATCGCCGATGCCAAGCTCGAATACTATCCGCTGGTTGCCGAGCATAATTACCTGCCCTATGTGGCGGGTATCGATCCCGAGGTGGCCGATCGTGCCAAGTATATGATCGTGTCGCTGCCCGCGAACCCGGTCGGCTCGGTGGGCACGCCCGAGGTCTACGAGGAGATTATCGCCTTTGCCCGCGAGCATGATCTGTTGATCGTTCATGACAACGCGTACTCCGACATCGTGTTTGACGGCGAGCCCGGCGGCAGCTTCTTGCAGTATCCCGGTGCGCTTGAGGTGGGCGTGGAGTTCTTCTCGCTCTCTAAGTCGTTTAACGTCACCGGTGCCCGCATCGGCTTTTTGGTCGGTCGCGAGGATGTGGTCTCGGCCTTTGCCAAGCTGCGCGGCCAGATCGACTTTGGTATGTTCTTCCCGATTCAGAAGGCCGCCATCGCCTGCCTGAACGGTCCGCGCGATGAGGTCGAGGCGCAACGTCTGAAGTACCAGGAGCGCCGCGATGCCCTGTGCGACGGTCTTGAGGGCCTGGGCTGGGAGCGTCCCAATGCGCATGGCTCTATGTTTGTGTGGGCCAAGCTTCCCGGTGGTCGCACCGATTCTATGGCGTTTTGCGAGGAGCTTATGGAGAAGGCCGGCGTTGTGGTGACGCCGGGCGCGAGCTTTGGCCCTTCGGGCGAGGGGCACGTGCGTATGGCACTGGTCTTACCGCCCGACCAGATCGCTTTGGCTGTCGAGGCCATTCGCGAGGCGGGCCTGTATTAGAGACCTATTTCGACTCGTCAATAGCTCGAAACCGATTTCGTGCAGTTATTTTACGAATTCTGCAAACAATTTCGGTAAACGGTCAATTTTTGGCTGCGAATAGGAGCATAATCAAAGTCCCGATTGGATGTATTGGGATTACGGCAAGCCGCTCGGGTCGTTCCCGGGCGGCTTGTTTGTGGAGAGAGATGGGAGTTTCTAATGGTTAACGAGAAGAAGGTCGCTATTGTCGGCTGCGGTTTCGTCGGTTCGTCTTCGGCGTTCGCACTGATGCAGAGTGGTCTGTTCTCCGAGATGGTCCTCATCGACGTGGACAAGAACCGTGCCGAGGGTGAGGCCCTGGATATCGCGCACGGCATGACGTTTGCCGAGCCGATGAAGATCTACGCCGGCGATTATTCCGATGTCGCCGACGCCGCCATGATCGTCGTCACTGCTGGCGCTGCCCAGAAGCCCGGTGAGACCCGCCTGGACCTGGTCAACAAGAACGTCAACATCTTTAAGTCCATTATCCCCGAGATTAAGAAGTCCGGCTTCGACGGCATTCTGCTAATCGTCTCCAACCCGGTTGATGTTCTGACCTATGCTGCCATCAAGATGTCCGGCCTGCCCGAGGGCCATGTCATCGGCTCCGGCACCGTGCTCGACACCGGCCGCCTGCAGCAGATGCTTGGTGCCCACGTCGAGGTTGACCCGCGCGATGTCCAGGCCTATGTCATGGGCGAGCACGGTGACTCCGAGTTTGTCGCTTGGTCCAGCGCTCAGGTTGCCGGCGTTCCGCTGAACACCTTCTGTGAGCTTCACGGCCACCTGGAGCATGAGGCTGCCGAGAAGCGCATCGCTGAGGACGTCAAGAACTCCGCCTACACCATCATCGAGAAGAAGCACGCCACCTACTATGGCGTCGCCATGGCCGTCAAGCGCATCTGCACCGCCGTTATGCGCGATGAGCAGACCGTTCTGCCTGTCTCCTCGCTCATGGTGGGCGAGTATGGCCTGTCCGATCTTGCCATCTCCATGCCGACCGTCGTTGGCCGCGACGGCGTTGTCTGCCGCGTCCCCGTGCCGCTGAACGATGACGAGCAGCATGAGCTCACCGTCTCCGCCAAGGCCCTCAAGGACATCATCGACAGCGTCGATTTCTCCTGCTAAATCAAGCTCGCTAGAGCGAAAAGCTACAATGAAGGCGTCCGGGTCCACACGGCCCGGGCGCCTTTTGGTGCAAAGTAACCTGACCCCAATGCACCCCCAATGCACCATAGTTGATGGGAGGGCCATGTCGGATTCGCCTAATTTTTTGACCTATGCCCAGACAGCGTTTGATCCGTTTGAGGAACGGCCGTTCTGCGCGGTGGATAGCCTGGTCTTTGCGTGGTTGTCCTATTTGCGTTTGCCGGGTGATATGGCGGAGCTGACGAACTGGCAGGGCCTAGACGTACGCGAGCTGCTGCGCGCCGAGTGCTACCAAGACATGATTGGCGACCTGTGGGATCCGGAGGGGAGTCGTGCCCTGTTGGAGGCTGTGGCAGCAAGCCCTCGCTACCGTGGCGTTCGTGTTTGCGGCTATCGTAGCGTGAGTGATGCCGAGACAACGGAGCAGTTTGCGGCCATGACGTTCCGATTTCCGGCGGGGTTTAGCTATCTTGCCTTCCGGGGGACCGACAGCACGATTGTGGGCTGGAAAGAGGACTTTAACATGGCGTTCCGGTGTCCTGTGCCGGCCCAGGAATCCGCGGCGCGTTATGTAGACGAGGCGGCGGATGCGATTGACGGGCCGCTTTTGTGCGGAGGTCATTCCAAGGGTGGAAACCTTGCGGTGTACGGTGCGGCGATGTGCCCCGATGTCGCCCGTGAGCGAATCGAACGGGCGTATTCCCATGATGGTCCGGGCTTCGTCGAGGAGTTTCTGAGCGGCAACGCCTTCGCCGATCTATCCGGTCGAATCGACAAGACGCTACCTCGGTCGTCGATCTTTGGCATGATGTTCGAGACACAGGAGGACTATGCCATCGTTGAGAGCACCGAGTTCAGCCTGCTTCAGCATAATCCCTTTAGCTGGGTGGTTGATGGTCGCGACTTCGTGTACTGTGAGCGCCTGTCCGCCGGTGCTCGATACGTTGATGGCTCCATTCGCGAGATGCTGCTTGCGGTGTCGCCTAACGAGCGCGAGCGTTTTGTAGATGCGTTGTTCTCCGTGCTTGAGGCTACGGGTGCTGAGCGGTTTGCGGATATCGCTGGGAATCTGCGCGAGAGCCTGCCCGTGATGCTCCAGGCTGCGCAAGGCTTTGACAAGGATACGCGACGCTTTGTCTCGCAGACTATCGTTGCGATTCTTAAGTGTGCGCTTCTGCCCAAACGTCCCCAGATCGACATGCCCGCTGCCGGCAAGAGTTTGGCAGAACAGCTCGAGGCTTGGCAGTCCGAGCTCCTGCACTAGCCATTAGTGCAAAGCGGCCTGTCCCCGATGCACCAATCTTCGATGCGCCTGGGGCGGGCTCGACCGCTATACTGGTTCGTGCTCAATTCGATCTAGAACGGAATGCCGTATATGAAAATCAATCACGCGATTCTGCATATCCTGGACTTTGACTCTGCCGTCAACGTTATGAGCCAGCGCGAGCTCGATATCGAGAGCCGTACCGTGCGCAACTTCGTGACCACGCACCTGCGGCGCGCTCGTACTTCGGCCGACAACAAGCGTGCCACGTTTGCCGAGAACTCAGCATTCGGCGGCGAGCTCAAGGGCTATTTCTTTGGCGAGCGCGAGTTCGTGGACCTGTCGCAGCAGATTGCGGAGTTTATCTCCTCCGAGCTCACCAAGGCTGAGAAAGCCGAGTCCACCGACGTGCTCGTGGCTGATTTTGACGACGATGAGGATGCCCGCTGGTTTGCCGTGATGCTGCTGGGCTCCAAGCAGGCTTTTATGCACGAAGTGGGCCGCGAGGAGGGGGAGGTGCGCAACGACATCGCGCGCCACTACGCCATTCTGCCGAACCCCTCGCAAAAGGTGCCGAGCTATGCCATCGTGCGCGCGAGCACCATGGAGATCGGCTATGTGGACAAGAAACGCAAGATCGCCGGCGAGGACCGCATGCTCATTCCCGATGGCCTGCTGCAATGTGACACGGGCGTTTCGGGTAAGGAGGTCATCGACACGGTGACGCGCGTGGTCGAGGAGGTCGCTGAAGAGCACGGCGCCAACACGGCTGTAGCGCTCGCTAAGGTCAAAGCCGCCGTTGCCGAGAAGGTTGAGGATGACGAGGAGCTGCCGCCTTGGGATATCGTCGATGAGGTCTTTGAGGACGAACCGGTTATCAAGGAGAGCGTGCGCGCGGCATTGACCGAGGAGAAGGTGCCTGAGCGTGTGCCCGTGGAGCGCAAGCAGGTCGAACGCGCGGCGGTGCGCAATCACAAGATTCGTACCGACACGGGCATCGAGATCAGCTTCCCGGCCGAGATGGGTTCCAACTCCGAGTACATCGAGTTCGTCAATGAGCCTAACGGCCTCATCTCCATCGAGCTCAAAAATATCGGTAGCATCGAGAATCGATAAGTTGCGTTGCGCCTACAGCGAGAAAGCAAAGGCCGAAGCTCCTTGGGGCTTCGGCCTTCTTGTTTGGGGATGAATTGCCCCGCAGGTTGAGCATAAGTCAGCGAAAACGCGGTTTGTCAAAACCGCGTAACTATTAAAGTTGACGTAAGCCCTCTTCCAAGCCGGTCTTGCTGTCGGTCTTCTCGTCGCGCATCTTGATGACGCGGGCGGGGACACCGGCCACGACGGCACCGGCCGGGACGTCCTCGACGCACACGGCGCCGGCGGCAACGACAGCGCCCTTGCCCACGCGCACGCCCTCCAGGACCACAGCATTGGCGCCGATCATGACATCGTCCTCGATGATGACGGGCGTGGCACTGGCGGGCTCCACAACGCCTGCCAGCACGGTACCGGCGCCGATGTGGCAGTTCTTGCCCACGGTGGCGCGGCCGCCCAGCACGGCGCCCATGTCGATCATGGAGCCTTCGCCAATGACGGAGCCGATGTTGATGATGGCGCCCATCATGATGACGGCACGGTCGCCGATCTCGACGCGGTCGCGGATGATCGCGCCCGGCTCGATGCGGGCGTTGATGCCCTTAAGGTCGAGCATGGGCACGGCGGAGTTGCGGCAATCGTTTTCAACGTCGTAGTAATCGATGGAGTCGGCGTTGGCGTCCAGGATGGCCTTAAGCTCATCCCAGTCGCCAAAGACGGTCTTGCCACGACGACCGCCGTAGACATGTGCGTCGCCCCAGGCAACCTTCATGCCCGGCTTCTCGCGCACGTACAGCTTGACGGGCGTCTTTTTGGGCGCGGTGGCGATGTAGTTGATAATCTCCTGTGCATCCATCTCGGCTGCGTTGCTCATTTGCTATCTCTCCTTTGGGTGGATTCGGTTGATTCCTGGTTAGGCAAACATGACCTGGTCGAACGTATAGAAGCCGGGTTCGCGGGTGACGAGCTTTTGAGCGGCGGCCAGAGCGCCGTTGACAAAGATCTGACGGCTCGTGGCGCGGTGGGTGAGCGTGACCTCCTCGTCCTGGCCAAAGAAACTCACTTCGTGGACGCCGGCGACAGTGCCACCGCGCAGCGAGTGCATGCCGATCTCCTTGGGATCGCGTGCTCCGCACATGCCCTCGCGGCCATAGACGGGGTGGTAGCCTGCCTCGGGCTCGGCTTCGACGACGGCGTCGAGCAACAACTTGGCGGTGCCGCTGGGAGCGTCGACCTTTTGGTTGTGGTGCGTCTCGACAATCTCGCAGTCAAAGCCGGGCAGCTCACGCGTGGCCTGGGCCACTAGATGACGCAGGGCTGCGATGCCGATGGAGTAATTGCCGGAGTGCATGACGCGGGCGTTCTGACCCAGCTCGCGCAGGCAGTCCATCTGCTCGGGTGTGTAGCCCGTGGTGCCGGAAACGAGTGCGGCGCCCGTGCGCTCGACATAGGCGACGACGGCATCGAAGGTCACGACGTTCGAGAAGTCGATAATCACATCGGCAGCCGGTGCGTTCTCGAGCTCGCTCAAATCGAAGCCAATCTGGGCCACGATATCAAAAACGGGCTGCCCGGCGGCATCGACAATGCTTTCGGCGGTGGTGCGGATGAGCGAGCCCATGCGGCCCGTTCCCATAATGACGGTCTTAATCAAGCAGACCAGCTCCCTTCAGAGCATCGGTAAGTGCGGATCGCGTGTCGTCTGCCATGGGGCACAGCGGCATACGGTAGTTTGCCTCGATCATGCCCATCTGGGCGAGCGCTTCCTTAACGGGGATGGGGTTGACCTCGCTAAAGAGGGCGTTGATGAGCGGCTGGCCGGCAATCTGGATATCGCGGGCGCGCGCTACGTCGCCGTCCAGATAAGCGCGGCACATGTCGTGTACGAGCTGCGGCTGCACGTCTGCCCACACGCTGATGGTGCCCGAGGCGCCCAGGCTCATGAGCGGCACGGTAAGCGCGTCCTCGCCCGAGTACATGCGGAAGTCGTCTGACAGCAGGTGGGCGATCTTGGCCGCGTAGGCGACGTTGCCCGAGGCCTCCTTAATACCCATGATGTTGGGGTGCGCGGCCAGGCGCTCTACGTTGCGCTCGCTGATACCGCAGCCGCAGCGGCCGGGGATGTTGTACAGGATGCAGGGGATGTCCACGGCATCGGCGACGGTTTTAAAGTGCTGATAGATACCCTCTTCGTTGGACTTGTTGTAGTAGGGGGTGATGAGCAGCAGACCGTCGGCGCCCAGGCCCTGATAGGTGAGCGACTTGGTGAGCATGGTCTGCGTGGAGTTGGAGCCCGAGCCGGCGATGACGGGGACGCGTCCTGCAACATGCTTGACCACGGCGGCGACGACGGAGTTGTCCTCGTCGTCGGTCATCGTGGCACTCTCACCGGTGGTGCCCAGGGTGAGGATGGCGTCGGTGCCATTTTGCAAGTGGAAATCGATAAGGCGCTCGAGCGCGTCAAAGTCGACGCTGCCGTCCTTTTTAAACGGCGTGACAAGGGCGACGATTGAGCCCTCGAGGCTGCGGATATCCATGTTCTTCTCCTTCGCCTCCGCGATCTGGATGCGTTTGTTCCATTGAGCTGCGACTGCCAGACGCTCGTCTTGGGCGCGACGGCGGGCACTTTCGGCGCGCGACTTGGCCAGCAGCTCGCGGCCGCACGGCAGCACGTCGAGCGTGGCAAAGTAATCGCCCGGGCGCTCGGCGCGGCGGATGAGGTCGGCCGCGCCATCGGGGCGCAGCAGGACCTCGGCCGAGCGCAGCCGTCCGTTGTAGTTGTAGCCCATGGAGTAGCCATGCGCACCGGTATCGTGGATTACAAGCAGGTCACCCATGTCGATATGCGGCAGCTTGCGATCGATAGCGAACTTGTCGTTGTTCTCGCATAGGTTGCCCGTGATGTCGTACGTGTCCGTGACGGGTGCCGCAGTCTTGTCGGCGCCACCCGGCTGACCCATCACCGTAATGTGGTGGTAGGCGCCATACATGGCAGGGCGAATCAAATCGACGGCGCTTGCATCGACACCGATATAGTCCTTGTAGATCTGCTTCTCGTGGATGGCCTTGGTGACCAGGCAGCCGTAGGGGCCCATCATAAAGCGGCCCATCTCGGTGCAGATGGCCACATCGCCCATGCCGGCGGGAACCAGGATCTCGTCGTATGCCGCGTGTACTCCCTCGCCGATGGCGCGAATGTCGTTGGCCTGCTGCTCGGGCAGGTAGGGGATGCCGACGCCGCCGGACAGATTGATGAAGGCGACGTGTGCGCCGGTCTCGCGCTCCAGGCGTACGGCAAGCTCAAAGAGGATGCGCGCGAGCTTGGGGTAGTAGTCGTTGGTGACGGTGTTGCTGGCAAGGAATGCGTGGATGCCAAAGTCCTCGGCGCCCTTGGCCTTGAGCATGCGGAAGGCCTCGAAGAGTTGCTCGGTGGTCATGCCATATTTGGAGTCGCCCGGGTTGTCCATGATGCCGTTGGAGAGCTGGAACAGACCGCCTGGATTAAAGCGGCAGCTGACCGTTTTGGGGATGGGCCCCGCAACGCGCTCAAAGAACTCGATGTGGCTGATGTCGTCAAAGTTGACGATGGCGCCCAGCTTGTCGGCGAGCTCAAAGTCGGCAGCCGGCGTGTCGTTGGACGAGAACATGATGTCGTGTCCTGTGATACCCAGCGAGCGGGCGATCATGAGCTCGGTATAGCTCGAGCAATCGCAGCCGCAGCCGTATTCGTTGAGAATGGAGATGAGCGCCGGGTTGGGGTTGGCCTTGACGGCAAAGTATTCCTTAAAGCCCGGGTTCCATGCAAAGGCGTCGCGCACTTCTTGCATGTTGCGGCGGATGCCCGCCTCGTCGTATAGATGAAACGGCGTGGGGAACTGCTCGACGATATGCTCGAGTGTCTCCTTGTCCACAAACGGCTGCTTGGCTGCATATGCCTCGTTGGGGGTCAATGCCATGTCCCGTAAACCTCGCTATCCAGACGGCGCCATCTGCGCATCGAATCCGCATAGCGTGGACCCAATGTCCGGATAGCGCTCCCGCATTGCTGCAGACAGTCCTGTGGGTGTTTCCCACAGGCCCACCAGGTTGTTCGTGCCCGAAAAACCCAGTTCGGCGGGTTTCGCCTCCCCACGGGGTCAAAGCCTGCCGGCTCGCCCGCGGCTCTTCGTGCCCGCGCCTCTATCAAGTGGTAAAGACCCTATCACGTTGCACTTTACCAAACAAGAGTATTCGTATATAACGTTTAAAAAATGCAGGGATATGCTGGAAACATGTGCGCCACAATCCTGTATCACAATAAGTTGCAACAGATGTGCCTCACGAAGGGATCCTCTATGACCGAGCTCCAAGAACTCCGTCGCTATCGCCGCGATCTCCATCGCATTCCGGAGCTCGATTTCGATCTTCCGCAAACCATTGCCTATATCGAGGGCGTGCTGGCACCGCTCGCTTGCGAGGTGACCCATCCGTGCCCCAGCTGCGTCTGTGCTTTCTTCGACGCCGGTGTTGATGCCGCGCATGCCACGGCGATTCGCGCCGATATGGATGCGCTGCCCATCGTGGAGGCGACGGGAGCGGCCTTTGCCTCAACCCATCCCGGCAAGATGCACGCTTGCGGACATGACGGACACATGGCCATGGCGCTTGCCGCCGCGACGTATGTTGACCGTACGATTCGCGAACAGCCGGGCGCCATTAGGCGCAACGTTCTCTTTGTGTTCCAGCCGGCCGAGGAAACGACCGGTGGTGCCAAGACGGTATGCGAGAGTGGTGTGTTCGAGCGCTATGGGGCCGACCGCATTTTTGGCTTCCATGTGTGGCCCGATCTGCCTGCCGGCACGTTGGCGAGTTGTTCCGGTCCGCTGCTGGCGCGTTCGAGCGAGACGCATATCCATATTCACGGGACGAGCATCCATATCGCTAAGACCTATGGCGTTCCGGTCGAGGAGTCGCACGATGCGGCGCTAGCGGCTGCCAGGTTCTTGGTTGCCGAGCGCGAACTGATGGATGAGCTGGGTGCCGATGAGCCCTGCATTGGCAAGTTCGGCCTGCTGCAGGCAGGCACCGTCTGCAATGCGGTGGCGGGGGAGGCCCATGTTGCTGGTAGCTTGCGCGTGTTTACAGACGCTATGTTCGACCGTGCGCGCGAGGGCGTACGCCGTGTGCTCGACGAGGCGTGCACCGCAACGGGCTGCACGTATGATCTTGACTTTGCCGAGGGCTATCCACCGGTCGATAACGACCCTGAGTTGTTTGCCCGAATCGCGCCCGCTCTGCCCGAATTGCAGCTCGTGGACGAGCCGCTGCTAATCGCCGAGGATTTTGCGTTCTATCAGCGCCATCTGCCGGGCGTGTTTTTCCTGCTGGGCACGGGTATGCCAGAGGACCAAGACAACCCGAGTGATTCGGATGGCTGCCCCGCCTATGCCACAAGCGCTCTGCATACCGATAGCATGCTCTTCGACGAGGAAATCCTACTCAAAGGTCTCGATGTCTACAAACGATTGCTTGTGATGGAGTGACGATGAGGCGACGTCGGCAATCAGCCGTATATAGTCCGGGTGGATGCGGGTGCGGTTTGCTGCTGCTTCCGGTCATCGCTGTGAGCATTGGCGTGATGTTTGCGCTTGCTGGGCTTGCCGCGGCGGCGCTCGTGCTGTTTATCACTGCCATCGGCGTGACGATTTGGCTCTGCCGCAATCGCGAGCAACGCCGTGCCGACGGTAAAACCAATGTCGGCTGGGCCGTCTTTCTGATCATTGCGTACCTGCTGAGTGTCAGCTACCTTGTTTTCTTTGTCCTGTTGATGATCAGTGCTTTTACCGGGGAATCCGTCACGGTGGGTTGATCACTGCTGGCAGACGGTCGCGCAAAGTGCGTTTGCTCGGCGTTTGGATAACTGCATTGGCCGTTTACCGCAACCTTAGCTCTCAGCTAATGAATTCAAGTTCAATCCTTCCTACGATGTGCTGTGCGCCGGCACGGTAGCCGGATCGTAGGAAGGATGAATAATGGCAAAAGAGGGAAAGAAGCCGATCGGCAAGATTGTCCTAGGCATCATCGTGGTGCTGGTTATTGTCGGTGCCGTGGGCTCTATGGGCGGCAACTCAACCGATTCGTCTGCGAGCGATTCGGCAAAACCTGCCGAGGCGACACAGCAGGCTGAGGAGCAAAAAGAACCGCAAGAACCGTATACCATTGCTGACGAGGCTGAAGACACTTCCAATCAGTTTACCTATAAGATCACGGGCACGCTGACCAATAACACGGACAAGGAAAAGAGCTACATTCAGATTGAGTATGTTCTGTATGATGCTGATGGCAACCAGGTTGGAACGGCTCTTGCAAACACCAATCATCTGAAGGCGGGCGGCTCCTGGAAGTTCGAGGCGCTGGGTACGGTGTCTCCCGACCAGGTTGCTAGCTGGGAGCGTTCGGACGTAAGCGGTTTCTAGCATGTTGCATGCACTGGGGGAGGTGAAGTCGTATGCCCGATAAAAAGCTGACCGAGGAGTTGCTCAAGGAGCTTCTCGATGCGCCGAACATCGATGGCTATAACAGGGAGCACGACTTTGCGGCCCCGTCGCTTTCGGACTACCTGAAGCAGCTGCTGCAGGAAAAGGGCTTGGAGCGCTCGCGCGTGGTTCGTATGGCCGATCTCAATGAGACCTTTGGCTATCAGATCTTTACCGGCGCGCGTCATCCGAGTCGCAATAAGGTGCTGCAGATTGCCTTTGCGATGGCGCTGACGCTCAAAGAGACCAACCGTGCGCTGACGGCTGCCGGGGTAAGCGTCCTTAACTGCAAGGACCGCCGCGATGCGATTATCATCTTTTGCATCGATCGCGGGTGCAGCCTCCAAAAGGTCAACGAGGAACTGTATCGCTTTGGCGAGGAGACGGTGAGTTAGCGGCTGATATCTGAGCCGGCGGAGCTGTCGAACAGCGATGCAAACGAACGGGGTGCGGATGCCATGGGGTGTCTGCGCCCTGCGCTATGATGGAGGCTATGGATACTCAGACCCCAACATATTCCAATGACGAGCTGACCGCAGCGCTTGCCGAGCACCTGGCGTCGCTCGATCGCGACGACAGCTATCGCGTGGAGCGTGTACTTAAGCGCTCGTCCGTTGAAACAACCGAGCTTGTGTACTTTGAAGGAACCGGCGGTAGTTCGCTCGGCCCCTTTGTCCGCAAACGCATCGATGCTTCGGCTCAAATCGGCGGGGCATACGAGCGTCTGTTTGCCGCTCAGCGGGCAGGCAGGCGTTTTGAGCACCTGCCCAGAATCGTCGATTGTCGTCGTGTGGGCGACGAGCTCAACGTGGTTATGGAATACATCGAAGGGGGAGACGCTCGGGGCGCTGGTGTACCGTCTGGGAGCCACCCCCGATTATGCGCGTGAATTGTATCCTGCCCTATGCGATGCCGTGGGCGAGCTCCATGCCGGTTTTGCAATAGCGGGGGAGACGTCGGCGCCGGTGATCCATCGCGACCTCAAGCCGTCGAATATCATCGTGACAGGTGCCAACTATACGCCTGATGACGGCCTGACGTTTTCATCGCTGGTGATTATCGACTTGGGGATCGCGCGCGTATGGCGCGATGGCGCCGATGCCGACACCGTCAAGTTTGGCACGCGACCCTATGCGCCGCCCGAGCAGTATGGGTTTGGGCAGACGAGTGTGCGCAGCGACGTCTACGCACTTGGCGCCCTGTTGTTCTTCTGCTTGACGGGAGTCGACCCTAAACCAGGGCTCGACATGCGCGAGCAATGCGAGGCGCGTGGCATTCCCACCCCACTTGCCGATGTCATCTGCATGTCGATGGCGCTCGACCCGGCCAAGCGTTTTGCGAGCGCGGAAGCGTTGGGACGGGCGACGCGCGCGGCATACGATCTAAGTCGCCCCGTGCGGCCTCCTGCGCTTGCGCCTGTCCGTACTCCGGCCTCGGAGACGGTGTTGACGCCCCAAGGGCTCCAGAACCCCACAGGGCTTCCTAGGCCTGCCGCCTCCGCTGCATGCGGTCTGCTCTCTCGCGTTCCGGAGTCTCTGGGGCGTATTTGGAATACGCTCGTCTGCTTCTCGCTGCTTGTGTTCTTTGCCGGAAGTCACTTTGCCGTCTTTCACCCCACGGGAGCAAACCAAAGCTACCCGACGTGGCTTCTCATAATCGAGTATTTTTTCTTTGTCGATGGCCTTATGGTGCTTATGCATTTTGCGCTGCTCGATAAGCGCCGTCTTCGTCGGCGATTCGCACTGCTCGACAGCTATCGCGGCAAGAAACTCGCGAAACTCTGGCTCAAGGCATTGGGTGTGCTGCTCCTATGCATGATCGTCATAGTCGCGGTTGCCAATGCGACCGGCGTTGTCGATACCTCCGCTACCTAAAGGAAAAGGGCCCCATTGGGGCCCTTTGCAGTTGCACTTAGATGCGGTTCATCTGAGCGGCGACTTTGTTGTACCAGTCCTGCCACGTGGGCGGGCAGTACTTTTTGGCAGCTGCCGGGGTAAGGGTGGAGCCGTAGTTGGCGCCCAGATAGGCAACGTGAGCGGAGATGCCCTCGCTCCAGCTGCCAAAGCTGCGCCAACCGCCGCCACGTGCACTCCAGCCCCAGGCGTTGTAAGAATTGGCGCAATAAGCACCCTTGGTGCTCTCGATGCAGGCGATGGCGGGGGACCAACGGGGGTCGACACCGGTATTCCAAGCGGCGACGGCAAAGTTATAGCCCTGGCCTGCCATGGGGGAGCCGGCGAGATAATTGTCGATACGGCTCGTCCACTCATTAATGAACGAATCGTAATCGGAGCTACCGGTATTGGAGTTGTTCACCGTGGTGTCGATGGTGGTGTTGGTGTTGGTGGCCTGGCTGCTGGAATTGCTGCCGCTTACGCCCTCGCCCGAGAGCTTCTCGGCGGCAGCGGCCTTATCGGCCTCAAGCTTGGCAAGCTCGGCGGCATTTTCCTGCTCGGCTTTTGCCTGTGCCTCGCTGCGAAGCTGCTGGGCCTGCGCCAGCGCATCCTCGGCGTTTTTCTGCTCCGCCTCAAGCTGAGACTTGGCCTGCTGGAGCTCGGCCTTGTTCTGCTCGAGTTCGGTTTGCATGGTATTGAGCTCTTCGATCTCGTCTACGCTCGAGCTCGTGATCTGGTTGGTGTATTTGCAGGTCGTGATGAACTCACCCAGGCTCTGCGCATTGACCAGGAAGCTCACGATGGGATTGGTGCCCTTCTGATACTTGTACAGATCGCGCATGGCAGAGCTTGCCTTGGCCTGCTGCTCGGGAAGCTTAGCCTCGATTTCCTCGATGCTCGCCTCATTGGAGTCAATCTGCTTTTGCAGGTCATCGAGTTTGGTGCGGGCGTCGTTGTAGGCGCTCGTGGCGGCTTCGATCTTCTGCTGGGCTGCGGAAAGCTGGTCCTGCGTTGCCTGCGAGGCGGCATACGCCGCAACGGGGGAGAGCATCGGCGTGGCCGTCAGCGCAACGGCGAGCGCGGCGCTCGTGATGATACGAGCCGGCTTCGACGCAATGAGCGCTGCGGTGCGATGATTCGAATGCTGCATCCAGTCCCTCTGCAATCAATCGTAGGTTATGGTTCGAACGGTATTCTACTACTGCTTTCGACCTCAACTTGAACCTTAAAGGTTCCAAAGGGTCAAGTTGAACTTGAGACTTTGGCTTTGACCTGCAGTTATGATGAATTGTTGAGAAACCATAGAGTTCAACTTTAACGTTACGGCGCCCTGTTTGAGAGGAGTTCTGGGCTGTAAAAGCTATCTCAACGTGGGGTTTTACAACTACAGCGTGCCTTTCTGACGAGCCTGCTCAATCTCTTCGAGGGCCTCGGCAGGGGTGAACGAGCAAGTGCCGTCGCCGAGCTTGACCACCTGGATGTCGTCGCCGATATGGACCTCTCCGCCCTTTAGTACCACGCCGAAAATGCCCTCGTGGGGAAAGATACAGTCGCCGGCGAGATAGTAGATGGCACAGCGGGTGTGGCAGACCTTGCCGATTTGGCTGATTTCGACGAGCACGTCGCTTCCAAGCTTGAGCTGTGTGCCCAAGGGGAGCGAGAGCAGGTTGATGCCCCGGGTTGTGAAGTTCTCTCCAAAGTCACCCTTGCGCACATCGAGTCCGCGGGCCTGCGCCGTCTGGATGGACTCTGCGGCCAAAAAGGAAACCTGACGGTGCCAATGCCCGGCGTGCGCATCGGAGGCGAGGCCAAATTGCTCTATAACGGTGTCGTGCCCATCGGCGACGGGCGACTTGCGCGTGCCCTTGTGTGCCGACGTGTTGATCGAGACGATGCGGGCGGGTCCGTTGTAGGCGTCGTTTGCCGTGCACAGGGGAGCGGTCGCTTTCGCACGTTCCGCCAGCTCGCGCCTCGCGGCATTGAGGATGGGATTATCGGTCGGATGGTCTTGGGGCACGTGCGCGCCTTTCGCTCGAGGATGTCAATACGCTGAATCCTACAACAACGGTAGGTTCATTGCCCATTGTCATACAACGGTGGGCGCCGTCTTCGTGCTGGACGATTACGTCGATTGCCATAGATACGGTGGAGCTTTGGGCGACGGCGGCTTGGCACGCTAGAATGAATCAGTTGCGCAAAGACCGCCCGTTGTGTGGGCAGTTCATGATAGGAAGTTTCCATGGCATTGCAGTTTACAGAGCGCGAGTTCATTCCCGTGCTGCTCGGTGGCGACATCAACGCCTATTCGGTGGCGCGCGCCTTCTACGAGGAGTACCAGGTCAAGAGTCTGGTCTTTGGCAAGTATCAGACGGGTCCCGCGTACCGCAGCCAGATTATCGACTACACGCCCAACGTGGATATCGACACCATGCCCGTGATGCTCAAAACCGTCAACGGCATTGCCCAAGCGCATGCCGATAAGACGATTGTCCTTGTGGGCTGTGGCGACAACTATGTCGCCCTCGTGGCTCAAGCCAAGGATGCCCATGAGTTGGCGGATAACATCGTCGCTCCCTACGCGCCCTACAGCATGCTCGAGCAGTGCCAGAAGAAGGAGATCTTCTACGAGCTGTGCGAGAAGCATGGCGTGCCCTATCCGCACACGTTTACCTTTACCAAGGCGATGCTTAATGCCCAGGGTGAGGCGCCTGCCGAAGTGCTCGACCAGATCGATTTTCCTTACCCGATGATTCTGAAGCCTTCTGACGGCATCATGTGGTGGCAGCACGAGTTCGAGGGCCAGAAGAAGGCCTATGAGATTGCCGACCGCGCCGAGCTGGAACAGGTCATTCGCGATTCGTATGCCAGCGGCTACACCGACGATCTGATCTTGCAGGATCGCGTGCCCGGCAACGACGAGTACATGCGCGTGCTCACCAGCTATTCCGACCGCAACGGCAAGGTACGCATGATGTGCCTGGGCCATGTGCTGCTCGAGGAGCATCAGCCCCACGGTGTCGGCAACCATGCCTGTATCATTACCGAGCCCAACGACGAGCTCATGGGCGGCGTGCGCAAGTTGCTCGAGGACCTTCACTTTGTGGGCTATTCCAATTTTGACGTTAAGTACGACGAGCGCGACGGCTCGTTTAAGTTCTTCGATTTCAACACGCGCCAGGGCCGCAGCAACTACTACGTCACCAACAGCGGCTTTAACGTTGCCAAGTATGTGGTGGACGAGTATGTGTTCAACCGCCCGTTTGAGCCGGAGTTTGTGACGGCTCAGGACGAGGCCCTGTGGATGGTCGTCCCCATGGGCGTCGTCGACAAGTACGTCAAGGATCCCGAGCTGCGCGCTAAGGTGCATCGCCTGGACAAGGAAGGTAAGGGCGCCGACCCTTCGTTTATGAAGGGCGACTTTGTCTTTAACCGCTGGCTGCGCATGTGGCACACCAAGCTGCGCCACTTTAAGCTGTTCAAGACGTATTACAAGTAGATGAGTGCGGCGCCCGTCCGGTTTGTATCGGGCGGGCGCGGGTATGATACGCGCAATTGCGCAAGCGTCACCAAGGAGGCGGCGATGGAAAAGCTGGGAGTTATCGGCGGCATGGGCGCCGAGGCCACGTCGTATTACTACGACCAGGTGGTGCGTCATACGGCTGCTGCCTGCGATCAGGAACATATCGACATGGTGGTGCTCTCCAAGTCGACCATGCCCGACCGCACGTTGGCCATTAAGACCGGCGAGCATGCCAAGCTGCTGGCGACCATGAAAGAGTGTGCCCAGGCACTCGAGTTGCTGGGCTGTGCGCACATTGCCATTCCCTGCAACACGTCACACTACTTCTACGACCAGATCCAGTCGTTTACGAAGGTGCCGATTATCCACATGCCGCGTGAGTCGGTGCGCTATGCTCTGGCCGGTGCGGTGATGGGGGAGTGCGAGTTCGACCCCAACCTGAGTATGCAGGCCGAGCCGGTGCACAAGATTGGCATCATGGGCACCGACGGAACCGTGGGCGCGGGCGTCTACGGCCGCGAATGTAAGGCTGCGGGTGTTGAGGTCGTCTATCCCAGCGAGAAACGTCAGAACGATGTGATGTCGCTTATCTACGATGATGTGAAGGCCGGACGTGAGCCCGATATGGATAAGTTCGACCGCGTGATGTGGGAGTTCGCCCGTAGCGGCTGCGACCGCGTCATTCTGGCCTGCACCGAGCTCTCGGTGCTGCAAAAGTACCGAGAGATGCCCGAGATCACCCTCGACGCCATGGATGTCCTGGTGCGCGAATCCATCATCCGCAGCGGCGCCCCCTACCGCCTCTAGCTTCCGACCCGCCAAAAAGGGACAGGTTAATTTTGGTAGGTTTTATCTGGTGAAACAGTAAAGGCCTCGGCTCGTTTGGTGCGAGCCGAGGCCTTTTGCGTTGGGCGGTTGCTGTCGGTGGTGAACTAGAACAGGAAGCCGATGGCGATGAGGGCGATACTGACGATGAGCACGGCGATGTCCAGACCCTTGATGGGATAGCGCTTGTACGAGCTGGCGCGCGTACGCAGATAGAAGCCGCGCTGTTCTGCCGCCAAGGCTGTGGCATCGGTCTTGCCCACGCTCGAGATGAGCAGTGGCACGCACAGTGGCAGCATGAGCTTAAGCTTCTTGATGGGGTTCTTGGTGTCGTACTCGACGCCGCGTGCGGTCTGCGCCTCCATGATGGCGTTCATCTCCTGACCAAACACCGGCACAAAGCGCAGCGCCGTGGTAAAGGTGAAGGCATAGCGATACGGTACGTGCAGCACCTCGACGCAGGCGTTGGCAAGGTCGTTGAGCTTGGTCACCATGAGCATGAGGATGAGTGGTAACGCCACACACAGTAGGCGCAGACAGGCCTTCGATCCTGTGATGAGGCCCGTGTCGGTGATAAAGCCCCACACCACGTTGCCATCGCGCATAAAGGCCAGCTGGAGCACCAGCATGATAAGCGCGAGCGGGATCAGCAACTTGAGCAGCGAGAACAGACGGTCGACGACACCGGCATAGGCACCCAGAGCAAGGGTGAGTGCCAAAAAGCCCAGCAGCGCCACGTAGGTGTCAGACAAGAAGATGCCGACGATGATGGCAGCGGCGAGGCCCAGTTTGACGACGGGGTTCAGGCGATGCAGCAGCGTATCGCCCGGCATGTAGTCGATGACGTTAACCACGGTGGACCATCTCCTTGGTAATTCGAACGACATCGGTGACCTCGCTCACCTGCGCAAAAGCGGGCGAGACGGAAGATGCCAGACGGCGCGAGAGTTCAATAACCTGGGGAGGCTCCACGTAGGCACGCCGCATGAGATCGATGTTCGAGAATAGCTCGTGCGTGCGGCCGCGGTCGAGGATGCGACCGTCGGCCATTACCACAATGCGCTCGGCAAAATCCGAGACGACTTCCATATCGTGGCAGACCATGATAACGGCGCAACCGCGCTCGGCCATGGTGCGCACCGTTTCCATGACGGTCATGCACTCGCGGTAATCAAGGCCGCTCGTGGGCTCGTCGAGCACGACGATCTTGGGCTCAACCACTACGACGGAGGCAAGCGCCACCATTTGTCGCTGACCGCGCGAGAGCGAGAAGGGCGCCTCGTCGGCCGGCAAGCCAAAGCGGTCGATGACCAGCTGGGCGCGACGCAGCGCCTCGGCACGGTCGATGCCGGTAAGCTCCAGGCCAAAGGCGACCTCGTCGAGCACGGTGTCCTTGCAGATCTGGCGGTCGGGGTTTTGGAAGAGGGTCGCGACCTCGCGAGCGATGCGGCTCGTGGGAACGGCTGCGGTGTCCAGTCCCGTGACGCGCACGCTGCCCGAGGCGGGCTTGAGCAGGCCCGTGAGCAGCTTGGTGAGCGTGGTCTTGCCGGCACCGTTCTGGCCGACGATGCCCACGAGCTCGCCAGGATAGAGCGTCAGGCTAAGGTCGTGTACGGCGGCGCCGCCATTGGGATAGGCAAACTCAACATGGTCGAAGGTGAGTGCGGGTTCGGCGTCCTTGGCATGAGGGCGCAACGACGGTGCATGCGGGGAACCGGCGGGCGCCTGGGCTTCGATGGCCACGTGTGTGGGGTCGACGATGCCCGAAATCAGGCGCTCGGCCTCATCGACATCCAAGCAGGGGGTACCGCTTACCAGGCCATCGGCCTCGAGGCTATTGAAGATACGCGTGACGCGAGGGCAGTCGACGCCGATGGCACGGAGCTCGTTGGTATGCGCGAAGACCTCGTGGGGCTCGCCCTGCAGCGCGATTTCGCCATGGTTGAGCACGAGCACGCGGTTGCAGTACTCCGAGAGCAGGGCGACCTTTTGCTCAACGACGACGATGGTGATTCCAAGTGCGCGGTTTGCCTCACGCAGTGTCTCGAAGACCAACGTGGAGCTGGCGGGGTCGAGTGCCGCGGTGGGCTCGTCGAGAACCAAGACGCGCGGACGCATGGCGAGGATGGCGGCGATGGCTACCTTTTGCTTCTGTCCGCCCGAGAGGGTGGCGATCTCGCGGTCGCGCAGGTCGCTGATGCCGACGGTCTCGAGCGTTTCGCTCACGCGCTGCTCGATCTGGTCGTGGGGAACGCCAAAGTTCTCGAGGCCAAAGAGCATCTCGTCC
>CAUHIY010000015.1:0-22572 GCA_959606405.1 uncultured Collinsella sp. | reverse complement strand
ACCGAAAAATTTGCCGACCCCCCGGAGCACCCAGGCCTTAAGATTCTGAACCCGGGTGATCTTTTTGCCCTGAGCGCGCAGACCATGAGCGAGTTGCCGGTGAACAACTCGGCACCGCACACCAGCACGAGCACCAGGCCCAAGCAAAAGCACAGGCCGCCCACGACGCGCTGAGCGCCCCAGCCCAGCGTGCTATCGCTCAAGAACACGGTAAAGAACAGACCGCCGAAGGCGATGAACGCGCCGGCGAACATTGCCAACAGAAAGGCCTTTGCGACCGGCAGGTTGGCCTTGGTCACGCCGGCGGCCTCGGTCTTGGCCTCGATCGCGGCGGGCGCCAGGCAATCGGGAGCGGGGTACTCCACCTTGGAATCTGCCATGTCAATCACTTCTTTCCTAATCAGCAGGGACAAGCGCTCCTATTGCTCTTGCCCCAAGCGGACAAAGTGGGAAAAGTCGTTGGCAGCCACGGCGTCATACACGGCGTCGACGGCGTCAAAGACTTCCGGGGACATGGGGTTGTAGAACTCCGTGTCGCCCGGCTGAATCCCTATGAAGACGATATCTTCGCACGATTGCTCGATTTCCTCGATCAGAATCGACAAAGGAAGCGAATGCGTGGTGAACATCGACTTGCGGGCCACATCGCGCTTGTCGAGCAAGCGGATGGACCCGACGGGCAGCGCCATATCGGCGGCATCGACCAAGACCAGACGCGGCGGACGCTCGCGCTTGACCTCGATGATGTCGTCCTCGGGCGTTTGGCCTCCGTCGATGGTGTACCAACCGGCGATGGGTGCGTCTTCCATCTTTTTGGAGAGCACGGGGCCGGCGGCATCGTCGGCACGCAGCACGCTTCCCGCCGTGAGCACGATACCCGCAAACGGGGCGCCGTTCACACGTCCATCCACAACGCGACCCATTACTGCAACCTTCCCGTCAGATACACGCCCGACACATCGCGCACGCGCTCAACCAGATCGCGGAACTTCATTAAGAACGCGACCTGCTGGGCATGCAGGCCAAAGTCGTCGTCGAACACCGAAATGCCAGCCTTGGCCGACCCGCGAAAACCGCGCTCGTCGAGCAGCGCATCGCAGGCCTCGAGCAGCGACGGCACCGCCGCCTTGTCGAGCTGGCACTCACCAAAGGAGCGGATGGCCTCAAACTTGGTCTTGGCCTCCCCCTCCGGCAGCGCGTCGACGAGCGAATAGAACACATTCACCGGCACCGACAGGCGCGGCTCAAAGCAGTCGAGCACGCCGGTGTGGTGGCCCACGGCGAGCGTGTAGTACAGCACGTCGCAGGCCTCCTGGGGAACGTCTTCCTCGGTCTCCACAAACTTACGCGTGAGCTCGTAGAAGACCACCTGGTCGGGCGCGTGGCCCAGGCAGGGGTCGGCGACGCCCTCGGCAGCCTCGTCGCTTGCGCGCGAGGCATCGCCAAAAGAGCCGCCGAGCATGCCGGGGCCCGCAAAGTAACCAGAGCGGTCCGTGAGCTCCATCTAGCGACCTCCGACCAGAACCAGATCCTGCAGCGCCGAGTACACCTCGACGCGGCGCGGATCGTCCTGCTTATCGATGAGCAGTGCCATGGCACCGCGGATATCGCCCTTGGGTGCGCCCTCGAGCGTATCCATAAACTCGTTGGCCAAATCGCGGCCGTAACGGTAGCCGCTCATGGCGCGAGCCTCGCGCTCGATGGCAACGCGCAGCTTGTACGGCACACCGGGGTGCAGGATATCGGCCTGCTCGCCGGCGGCCTCCACCGTGGTCTCGGCATGGAGCTTTTGGTCCAGCAGACCGAGCGCCATGGCAAAGCCGTAGATGGTCTGCGCGGGGCTGGGCGGGCAGCCGGGGATGTAGACGTCGACCGGCAGAATCTTATCCGTGCCGCCCCAGACGCAGTAGTTGTCGTAGAAGATGCCACCGGTGCAGCCGCACGCGCCATAGGACACCACGATCTTGGGATCGGGCGCGGCCTCAAAGGCGCGCAGGGCCGGCATGCGCATGGCACGCGTCACGGCGCCGGTGTACAACAGCACATCGGCGTGACGGGGCGAGGGCACGACCTTGATGCCAAAACGCTCGACGTCGAAGACAGGCGTGATGGAACCAAAGATCTCGATCTCGCAGCCGTTGCAGCCGCCGCAGTCAACACGGTAGACGTACACCGAGCGCTTGATCTTCTTAAGAAGGGTCGCCTTGGCCTTCTCGATGCTCTCGTCGAGCTCGATCTTGGTCGGGCGGTACTGAAGCCGCTCGGGCAAAAGCGTGGGTTCGGCCATGGTTACTCCTCCTTCGTATCAAAATCCATGATGATGCCCTCGACCGGTGCAGGTCCAGCGGGGATCTCGGGCGCATCGGGGTTGAGCTCGCGGTCGACATACTCCGGGTTCACGCCGTGGCCGCCCAGATACTCCATGCCGGGGCCCTGGGGCTCACCGGACGCAAGCGTCTCGTTGGCAGCCATGCCGCGCGCGTTGCCGGTCTTGACGGCCGAGGCGGCGCGCAGGGCGTCGAGCTCGCGCTTGCACTCCTGGCACATGCCGACGGTACGGGCGGCCTGCTCGGCCTCCATGCCGCCGGCCTTTTGCAGCAGGCGCTTGGCGTAGTCGATCTCCTTGTGCGGGGCAAACGGCTTGCCGCAACGCGAGCAGTGCTCGAGCGTGTAGACGCTCTTGCTGGTGAGGTCGTCCTTGCTCATGACGGCCAGCTCAAACTCCTCGGTGAGCTTGATGGCCTCCATGGGGCAGGCTTCCTCGCAGCGGCCGCAAAAGATGCAGCGACCGTAGTCGATCGACCAGGTGATGGTATCGGCCGCAAGGTCGGTGTCCATGCGAATGGCATCGGCCGGGCACGCCACGCCGCAGGCACCGCAGGCGATGCAGAGCTCCGCGTTGTGCTCGGGCTTGCCGCGCATATCCTTGTTGGTGGGAAACGGCGCAAACGGGTACTTGACCGTCGCGTCGCCGGCCTTGGCGTTAACCTTCCAAAGCTTCAGCATATTAGAGCGCCTCCTCATCGAGCGGAGCGGCCATGGTGCCCTCGCCCGCAAGCGGCGACTTGTCGCGCCAGACGTTCTCGAACTGTTCCTTGTCGAGCACGTGGTCGCGCTTGGCGGCGACATCGGTCACCGTCACGCGGTCGGTGCAGGAGTAGCACGGGTCGAGCGAGCCGACGATCAGCGCCGCGTCGCCCACGGTGTTGCCGCGGAACATGTAGCGCAGGACCGGCCAGTTGCTGTACGTGGCGGCCTTGGCGCGCCAGCGGTAGCACTTCTGGTTGTTGCCGAGCATAGCCCAGTGCACGTCCTCGCCGCGCGGTGCCTCGGTGGCGCCGATGGCGTACTTGTGCGGGGTGTACTCCCAATCCGTGGTGAGGATGGGGCCCGACGGGCAGTTCTCGAGCATGGTCTCGATCATGTCGATCGAATCGTAAACCTCCTGGATGCGAACGGCGGTACGGCCGAAGGCATCGCAGGTGTCGGCCGTGGCGGCGTGCATCTTCTGGACGTCCGGATCGGCGTAGCCGTCGAAGGGATGGTCGAAGCGCACGTCGCGGGCATAGCCCGAGCCACGCATGAGTGGGCCGACCGGCGAGAAGTCGCGTGCGATCTTGCGGTCCAAGATGCCGATGCCGCTCGTACGCTCAATAAAGTTGGGCGTGGAGAGCAAGACGTCGACGAGCTCCTGAACCTCGGAGCGCAGCTGGTGGATGGTCGTGAGCGTGGAGAGCTTCTGCTCGGCCAAAATGTCGCGACGCACGCCGCCGATCACGTTGAGACCGTAGGTCTTGCGGTGACCGGAGAGCTTCTCGGCCAGGTCCATGGACTTCTCGCGGACGCGGAAGAACTGCTGGAAGCCGGAGTCGAAGCCCGTGTAGTGCGACGCCAGGCCAATGTTGAGCAGGTGCGAGTGCAGACGCTCGACCTCAAGCATGATGGCGCGGATGTACTGGGCGCGCGGCGGGACATGGATGCCCTGGGCGCGCTCGACGGCCTCGGCATAGGCCACCGAGTGGGCGCAGCCGCAGATGCCGCAGATACGGTCGGCGAGGAACGTCACCGCGTCATAGTTCAGGCGCGTCTCGGCGACCTTCTCCATGCCGCGGTGCACGTAGAACAGACGGTAGTCGGCATCGACGATCGTCTCGCCCTCAACGAACAGGCGGAAGTGGCCGGGCTCGTCAGAGGTAATGTGCAACGGGCCCATGGGGACGAGTGTGGTCTCCTTGCCCTTGGTATCGGCCAAGAACTCGTAGTTTTCCATGTCGCTCGCGGGAGCGGGACGGAAGCGGTAGTCCATGGAGTCCTTGCGCAGCGGGTACAGGCCGCTGGGCCAATCATCGGGCAGCACCAGGCGGCGACGGTCGGGCAGGCCCTCGGGAATCAGGCCGAACATGTCGCGAAGCTCGCGCTCGCCCCACACGCAGGCGGGGACGAACGGCGTCACAGACGGGAACGTCATCTTGGCGGGATCGACCTCGGTGCGCACGGTCACCCAGCCGGGATCCTCCCCCTCCATGGAGATGACGTAGTACACGGCGTAACGGCCACACAGACTGCGCTCATCGTTACCGATGATCACGGGAATCCAGCCGTAGCGCTCGTAATACAGGTAGTGGACGGCCTCGGGCAGCTTGTCCTGCTTGACGGTGATCGTCAGCTGGTCCTCGCACTGCCACTCGACCTTCTCGATGCAGCCCGGAACGGCGCGGCGCAGGGCCTCGACATGGCTCTCGCAGCGACGGGCATACACCTTGTTCTCAGTTTCAATCATTCGTTACTCCACCTCGCTCTGAGCGGTCTCGGTACCGAACACAGCGCGGTACATCGGCGTCGCGTGAAGTTCCTCGGTGCTCTGCTCGAGCACGATGCCGGTCGCGGTCTCCACACCGTGCACGAGAGGCAGCGGGGTGGCGATGCCAAACCACAAGATCATGACAGCCAGGATGATTTCGGGGATAAGCATGAGCGCCGGGGCCTCATGCTTGCCCATGCCCTGGGGCGCATGGCCGAATACCGACTTGAGTGCGATGCGGGTGAGCGCGGAGATGGCCACGGTAAGACCGAGGGCGACCACGACGACCAGCCACATGGGACCGGCGGTAACACCGGCGACAAAAGTCAGGAACTCGGAAATAAACATGCCAAAGGGCGGGAAGGCACCAAGACCGAGCAGTGCCAGGACGGCGAGCGCGGCGGTTGCGGGTGCAACCTCGACGACGCCCTGGATCTTGGCCAGGCTACGCGTGCCAAAGGCGTGCTGGATGTTGCCGGACACGCAGAAGGCAAGCGTCTTGGTAAAGCCGTGGAACACGCAGTGCAGCAGGGCCGCGGCGATACCCAGCGGGCCACCGATACCCAGGCACAGGGCGATAACGCCCACGTTCTCCACAGACGAGTACGCAAAGCGGCGCTTGAGGTCGTCCTGGCGAAACATCGAAAGTGCCGCCACCAAAATGGACAGCGTGCCGACGATCAGCAGCAAAAGTTGCGGATACTCGGCGCCCACGGCTTGGATAGTAAAGCCGTAGAAGCGCATGATCACAAGCATGGCGCACTTAAGCAGCACGCCCGAGAGCAGGGCCGAGACAGGGCTCGGGGCCTGGGAGTGGGCATCGGGCAGCCAAGTGTGCATGGGGAACAGGCCGGCCTTGGTGCCAAAACCGATCACGACAAACGCAAAGGCGAGGCGCATGAGCGTCGGGTCGAACTGATCGGCATACGGCAGCACGCACGACAGGAATGCGGCCTCGTGGGCATTGGGAATCACGTCGGCGGCGTTGGCGTAGATCAGCAGCGTACCGAACAGGCCGAAGGCCACGCCGGCGGTGCAGACCATCGCATACTTCCAAGAAGCCTCGAGGGCCGTCTTGTTCTTGTAGATACCCACGAGGAATACGGTGGAAAGCGTGGTTGCCTCCACGGCGGCCCACGTGAGGATCATGTTGTTGGACAGGCACGCGAGCAGCATGGTGAACACGAACAGGCTAAACAGCGCAAAAAACTGCTTGGCGCGCTCGGCGGGCATGGAGCCCTCCTCGATATCGGCCTTTACATAGGGCAGCGAGAACAGCCCCGTAAGAAAACCGATAAAGCCGATGAGCAGCACAAAGATGGCGCCCAGCGAATCGAGGTGGAACCACAGGCCAAGAGCGCTCGCGGTTTCGCCGCTCATAAGGACGTCACCGGCCGTCATTATCGACAGCACCAGGACGGCTGCGACGGAGACCAGGTTGAGACCGGCAAACACGTTATAGGACGTGTTCTTGGGCAAAAACGCCATGACCAGCGAGAACACCAAAGGAGTCGCGAGTAGGGCGAAAATCAACGTTTCCATGGACTACCCCCTCAGCTCGGACAGGTCGCGCGCATCGAGCGAGTGGGAGTCGTCCCAAATGCGACGCACGACGATGGACATGATGATGACGGCAAAGATGGCGTCGGTGGCGATACCGATCTCGATGATCTCGGGAGCGGTGGGGGCCAAAAGCGCGAGCGTCACGTGGCTGCCGTTTTCCATAAGGCAGTATCCAAAGATCTGCTTCATGATGTTGCGCTGCGAGATGATGCAGGTGAGGCCCACAAAGAAGTGAGCGAAGCTAATAGCGAGCGCAGGCGTAGCGACCTCGGCCGTGGGCAGGCTGATCTGCGTCACGACGGCAAAGCAGATCGCGACCTCGACGGCGATGATGCAGATGGCCCACGCGGGCTTAAGGCCGGCCTTGAGCGATGCGTCGCTCGGCTCGCCCATCTTCTTGTACGCACGGTTGAGGATATAGGGAACCAGGACGACCTTGGTGATAAAGGCAGATCCAGCCCACATAAGCAGCTCCTGCGCACCGGTGGTGGCACCGAGCGTGGCGAGCAGTCCCACGAGCACCAGCGACTGCACCGCATACCAGCGGATGGCATGTTTGATGTTCTTGGAGACGACCACCATGGTGGACGTGACGATCAGAAGGCCGCCAAGGATGTTGACGATCGAATAACCCATGTCGTTCTACCTCCTAACCGATCCAGCTGGCCGAAAGCGGGCCGCTGACGATGACCATGATGATGAGCACGATGAACACGAACGCCATCGCGCGGGGAAGCGGAGCTCCCGCAGCGACCTCTTCGCTCGGCTCGCCGGGCAGGCAATAGCCCATCCACTTAAGGAACCAGGCAAAGGTGGCGACGGTCTCGGCGACCATGATGCACACGAGCACCAGGATTGCGACGTTGCCGGCACCCACAGAAAAGCCGCCGGCGATGATCTGGAACTTCGAGAAGAACGTGTTCATGGGCGGCACGCCGGCAATGGCGAGTGCCGCGACACCAAAGCCCACGCCCGAGATCGGGTACTTCTTTACGATGCCGCGAAGTTTGGGCAGCATACGCGTGCCGAGCGTAAAGGAGAACGAACCGGCGATCAGGAAGAACAGCGTCTTGGCGAAAGCGTGGTTAAAGATGTGGCACACGGCACCGTCAAAGGCCAGCTGGCTGCCAAAGACCGAAAGGCCCAGACCAAAGAACACATAGGAGAGCTGAGCGATCGTGGAGAAGGCCAGCAGACGCTTCATGTCCTTTTGCGGCAGGTACATAAGGAAACCAAAGAGCATGGTGACCATGGCGTCGATAATGGCGACCCAGCCCACGATCTCGGGAACCTCGCCGGCAGAGACGAGTGCACGCGCGAACACGCACACGCCGACCTTGACCATCGAGGCGCCATGCAGGTAGGCCGAAACAGGCGTCGGCGCCTCCATGGCCGAAGGCAGCCACATGTACATGGGAACCTGCGCGGACTTGGCCCAGGCCGCAAACAGCACGAGCAAAAGGACGATAGCCTTGAGCTTGGCGTCGAGGCCGGAAATCGCGGTAATGGCGAAGGTGCCGGTGTGGGCAAACACGATGGCGGCGCCCAGATACAGGCCGAGCGCACCGATATGCGTGATGATCAGGGCCTTCATGCCGGCCTTCTTGGCCGTAGGCGTCATGTAGTAGCTAATGAGGCCCCAAGAGCACGCGCCCGTGATCTCAAAGAACACGAGCTGGCCCAAAAGGGTCGAGCTGTACACGAGGCCGGCCATGGCGCCGATGAAGGTCGCGAGGTACGCGTAGAAGCGACGACGCGGCGCATCGGGATGCTCACGGTTATTCTCGCTCATATAGGGAATCGAATAGATCACGACAAGCAGGCCGATACCCACAAAGGCGGGCGCGAGCAGCGTGCTCATGCGATCGAAGGTGAATCCCATGACGAGGGTCTGCCCAAACGAGATCAGGGGGACCTGCGTGTCGGGCATGCCGGCGCCAGCGAAATTCGCGGCGAGGGCGATGGTGCAGGCCGTCGAGACGGCGGCACCCAAAACGCTGAACCACTTGGCGTACGGACGGGGGAACAGGGCGACGAGCACCGAGGCCACCATCGGGGCCGCGATCGCGACCAAGCCGAGAAGGGACAGGCTGACTGCAAATGACATTGTTTCTCCCTTCTCCTACACGCCGACGACCACGAAGACAAACGCCAGAACGGCGATGCCCACGACGGCCCAGGTCTGATTGCCGAGCACCTTAAAACGCGAGCGCGAGCAGGAGTTCTCGATCACGCCGCACACGACAAAGTCGATAAGGCACTTCACCAGGAAGATGACCGCGCCCAGAACGGCCGCGATGCCCACGGTCGCGGGCTCGCCCCAGGGGACGAAGATCGCGCAGAACCAGGCGACGACCAGGACCTGCTTCATGGACATGGCGAGCTTGGCCATCGCAAGCGACGGTCCGGAAAGCTCGGCGAGCGGACCTTCCTGGAGCTCCTGCTCGGCCTCGGCCTGATCAAACGGCAGCTTGCCGAGCTCCATATAGCAGGCGATCGCAAAGGCGATGCCGGCGAGGATCACGGCGACCGGCGCGTCGATGGCGCCCGTCATGATGTGCTGACCCATGGTGGCGATATCGGTGGAGCCGCACACCAGGGCGGCGGCAAACAGTGCCAGCAGCATGGACGGCTCGATAAGCACGCTCATGAGCAGCTCGCGAACGCCGCCGATACCGGCGTAGGCGTTGGACGAATCCACACCGCAGAGGGCGAAGAAGAAGCGGGCGAGCGCCAGGCTGTACATGATGGTGATGGCGTCACCAAAGACCGGGATGGGGCTTTGTGCCGTAAAGAGCGGCAAGCCCATCGCGAGCATAAAGGCGACGGCAAAGAACAGCGGCGGCATAATGCGCAGCGCAAAGCTCGCGTCCTCGCTCTGGGACTCGGGGCGCGCAAAGAGCTTGGCCAGGTCGCGGTAGTCCTGCATGATGCTGGGGCCGCGACGGTTGTGCATCTTGGCGCGAATCACGCGGCCGAGACCGGAGAAGAACGGCGCGACGGCCATGACGACCACGCCCTGCAGAACGGCAAGTACGATGTTGTTCATGCTCTCCCCTCCTTAACCCATTTGCACGGCGAGCACGAGGAACACCACGAGTGCCGCGACGATGTAGCAGATATAGATGCTGTAGTTGCCGCCCTCGAGCTTAGTCGCGAGGTCGGCGAGCTTCTCGACACCCTTATGCGGGGCATCGACGAGAACCTTGTCGGGTACGGGCTCAACAGCCTCGGCCACACCGGTGAGCTTCTGGAAGAAGTGCGCGATGGACCAGCAGACGGCCGTGCAGCGGTCGCGCAGCGTGTAGAGCGGCTGCATAAACCAGGACACCTCGGAGGCAAAGGTCGTGGCCACGACGGGCATATGCTCGTTGGGAGCATAGCCGCACGCCCACGGCTGGGACTTCTGCACCTTGCCGACGGTCTTGAGCTTGCGATAACCGCAGGCAAGGCCGACGAGCACCACGAGCGCAATGGCGATCGCGGGCGTGGAGGTGGCAGCGCCGGAGTACTGGTTCATGAGCTCCATGCCCTCGGCGGCAAACACGCCACCGTACGGATGCAGCACGGACGCGGCGACATCGACCAGCACGGGCGCGATCACGGGAGCGCCAATGCCCAGCACGACGCAGATAGCCGCGAGCAGGCCCTGCGCAAACACCATGGGGGCGGGAACCTCCTTGGCATTGGCCGCGGCCTCGGAGCGGGGCGCGGAGGCAAAGGAGACGCCATAGGCCTTGACGAAGCACGTGACGGCCAGCGCGCCGGTAATGGCAAGCGCGACGGCAGCGAACACGGCCACGATCATGACGGCCTTGTCACCCTGCATGGCGGCATTAAACAGCGACTGATAGGTAAACCACTCGGACACAAAGCCGTTGAAGGGCGGGATGGCCGAGATGGCAAGCGCGCCGACGAGGAAGCAGATGGCCGTTGCCGGCATACGACGGAACAGGCCGCCCATCTTCTCCATATTGCGCGTACCCGTGGAGTACAGCAGCGCACCGGCGCCCAAGAACAGCTCGCCCTTAAACATCGCGTGGTTAAACGTGTGGTAGAGGGCGGCCATCAGAGCCAGGACGGCGATGCCGACCGAATTGAGCGCCATGGCGGCCATGGAGGCGCCGACGCCGAGCAGAATGATGCCGATGTTCTCGACGGAGTGATAGGCCAGCAGGCGCTTGATGTCATGCTCCTGCAGGGCGAACGCCACGCCGAGGACCGACGAGATCGCACCGAAGACCATGACCATAAGGCCCCACCAGACCTGAACGCCCGAGGCGGAGAGCAGGTCGAGACCAACCTTGAGGATGCCGAAGATACCGATCTTGATCATGCCGCCGGACATGAGGGCACTCACGTTAGACGGCGCCTCGGGATGTGCCTTGGGCAGCCAGCCGTGCAGCGGGATGATACCGGCCTTGGCGCCAAAGCCAAAGAAGGCGAGCACGAAGCACACGGATGCGACCGCGGGGCTAAACTGCGTGGCGCGGAAATCCGCAAAGGCAAACGAGCCGCCGGCGAAGTTGGTCATGGTGAGGAAGCTCGCCATGATGAGCACAAAGCCCACGTGCGCGATCACAAAGTAGAGCCAACCGCCGTGGATGGAGTTCTCGTTCTCCTCGATCACGACCAGGAAGTACGAGGTCAGCGACATGAGCTCAAAGGCGACCAGGAACCAAAACACGTTGTCGGCGGTGATGACGAGCATCATGGACGCCACGAAGGTGTTAAAGAAGAAGCCGGCGCGGCCCTTTTTGCCCGGGTACTCATCAAAGTAGTTGAGACCGTAGATCGAACCGGCAAACGCGAGCACCGAGATGAGCGCCACGAACAGGCCGGACAGCTGATTGAGCAGCAGCTGGAAATGGGCAAACGGGAAGAACACGATGGTGTCGACCGACGTGACATCGCCCAGCACGGCCTGGATACCGGCCACAAACGAAAGCACCGCGGCGACGGCGCCGATAAGGCAGCCGGCGGTCTTGGCGGCGTTATCGGCCTTGATCAGCAGAACCGAGGCGAGCGCACCGATGCACGAGACGGCAAGCGATGCGATAAACAGCGTCATGCTATCCATTGTTTACGCTCCCTTCTGCTTTCTCGGACAGGCCCTGGGCCACGGCGGTAACGTCGACGGCCGGACCGTTTTCGATCGAGCGCAGGCGCTTGGCCTCGTCGAGCTCGCGATCGGCCGCGCCGCCCATGACGGTCAGCGCCTTGGTGGGGCACGCCGCCACACAATGCGGGCCGTCCGGATCGAAGGCACACAGGTCGCACTTGACAGCGCAGGTGTACTGGCCAGGAGCCCACGTAAGCAGGCTGCTCAGGGACTTAGGATACGAAGGCGTCGGATCGCACATGCCTGCGACACCGGCGATAGACGTGCCATCGGGATGGATGGCTCCGAAGGGGCACGCGATGGCGCACAGCCTGCACCCGATGCACTCCTGCTCCTTGACGTGGATGCGATCGCCATCGTGCTCGATGGCATTCACCGGGCAAACCTCGGCGCAGGGGGCACCCTCGCAATGGTGGCAGGCAAGGGCGGCCGAAATACCGCCGGTCTTCACGAGCGCCAGGCGCGGCGTATCCTGAAGACCCTGCATCCGGTGGGCGTCGGCACAGGCGGACTGGCATGTTCCGCAGCCGATGCACCTCTCCGGGTTGATGTCGATGAAGCGGTTCATCCCCACTTCCTTTCAAAATAACGGGCCGGGCTCCCGAACGTACGGGACGCCCGGCCCAAAAAGCCAACGAGAACGGGACTACACGATTTGATTCACGTGTGCCTCGTCGTCGAACTTGGCGGCGCCGGGCTCAACGTCCTGGGGAGCGGCGGCGTCCACCAGAGCCTGCTTAAGCTCGGTGTACTGACGCTCGACTTCGCCCTCGGCCCAGACCTGGTCGGCAATGGCGTCGACCTGGCAGGCGGAGAACTTGTCCTCGGGCGTATGCGAGACCGGGTCGACCTTGTGCATGGTCAGCTCGTTGCACTTGCCGATCCACCACTGGTAGGTCATATAGACCGTGCCCTTGTTGATACGGTCGCTCACGTCGGCGCGGCTGTATACCTGGCCGCGGCGGCTGTGAATCGAGACGATGTCGCCGTTCTTGATGCCGCGCGCCTGGGCGTCCGCGGGATTCATGCGGACAAAGCCGGGCTCGTCGGCAAGCAGCGCCAGCGTCTTGCAGTTGCCGGTCATCGAGCGGCAACTGTAGTGGCCGACCTCGCGGACGGTGCACAGGATGAGTGGGTACTCATCGTCGGGAAGCTCGGAGGGTGCCTCCCAGTCGTGCGCCATCAGGTTGGCGCGGCCGTCCTTGGTGGTGAACTTGCCACCAGCGAACATGTCGGCCGTGCCGTGGTCGTTCACATCGGTGCTCTTGACCGGCCACTGGGCGTAACCGCCCTCGGGGGCCATCTTCTCGTAGGTCGCGCCCACAAAGTTGGGGCACAGGCTAATGCACTCGTTCCAGATCTGCTCGGTGTTGTCGTAGTGCATGGGGTATCCCATACGCGTGGACAGGTCCGCGAAGATCTCCCAGTCGTGACGGCACTCGCCCTTGGGCGGAACGGCCGCGTCAAAGTGCTGGAAGCTACGGTCGGATGCGGTAAAGACACCCTCGTGCTCGCCCCAAGAGGTGGCAGGCAGGATGACGTCGGCGAGCATGGTCGTCTGCGTCATAAAGATGTCCTGGCAAATGAACAGATCCAGCTCGGAGAGCGTCTTGCGCATACCGGCCGAATCGGGCTCGGTCTGCACCGGGTCCTCGCCGTAGTTGTAGAAGCAGTGCACCTTGCCCTCGTCGACCAGGTGACCCAGGTCGGTGAGCTTGTAGCCCTCCTCGAGCGGGAGCTTTTCCTCGGGCACGCCCCAAGCCTTGGCAAACTTGGCGCGAGCGGCGGGGTCGGTGACCTTCTGGTAGCCAGGGTACAGGTTGGGCAGCATGCCCATATCGCAGGAGCCCTGGACGTTATTCTGGCCACGCACGGGCGCGAGACCGGAGTTGGGTTTGCCGATCTGGCCGGCAACGCAGGCGATGGAGGCGATGGTGTGCACCGTCTTCAGGTTCTGCTTCTGCTGGCATACGCCCATACCCCAGCCAATGATGGCAGAGGGCTTCGCCGTGGCGTACATCTCGGCAGCTTGGTGGATCAACGCGGGCTCGACACCCGTGATGTCCTGTACGGATTCGGGAGTGTAGTTCTTGATGGTCTCCCACCATTCGTCAAAGCCGTTCGTGTGCTCGGCGACGAATTCCTTGTCGTAGAGGCCATCGTTGACCAAGCAGTTGGCAAAAGCGTTGAGGAACGCAACGTTGCAACCGTTCTTGATCGGAAGGTAGAGATCGGCGATACGCGCGGTTTCGATATGGCGCGGGTCGGCGACGATGATCTTGCAACCCTTTTCTTTGGCTCGCACGATACGCCTTGCGACGATGGGGTGCGAATCGGCAGGGTTATAGCCGAAGAGGAAAATGCAGCCCGCATCCTCCATACCGGGGATGGAGCATGACATGCAACCTGAACCAACCGTGTCCATCAGACCGAGGACAGTAGGGCCGTGTCAAGTACGGGCGCAGTTGTCCACGCTGTGGGTGCCGATGCACGCACGCGTAAACTTCTGCATGACGTAGTTCGCCTCATTGCCGCCGCCTCGCGAAGAGCCGGTGGTCATGACAGCGTTAGGACCATATTCGTCAATTATGGCCTGCATCTTAGATGCGGTGAAATCCAGTGCCTCGTCCCAGCTTACGCGCTCAAGATCCGCGCCCTTAGTGCGGCGGATCATCGGGTGCAGTACGCGAGGAGTCAAGATCTTGGTGTCGTTGATGAAGTCGTAGCCGCTCATGCCCTTAAGGCACAGCTCGCTCTGGTTGGTGATGCCGTTGAGCGGTTCGGTACCCACGACCTGGCCGTTTTGGACCAAGAGGTTAAACTGGCAACCGGCACCGCAGTACGGGCAGATCACTTTATGCTTCTCCATGACACCCTCCTTCCTTTCTCTGCTACCGATTACTCGGTACGTATTTGACAATCGTCGGGCCTGTATGGCCGCCCGCCTACGCCTCGTTTTCGATGGTGGCGCGGGCACGCTCGGCAGTCAGCTCCGCCAGGCGCTCCTCGTCTACCAAGGTGAGGCCCTTGGTCGGGCACGCCTCGGCACACGCCGGACCGCCGGGACGGTCCACGCACAGGTCGCACTTGAGCACGAAGCTCTTAGTCTGCGAACCCACGCGCACGTCGCCCATCAAGACGGGGACCTGCGTGGTCGCCACGCTCACGGCGCCAAAGGGGCACGCCATGACGCAGCTCTTGCAGCCGATGCAGTTGTCCTCGTTAACGCCGATGCGATGGTTCTTTGGATCAAAGAACAAGGCACCCGTGGGGCAGGCCTTAGCGCACGGGGCATCCTCGCAGTGATGGCAAGCCACCGGTGCGGAGATCTCGTACGTACGCGTCACGCGCAGGCGCGGCGCGGCGATGTTGCCGGGAATGTCGTGCGCCTCGATGCACGCCGCCATGCAGGTTTGACACCCAATGCAGCGCGAGGAATCGGCTACGACTCGTTTATTGCCCATGTTGTTCACTCCCTCCTGAATCCCATGCCGGAGAGACCCTGTCGACGTTGCCCCGGACCGCCCGTGGTCCGGCATCGGCGTATCGAGAGCATGCGGCGAAACAGGCACTCGGTAGAATATCTCCAACGGTATACAGGTTAAATATACGCAGTTGCAGGGGGTAAACTTGAGCATAGGCCCTGCATTACGGGTGTATTGCAGGGGTTTGGGCTGGTTAGGATTATTCTCAATAGGATATAAAAGCGAGTGTATTACACGCGTACGCCCAACAAAGATTTCACGCTCGCTTCTGAAGGATGTAGTACGTTTGTAATAATGTTCACACTCAATTACTCGAGTGCAATAAAGTAGTTGTTATAAGATTGGCAATTACTAGCCGAAGCTGTATTTGACTATTCATATTGCACGCTCATTAAGGGAGGCCAGTGATGTCATCGACTCAAAAACGAGCCATCCTGCAGGTGCGCATTCGCGAGGAAGACAAGCAGCATGCTGAGCGTCTCTACGACGCCATGGGCACATCGCTCGCCGAGGCCGTACGTCTTTTTGTCGCGCAGAGCATTTTGATGCGCAAGCTCCCCTTTCAGCCGGTCGCCGTGCGCTCAAAGGACGGCACCGCCGCCTATGGATCGCTCAAAGCATATGGGGACCCCAATCGCCGCTCCAAGGAGCGCAATGCCTGGATTGAATACCTTGCTACAGAAAGCGACGATTCGATTTTGGGTCCCGAGGAAGTAGATATCCATGAGTAGCACCATCATCGACGAGACCGTCATCCTGCGCTATCTGCTCGACGACGACGAGGTCCTGTCGCCGCGCGCCGCCAAGGTCATCGCCACGCGTACCGCTCGCGTCTACCCCGAGATCATCACACGCGTCGTGGTCACGCTGCGCGACGTCTATAAGGTTCCACGCGTTGAGATTGCTGCGGCCATGAAAAGGCTGCTCGATGACGTCATGGTCGACGAGCCCACCGTTGTCGCCCTTGCCGTCAAACTCTTTGGCAAGACCCATATGGACTTTACCGACTGCCTCCTCGCAGCCCGAACCGCCATCTACAACGATGATGTCATGAGCTTTGGCAAGCCCATCATCCAAGGCATGATCGATTACCGCCGCAAGCGCCAAACCGCAGCCGAAGCCCGCAGCCGCAGCATCGACTCCACCATCGACAAGCTCCGCCACCGCCCCCGCAGCTAACCCCATGCCCACCTAAGTTGCGGTGCGGGATCGATTTCCGTCACCCGGCACACTTATGAAAATGGCTCTGTTCCCAAAAGGAAGCAGAGCCATTCATCTATCTTGTGGAGCGGGCGACGGGAAGTCCAAGGATTTGCGAAGCAAATCCTTGTTTCGCTGCGGGCCTTTGGCCCTTGCGTGCTGCGCTGGAAAATGCTCACGCATTTTCTCAGCTCCGCACCCTGGCGGGTTCGATTCCCGTCGCCCGGCGCGTAAACGAAAACAGCTCTGATCCCCAAAGGAAACCAAAGCCGTTAAAACAATTCTTATGGAGCGGGCGACGGGAATCGAACCCGCGTCATCAGCTTGGAAGGCTGGGGTTCTACCATTGAACTACGCCCGCAAGATATGGTCGGGACGACAGGATTTGAACCTGCGACATCCTGCTCCCAAAGCAGGCGCGCTACCAAACTGCGCCACGTCCCGAAGGTGTTGAGCAGCTAAGGTCTAAACCTTGCGTGTCCCAAAGCGAAGGAAATTATAGGGGAGACTTCCCGCCTGTGCAAGCATTGATGCCTTAGCTCCTCGAATGTGCAACAAAACGACTATGGAGCAGGCCAATCGCAAAGGCAACTACGGCGACCGGCGCCCACGCGGCACCGATATCCGCCAGCGGCAGCACATCAAACGGTAGCCACGCACCCGCAAAGAACGCGTCGCGGACCGAGGTGATCACACTCTGCACTGCGACAACGCCGCCGACCCAAACCCACACCTGCGGATGCGCGTCGCAAAAACCGTGCACCAGACCCATAAGCACCAGCACAATGGCGACGGGATACAAGGCGTTGAGCATAGGTACCGAGAACATAAGAATCACGTCGAGGCCCACGTTGGAGAGCACGCACGAAAACGCCGCGAACACAAAGGCGAGAACCGCAAAGGGGCGGCGCATGGCCTCCTCGGAAGCCTCTGCTCCCCCTTCGACCACATACGTCTCGCAGAAGTAGCGCGAGCAGCAGCTGATAAGGCCAATGCACACGTTCATGCAGGCAAGGAAGAAGATGGCGAAGACCACGACCGTGCCGGCAAGCCCAAAATGCATGGAGGCCGAACGGGCGAGGATGGCGGCGCCGTTGGTAGCGTCGGGCATCACGGTGCCGAGCTGCATACCGGCAAGGCCCAAGCCGCAGTAGATGATGGCCATGAGCACGCCGGCGATCACACCGGAGCGCGAGATCTCGAAGGCCACGCGCTTGTCATCGGTAACACCCAACTCGTGGATGGTCTCGGCGATGATGATGCCGAAGGCGAGTGACGCGAGCAGGTCCATGGTCTGATAGCCAGTCAGAAAGCCCTGCACGGCAGCGCCTGCATCGTAAGGGGCCTGAGGCGCGGCAGCCGGTCCCAGCGGCGAGATCACGGCAGCACCCACGACCAGCACGATGAGCGCAATGAGCGCGGGGCCCGTAATGCGGCCGAGCACGCGCGTGATGACGCCTGGACGCAGCGTGAGCGCAAACGCGACGATAAAGAAGCCAACGGCAAACACCAGGCGAGCCGTGCCGAGCGAGACGCCCTCTGGCAGCAGCGGCACCAGCATCTCGAAGGCCGTGGAGCTCGTGCGCGGAATAGCCAGGCACGGACCGATGGCCAGATACACCGCCGCGACAAAGAACTCGCCAAACTTGGGGTGCACGCGGCTGGCAAGCTCACGCGCCGTGCCGGCAAGCGCCACGGCGATAAAGCCCATGACGGGCAGGCCGATGGCAGCGATCAGAAAGCCGAGCATGGCGACCGGCGTGGCAGAACCTGCCTGCAGCGCCAGCAGCGGCGGAATAATAAGGTTACCGGCACCAAAGAGCATCGAGAACAGGGCGATGCCGACGGTGACGACATGGTCGGAGCGCAGACCGCGCGGTGCGGATGAGGCCATAGGCACACCTTTCGGGTTGAAACAAAAACGGGACGGGCAAAATACCCGTCCCGCAAGTATATACGCTTTAGCAGACTAAATCGCGCAAAGCTTCAATCGCGGTGTCGACTTCCTCGTCCGTGTTAAAATACCCAAACGAGAAGCGGACGACACCCTGGCGCTCGGTCCCCAGCGCACGGTGCATGAGCGGAGCGCAATGGGCACCGGGGCGCGTCGCAATCCCCCACCCTTGCATGAGCGCGTCCGAGATCTCGGCAGAGTCGATATCGCCCACGTTGAGCGACACGATCGCCGAGCGCACGGGCTGGTCAAACGCACCGTAGAGCGCAATGCCGGGGATTTCGCGAGCACCGGCGAGGAAGCGCTCTGCAAGCGAGCGCTCATGCGCCGCAATCGCCTCGACCCCGCCTTGCGCCTCGATAAAGTCGAGACCGGCAGAAAGGCCAGCGATACCGTGACCGTTGAGCGTGCCCGCCTCCAGGCGCGTGGGCCACTCAAGCGGCTGCAGTGGATCAAAGCTGTGCACGCCCGTACCGCCCATGGCCCAGGGGGCCACGTCAATGCCCTCCGCCACGGCCAGGCCGCCGGTCCCCTGCGGACCCATGAGCCCCTTGTGGCCGGTAAAGCACACCACGTCGAGCCCCATGGCCTGCATATCTATATGCGCCGTGCCGGCAGACTGCGAGGCATCGACGATCACGAGCGCACCGGCCGCATGGGCCATGGCGGCCACGCGCGCAATGTCGACCGCGTTGCCGGTCACATTGGAGGCGTGCGTCACCACCACGGCACGTGTGCCCGGCGTCACCAGCCGCTCAAGCTCTTCGTAGTCGAGCGCACCGTTCGCGTCGCAGCCCGCATGCTCAACGATCACGCCCCGCTCTGCCGCCAGGCGGTTAAGCGGGCGCAGCACAGAGTTGTGCTCGAGCACCGTCGTGGCCACACGGTCGCCGGGACGTACCACGCCGTTGATGGCGGTGTTGAGCGCCGCGGTGGAGTTGGGCGTAAAGCACACATGATCAGCCCGCGGGCAGCCCAGCAAGCGCGCGAGCTTGGCACGGCAACCGTGAATCGTACGAGCTGCATCGAGGGCACCCGACGTGGCGCCGCGCCCGGCATTGCCGAGCGAGCACATCGCCTGCGTCACGGCATCGATGACCGTCTGCGGCTTGTGCATGGTCGTCGCCGCGTTATCCAGGTAGATCATCGCACGACCTCCCACATATCAATCACGGTATAGCCCTCGGTGGGAACGCCCGCCGCGGCGAGTTCGCCGCGCAGCAGCTCCTCATCGGCAGGCAACGCTTTCCACGCCAGACCACAGCCGGCAGCGACCTCCCCGGGCACGGGAATCGTTCGCCCGGGAAGGCCGCGCTCGATGCACAGGGACTCGCAGCCCATGGCGGCCGCCGTGGTGGGAAACGTGATGACAAGCGCCGGGCGCTTCTCCCTCATGGCAACTCCAACCAATACGCTACGGGCGCACAACGCGCACGGCCTGCTCCATCTTCTCCACGATCACGTACATGTTCGTGACCTCGCCCACCGCAAGCTGGTCTTTAATGCCATAGTGGTCGAGGCAGGTGCCACAGGTGAGGATTTCGACGCCCTGCTCAGCCAGCCCCTTCAGGTCGTCGAGTACCGGCGAGCCCTCGACGGTGAGCTTGGCTCCGCCGTTGTAGAACAGCATGGTCGCGGGCAGCTCCTCCTGCTGCGTCACGGCAAAGATGAAGGCCTTCATGAGCTTGTGGCCCAGCTCGTCGTCGCCGCGGCCCATGCAGTCGGTGTAGACGGAAATGACGAGCTCGCCCTTGCCGGTGCTGGCACCACAGAAGGCAGCGCCATCCTGCTCGGGATCGGCCACGGCAATGGCGCCAGAGGTCGCCACGGTCACGTGCCACTCAGCGTCAGAAACCTTCTCGACCGAGGCCGTGCAGCCCTTCTCCTGCGCCATCTTGGAGATGTTCTTGACGGCGGTCTCGTTATCGACCGAGGTCACCACGGCACCCTCGCCGTCAAGCTGTTTGAGCGCCTTAAGCGTCTTGACGACGGGCAGCGGGCAGGCATCGCCCATGGCATCGACTTCAATTTTGGTAGACATAGCTACATCCTTTCAAAAGGGACCGCCCAGAACAGCAGGCGGCCGCATAAACGGTTTTCCTTAATGCACAACGCGAACAGCAGGACCGCCCGGCACCGGCTCGCACACGCGACCGATTGTGGCGGCAACGCGCCCCTCGGCATCCAGGCGACGCGCAAGCTCATCCACATCCGCCGCGGGCGCCGCGATAAGCAGGCCACCACACGTCTGCGGATCGTACAGCGCGTCGAGCATGCCCGGCTCCAGGTCCTCATCGGCAGCCACACGCGGGCCAAAAAAGTCCTGGTTGCGGTAGGAGCCCGCGGGGATAATGCCCAGACGCGCCATGTCGAGCACCTGGTCAAAGAGCGGCACCGCCCCCGACACAAGCTCAATCTGCACACCTGAGCCCTCGGCCATCTCGCACGCGTGCCCGATCAGGCCAAAGCCCGTGACATCGGTGCAGCCGTGAAGCTCGAGGCCCTCGGCCAGACGAATCGGGGCCTCGTTGAGGGTGCGCATCGAGTCGAACATGGCTGCGGCCTCGTCCTGCTCGATGAGCTCGCCCTTAATGGCCGTGGTGATGATGCCAGAGCCGATCGCCTTGGTCAGCAGCAGGACATCGCCAGCGCGCGCGCCGCTGTTGGCGAGCATGCGGTCGAGCGAGACAAAGCCGCTCACGGACAGGCCGTACTTGGGCTCGTCGTCGTTGATGGTATGGCCGCCCGCGATGGAGCAACCCGCCTCGACGCACTTATCGGCGCCACCCGCCAGAATCTCACCTGCGACCTCGACGCCCAGGCAACTGGGAATGCACAGCAGGTTCATGGCATGGCTCGGTCGTCCACCCATGGCATAAATGTCCGACAGCGAGTTGGCCGCCGCGATCTGACCAAACAGGAACGGGTCGTCGACCATCGGCGGGAAGAAGTCGACGGACTGCACGAGGCCCAGGTTTTCGCCAACACGAAAAACACTCGCATCGTCGGAGGTATCGAACCCCACGAGCAGGTTGTCGTTATGCACATTGGGTAAGTCGCCCAGGACCTGGGCGAGGGCTCCAGGAGCCAACTTAGCGGCTCAACCGCTCGCGGCAGTCATAGACGTGAGCTTAATCTGATCGTCAGCCATCGATACCTCCTCTCATCGGTCAATCATTTCCTCCCAGTATACGCATGAATGCAGGCCCACGGCCGATGCATTAATCGAGCGCCTGTGCGCGAATCGCCGCGCCGATGGCACCGGCAAAGCGAGCCTGGGGCGAGGTGGTCACCGGCGACCCCAGCAGCTCGCCCAACCGCTCCACCACGAAGGCGTTCTCGCACAGGCCACCGGTCAGGTAGTACGGGGCGCCCGCGGCCTGCCCGGCCATGGTCGCCACGCGCGAGACCACGCTGTCGATCACGCCACGTGCGATGTTCTCGCGCGGCTCACCGCGACCGATCAGGCTAATGACCTCACTTTCGGCAAACACCGTGCACATGCTGGAAATCTTGGTAGGCTCGCCGGAACGCGCCAGGTCGGCCATCTGCTGTTGAGAAATACCTAGGCGGTCGGCCATGATCTCCAAAAAGCGCCCCGTGCCGGCAGCGCACTTGTCGTTCATGGCGAACTTTGCCACGCGGCCACTTTTAAGCTGAATGACCTTGGTATCCTGGCCGCCCACGTCAATCACCGTGCCGTGATCGCCAAACAGGCACACGGCACCGGCACCGTGGCAGGTGATCTCGGTCACGACCTTGTGCGCATAGGGCACCGCAACGCGGCCGTAACCGGTCGCGACCACGTGTACGTCGTCACCCGTCACGTCATAACCGGCTGTAGCGAGCTCACAGCGCAGACGCTCCGCCGCATCGACCGACGAAAACCCGGTTGGCTGCACGCACGTCCACGCCACCGAACCCTCTCCATCGACCACAGCGGCCTTAGCCGCCGTAGACCCGATATCGATCCCGATCCCTATCATGGCTCTCTCCCAATCAGCAAGAAAATCAAACGATCAGACACTGCTGCAACAACGGCCCTCTGGCGTCTGAGGTGCCCGGGATTCCGAGCGACAAGCCCGACGAAGCGTACTCAAGGTACGCGAGGAGGGTTGGAGCCGGAAGGTCGGGTGCCTCAGACGTCAGAGGGTTTCGATAAAGGCAGCAATGCGCGTCTCGATCTGGCCCATGTCACCGTTGCTGTAGTCGGTCTCAATCTTCATATACGGAATACCCGCGCCCTCGACAGCCTCCTGCAAGCGCGCACTCTCCACGTTAAAGGTGTGGCAGGCCTGTAGCACGCTCTCTACCACGCCATCGACGTGGTACTTCTCGCACATGGCCAGCGTGTTTTCCATACGACCATCGTTGGGCGTCATGACCGAGCAGCTAATGTCCAGGTAGCGGTCGGCGATGGCACGCAGGATATCGGGAGCCTCCGGAT
>CAUHIY010000014.1:0-24036 GCA_959606405.1 uncultured Collinsella sp. | reverse complement strand
CCCAAGGCATACCTCAACGCCGCGGGCTTCCTGCGCATCAGCGGCGGCAAGAACCCGCTCGACGCGACGAGCGTCCACCCCGAAAGCTACGAGGTGGCCACGGCCGTCCTGGAGCGCGCCGGCGTTGCCGCCAGCGAACTCAGCCGTGGCGGCGTACCCGATATCGAGCGCCGCCTGGGCAGCATCTCGGCGCTGGCAAGCGACCTGGACTGCGGCACCCTCACGCTCATCGACATCGTTAACGAACTCAAAAAGCCCGGCCGCGACCCGCGCGACGACGCGCCCGAGGTAGTCTTTAGCCGCTCGGCGCTTTCCATCGACGACCTGGAGCCCGGCATGGAGCTCAAGGGCACAGTGCGCAACGTCGTCGACTTTGGCGCCTTCGTCGACGTGGGCGTACATCAGGACGGCCTCGTGCACATCTCCAAACTGGCCAACCACTTTGTCAAACACCCGAGCGACGTGGTGCGCGTCGGCGACACGGTCAAGGTGTGGGTCGAAAAAGTCGATCGCGACCGCAAGAAGATCTCGCTCACCATGGTGAAGGGGAAGTAAACCGCCAAAGCAAAGGGCGAACCACCACCGCCCATCGTCGAACTTGCAAGTTCTTCTCACGTGATGACAAAAATTTGCAAGTCTAGCGGTCCCGCTATAGTGAAACGCCCTGGCTCTCACGATTGAGAGCCAGGGCGTTATTAATCGAGCAACGGTTTTGCCTTGGCGATGACTGCCAACTCGGAGCTGGATCGTTTTGGATACATGATAGTTATAGATTAGAGGATTATTAGATTACAGATTAATCCATAAAGCAGGGCGGACGGCGCCGTCCGCGTAGACCACGTAGAAGCCGCTGGAGGACGCGTAGCCGCCCGTGCTGACGCCGGCCGCGTAGTTCGAGTAGCCACCCGGCGAGCGAAGCCACCAGTAGCACGCGCCGTTGTCATCAGTTGTCCAAGCACCGTTGCTCACGGCCTGCTGGGTCGGCATGCAGATGCGATCGTTGTCGGACTTGAAATAGTTATTTGCTTCATCGACGGAAAGCAGCGTAGGGGCGCCGTTAATCTCTTTCATCTCATCGCCCGTAAAGGCCTGGGAAGCAAAGTCGTTTTCGAGCCATTTCTTGAGGTCTGAGGAGTTCCAGTCGTTGCCGTCATCCTCATCCGCATTGAACGCGTGGGCATCAAGGGCCTTTTGACTCACGACATAGGCGCGGTTGCCCTCGACCGCCAGGACGCGCCACTCAATGGGCTCTTTGCCGTTTGAGGTGTCGCCGTCCTGCTCGTATGAGCCAAACTCGACCACGTCGCCCACTTGGCAGCCCTTAAAAGGATTCTTGTTGAACGCGGGGACGACGACAAAAACGGCGATCAGCACGAGCGCGATAACGCCAGCCACCGCCCCTCCGATGATAAGAGATAGCTTCTTTTGGCTGCCAGCTTTGTTGGCGGGCTGCGCATTTACAGCTCGTGGCGCGGGCGCGACACCTGGTGCCTCGCTCGAGGCTACAGCCGGATTACCGGTTTCACCTGAGAGGGTCACAGATGCCGTGGGAAACGGGTTGCCGCAGGCGCAGCAAAACTTAGCTTCGTCAACGTTCTTGGTACCGCACTTGGGACAGAACATGGGGTCTCCTTCCTTTCATGTTCCTTTCGCACATTAAGGCTAGACCCAAGGCAACCAAACTTGTTGCGCAACATGTCCCGAAGGCGAAGATATCCGTGTGAGCGCCGCCCCGCTTGCGTCGCACTCCTCTCCCGTCAACAACAAAAAGGCGCCGCCCCATCAAAGAGGCGGCGCCAACCTGGGCTCGTGCGGTGCGAGTAAACCGCCAAAGCAAGGGTCCCCCCTCACGCGACGTGCAGAATCGCGAGTATTCTGCAATTTCCGCCGCCCCGAACGCCCCTCAGAGGCAATAAAGTCAAAAACAGCCCCCGTTTTAGCATCATCAGAGCCAAAACGAGGGCTGTTCTATGCTTCAGCTAGCTGGTAAAAGCCTTTACCTTGCTGAATACTCGTGATTTTGCACGTCGCTGCAGGGGGTACCTTTGTCAACGGCAGGATATGGAAGCCAATCACCAACCTACCGGCAAGTTCGTGTCGGCAGCCCCGGTCTTTCCTTTGCCTAGCGCGACCCTCGCGAAGCGCGTGAGCGATAGGGAAAGGAAAGGCCGGGGCGAACAGCCCACGGCGCAGCCAGTGTTCGCGTTACGGCAGGATATGGAAGCCCAAAGCGGCGATATCCTTGGCAAAACCGCGCACGGTGTCGAGCGAGACCTCATACGGGTCGCGGCCGATGTTCTTGCGCTTGGCCAGGATGCTGTTGGGCACCGTGATGATCTGGCAACCGCAGGCCTCGGCCTGGTAAATGTTGATGAGCTCGCGCGTGGATGCCCACAGGACCTCGCAGTTGGGCTTGACGGCAGCCTTCTTGACCGACTCCGTCATAAACGGAATGGGATCGACGCCGGTGTCGGCGATGCGGCCGGCAAAGAGCGAAATAATGGACGGTGTCTCGGCGTCAACGGCCTCGACCATCTCGTCGACCTGCGCAGGCGTAAAGATGGTGGTGACGTTGACCTTGATGCCGTCGGCCGAAAGCTTGCGGACCAGCCCGGCGGTGGACTCGCCCTTGGTGGTCACGCACGGAATCTTGACGTAGACGTTATCGGCCCAGGTGGCGATCTCACGGGCCTCGACCTCCATGGTCTCGACGTCATCGGCAAAGACCTCAAACGAGACGGACACATCGGTGATGTGGGCCAGGACCTCCTTGGCAAACGCGCGGTAGTCCGTCACGCCGCCCTTCTTCATAAGGGACGGGTTGGTCGTGAAACCCTGAACGTTGCCGTTCTCGTACATGTCGAGCATGCCCTCGAGGTTTGCACCGTCAGCGAACACCTTGATTGCCATCTGCCTGATTCCTTCCGTTTGCATACGGCCGATAAACTGCTAAACACTTTACCTATGTTTATCAAGGCGTGAGCTGCGGGTTTTTATCTTCTCGGCGAACGGTATAAACACCTCAGCGTTTGGATTGATAAATCGCTTGAGCATGCAAAAGCAAAGAGTCGCAGTTTGAGCAAACGTCAGAACGCGGGATTCCTTAGATGAGGCCGAAATGCTGCATGGCGGTGACGGTGCCGTCGTGTGCGACATCGTCGGTCACGTAGTCGGCGACCGCCTTGACCTCGGGCATGGCGTTGCCCATGGCCACAGCCGTCTCGACGGCAGCGAGCATGCCCAGGTCGTTGCCCGAATCGCCGAAGCCAAAGGTGCGCGCATTTCCCTCGCGGCCCAGATACTCCAGCGCTCGCGCCACACCCACGCCTTTGTCAATACCCTTGGGGCTCAGCTCGCGATTCTGGCCGCCGGTATTGCACAGCTCAAAGTTGCGGTCGATAAAGCCATCGTCGTTGGCCACGCGAGCCAAGCCGGGCGCGTTAAGGCACACCTTGCCCACGCGCAGACGACCGTCGATGCGCATTTCCTCGGCGCTGTGCACCGCAGCAGTGCCGATCAAAGACGACTGCTCAACGCCCGCAGGCTCCAGCGCAAAGGTCGCAGCATTGGCCTCGAAAAAGGCCTCGAACCCTGCCGCAACAATGCGACGCGCAAGCTCCTCGACAATACCCTCGTCAATGCAATCCTCGTGCACCACACGCCCCTCGACCTCGAGCGTGGCGCCCGCCATGGCCACGACACCCGCAGGGTCGAGCGCGCGCAGGCTGTCCGCAATCAGCCACAAGGGGCGACCCGTGCAGATAAACGCCTTGTGCCCTGCGTCGCGCAGACGATGAAACGCCTCGACGACCGTCTGCGAAGGGCGAACCGCCGAAAAGTCCTTGTCGGTCATGTTGTCGGGGTCGAACGACGTCAGCGTGCCGTCCACGTCAAAAAACAATACAGCGGAATCGGAGCACGCATCAATCATATGGGTTCCTTTCGAGGGCGATGGCAAACGAAGCATCCATCATATAATGGAGCGACGCAACCAGAGAGGTCACCCATGGAATTTTATGCAAGCTGCCCCGAGGGCTTTGAATCCGCACTCGCCGACGAGCTCATGTGGCTCGGGCTTTCGCATGTCCGCCGCCTGAAGGGCCGCGCTACGTTTGAGGGCGAGCTCGAAGAAGGCTACCGCGCCTGTCTGTGGTCGCGCCTGGCCAGCCGCGTGTTTGTGGTGCTTGGACGCTTTGAGGCGCAGGATGCCGACGAGCTGTACGATAGCGTTTACGACATCGCCTGGGAGAGCATCGTCCGCCCCGGCGCCACCATCGCCATTACCGCCCGCGGCGTGACCGAGCAGCTGCGCAACACGCGCTTCTCGGCCCTGCGCGCCAAAGACGCACTGTGCGACCGCCTGGCCGAGACCACGGGCCGTCGCGCCGATGTCGACGCCGCCGATCCCGACGTTCACCTGCTGCTTTCGCTGCGTCAGCGCCGCGCGAGCATCAGCCTGGACCTTTCGGGTGACCCGCTGTTCAAGCGCCTGCCGCCCGCCGCGACCCGCGCCGGCGAGGGCGCGCACGTGCTGCGCCCCGACTACGCCGCCCTGGTGCTGTCGCAGGTCGGCTGGACCGCACTGTGCGAGCGCGAGCTGACGGCCGACGATTACGAGAACGAAGCCCTGCCCACGCTGGTCGACGCCTCGTGCGCCGGCGGCGGCCTGCTGCTAGAGGCCGTGAATATCCTAACCGACCGCGCTCCGGGCGCCGCCCGCGAGCACTGGGGCTTTGAGGGCTGGCAGCTGCACGACGCCGCCCTGTGGGAGCAGCTGCGTGCCGAGGCGCGCGAGCGCGAGGCGGCAGCGCGCGAGCGCCAGGTGCGCATCGTGGCCGTGGACATCGACCCCGCCGCCCGCAAGACCGCTGAGCGCATGGTCAAGTGTGCCGGCTACAAGCGCTTTGTCGAATTTTGCGCCGCCAAGTCCGCCACCGTACTGGACCATGCGGGCGCTGTCGCCGGCGCCGCCGTGGTCGCAGACACCACCGAAACTCCGCTTTCGCTCATGCACGACGCCATGACGCTGGTCGGCGAGCTGCGCCGCGCGCCCGAGCTTGCCTCGGCGCCGGTCGCCGCGCTCACCCGCGACGGATTACTGGCCCGCGCGCTCCATGCCGAGCCCGCGCGCTCCATTGCCGTCATGCCCAACAACGAAGAGGCGACTATTGAGGTTTGGCCCTCGCTCGACCACGCCGCCGCGACATTCGAAGCTGCGACCAGCGCAGATGCCGAGGAGCAGACCGCGGATGCCCAAGACGAAGCCGCCAATATCCCCATGCCCGAGCCTGCCGCCATGCTCGACCTGGGCGACGGCAAGCCGCTGCCCGTGCTCCTCCCCGAGTCGGAGCAGTTCGCCAACCGCCTGCGCAAAAACGCCCGCCTGCGTCGCAAGTGGGCAAAGCGCGAGGGCGTGAGCTGCTACCGCGTCTACGATGCCGACCTGCCCGATTACTCCGCCGCCATCGATCTGTACGAGGGTTGTCCACAGACTCCGGGCCGCTGGCTCGTCATCGCCGAATACGCCGCGCCCAAGACCATCGACCCCGCACTGGCCCAGGCCCGTATGCTCGATATTCTGGCCATCGCGCCGCGTATCCTAGATGTCCCAGCCGAGCATGTGCACGCCAAGGCCCGCATGCGCTCGCGCGGCGGCTCGCAGTACGGCAAGCAGGGCGCCGGCAAGGGCGCATCGGGCGAGCGCGCCAATATCGCGCGCCGTCGCCTCCCGCTCATCGAAGAGGGCGGGCTCACCTTTGCCGTCAACTTTGACGACTATCTGGATGTGGGCATCTTCCTGGATCACCGCGTCACGCGCAACCTGGTGCGCGAGCACGCCAAGCATGCGCGTCGCTTCCTCAACCTGTTTGCCTACACCGGCACCGCCACCTGCTATGCGGCAGACGGCGGCGTCGAGGAGACCGTGACGGTCGACCTCTCCAACACCTATCTGGACTGGGCCGAGCGCAACATGCGCCAGAATGGCTTTGTGGGGCCGCAGCATCACTTTGTGCGCGACGACGTGCTCGCCTGGATTCGCGACCAGCGCCAGACGCGCAACCGCTGGGACCTGATCTTTGTCGACCCGCCCACGTTCTCGAACTCGTCCAAGATGGGCCGTCGCACCTGGGATGTTCAGCGCGACCATGTTGAGCTGTTGGCCGGCGTATCGCGCCTGCTCGCGCAGGGCGGCCATGCCATCTTTAGCTGCAACCTGCGTGGCTTCCGCCCCGAGACGCGCAAGCTCGCCCGCGCGGGCGTGGTGTTGGAGGACATTACGGCGCAGACCATCCCCGAGGACTTCGCACGCAACCAGAAGGTGCACCACTGCTATATCGTGCGCCGCCTGCCCATCGAGGACGCCATGGCCGAGGTCGGCTTTAGCGCCGAGGAAATTGCCGAGCGCGTCGAGGAGCTGCGCAACCCCGAGGCCCGCAAGCCCCGTGTGACAGTACCCGCGCACGCGCAGGCCGGCAACGGCAAGTCCAACTTTGCCGGCAAACCCTCCCCCGCCGGCAAGCCCAAAAAGAAGAAGTTCTACGCCAGCAAGCCCAAGGGCAAATAACACAGTTGCGGTGGAATACGGACTGTTTTGCCTGGAATTAGGCAAATTTAGCCCGTATGTCACCGCAACTCATATTGGGATGGTGGTTGGCGATCTAGCCTTGGATGACTAGGCGGTAGCCAATGCCCACGTGCGTTTGGATATAGCGCGGATGCGCGGGGTCGGACTCGATCTTCTTACGCAACGTGCCCATAAAGACGCGCAGGCTCGCCAGATCGCTCTTGGTCGCCGTACCCCAAATCTCGTGCAATATAAACTGGTGCGTCAGCACCTTGTCGGCGTTGTGTGCCAGCAAGCAGAGCAACTTGTACTCGATCGGCGTCAGGTGCAGCTCCTCGCCATCCATCGTGGCGATGCCGGCGTCAAAATCGATATGCAGCTCACCGGTATCGAACGAGCCCTCGGAGGCAACACCGCCCGTTTGCGCATACGAAAGGCGCCTGAGCGTCGTGCGAATGCGCGCGAGCAGCTCTTCGACCGAAAACGGCTTGGTCAGGTAGTCGTCGGCACCGGCATCGAGTGCGCGGATCTTGTCCGCGTCTTCGCTGCGCGCCGAGACCACAATGATCGGCATGCCCGACCATGCGCGCACCGACTCCACCACCTTGACGCCATCCATATCGGGTAGGCCCAGATCGAGCAGCACAATGCTCGGTGCCTGCGACGAGGCGGCGGCGATGGCGGCATGGGCGGTCTCCACAGCCATATGACGCAGGCCGTGCGCCTCGAGCGCGGCAACGATAAGGTTGCGAACGGCAGGATCGTCCTCAACGACCAAGATGAGCGGTTTTACGGCAGAGTTCGGCACGGCGCTACTCCTTATCAAACGAAACATCGGCGACGGGAAGCTCAATCGTAAAGACCGAGCCCTGCGGGTCCGCCGCGGCAACCTCTATGCTACCGCCATGCGCCAACGCAATGGAGCGGCAGAGCGAAAGACCCAAGCCCACGCTGCGATGGCTGTCGGCAAGACCGTGGTTGGCGGTGTAGAACGATTCAAAGATTCGCTCGCGGTCCTCGGGCGCAATGCCCGGCCCGTCATCGGCCACCGAGCACGTCACGTGCCCATCGTCGACGCCAATCGAAATCACGATATGCGAACCCGCGGGCGTATACGTGATGGCGTTGTTCACCAGATTCACCACGAGCTGTACCATCAGACGCGCGTCGACGTTAACGAGCGCCGGCTCATCGCACGCCACCACCTTAAGGTCGTGCTCGCGCACGGCCGGACTTACGTGGCGCAGCGCCTCCTCGACGATATCGTCCATGAGCTCGAGCGTAGTCGACAGATGCATTCCGCCGCCCTCGAGCTTGGTGATGGCAAGCAGGTTCTCGACGGTGGCGTTGAGCCATTGCGCGTCCGAGCGAATGGACAGGAGCATGCCGCGGCGCGTCTGGTCGTCGAGCTCGGCGGTGCCGGTCGAGCCCTGGTCGAGCAGTACGTCGGCATTGCCCGAAATGCTGGTAAGCGGCGTACGCAGATCGTGCGAAATGGAGCGCAGCAGGTTGGCGCGCAGCTGTTCGTTTTTGGCGAGCACCGCCGCTTCCTCGCGGGCCTCCATGGCGCGGGCGCGGTCGAGCGCCAGCTCGCCTTCGCTCACGATGGCATCGGCAAGTGTCCGCTCCTCGTGCGTCAGCACGTTGGGCTCGGCAACGATAGCCAGCACGCCCACAACCGAGGCGGGGTCGCCCGAGCGCACGAATCCGTCGCCCGTGCGAACCGTCAGGTAGATGCCATAAAACGCCGAGCCGCCATAGGTGGCATCGAGCGGCGTTCCCACATAGGCAGACGCCGAGAGCCGCGGCGGCATCTGGGGCGCCAGTTCGTGAAGCGGCGCGGCATCGCCCACGGCCGTGTACGTCGTACGCGGCAGCAAGTCATCGTCTTCGGCGTCGGCGCTGTACCACACGACCGGACAGCCCGAAAGACGCGCCAGCTGCGTTGCCATGGCATGCACAATCTGCTGCTGATCGGCACACCGCTGCAACATGCGGTTGGTCTCGAGCACCATATGCGTGCGACGGTCGCTGGCGGCAGCCTGTGCCAAGGCGCGGCGCAGGGCCAACGCAATCGAGCTCGACACGAGCGAGACCACAAACATGATGAAGAACATGCCGGGATAGACGCGGTCGATAAACGACAGCGAGTAGCGCGGGTCGACAAACAAGAAGTTGTAGAGCGCCACAGCGGCAGCCGAACTCAGCAGGCAATACAGGCGGCTCCAGGTAAAGAATGCGCACAGCTGCACGGCGAACACATAGACGATCATGATGCTCGGCGCGAGACCCGGATGGTCGAGCAGCGCGCCCACAATCGTCGCCGCGACCAGCAGCCCCGCCGATACGCAGGCGTCATACAGAGGGCTGCGACGCGTCAGCGTCGTGCGCCGCCACCAAAAGTTCTCGGCAATATCGCCGTCCGCATGGACGTCCATCAGCGCCCCGCCCCTCTCTCAAAAACAAAAACCACCACAAAGGGGACAGGCACCTTTGTGGTGGTTTCCCCTTGTGGTGGTTCCAAGTGTATAGCCTTTACAGCCTGCGGTCGTTAGACAAACAGCACGTGCGCGAGCAGGGCGCACACGCACACCGCTCCAAATACCAATGCCACGATCGAAATCACGCGATCGACCATGTCCATGTTGGCCCGATTCGTAAAGAACCGATCTTCGGCGGCGTCGACGCGCGCCTCACGGACGTCAAGTGTCCTTGCATCCATGTTTACCTCCCCGGCTTTAGTTTTGCTCATCGATAACCAACTCCGTGTAGTCTCCGTCGGCTACGGGCGCTCGTTGGGGGCAAGGCGCTGCATCTTGCTCACGGCCTTAAACTTGGTGAACAGCGGCACGTACTCAAAGCTCACGTTGGAGTTCTCCAGGCCGTACCAGCGCGCGGGCGTGCCGGCGGCGCGGCGGATGATGTACTTGAGCGTGATGGCCGTGCGCTCGCTCGGCTCCACGTCGCTTTCGGGCGCCAGCAGCTTGCGGATCATGACGAACTTGAACGTGCCAATGTTGCCCGGATCCTTATAGACCGAGTAGTCGTGCGTCTGCGACGGCAGCTCGCCGGTGGCAGCCAGGTCCTGAACAACTTGGCGCAGGTAGGCGTTGACGCGTTGGTTAATCTTGTAGCCCAGGTACAGATGCACGCGGAAAACATAGTCGGTGCCGAACGTCTCGACCGAATAGGCAAAGGTATGCGGCTCGTCCATGGTCTCGACGTTCACGAACCACCAGGCGCGAGCGCGCTTGGGATGCTTGTCCAAGATCGAGTAGACGATATCACGGTCGATGTAGTCGGTATGGGTGTCCTTGGTCAGGTACACGATGTTGTCGCTCATGCGCTCGTAACGGTCGTCGTCGCGCAGGCGCTTGAGCTGCGGCAGATAGCTGCGCAGCGGCAGCAGCGTAAACTGGCGCTGTTCGACCGCCGTGCCGTTGTACCAGCACACCATAATGCCCATGATGAGTGCAGCCATGAGGATGGTGAAGTAGCCGCCGTGGAAGAACTTGGTGAGTGAGCTCACGAAGAAGAAGCCTTCGAGCAAAAGGAAGAAGGCCGCGAAGATCCACGGAGCAACCTTGAGCTTGCGCTCCTCGTGCAGGTAGAAGAAGAGCAGCAGCGTGGTGCACATCATAGTCAGCGTAATGGCAAGGCCGTAGGCGGCTTCCATATGAGCCGAGTTCTGGAACAGCAGCACCACGATGACGCAGCCGACAAGCATGACGTTGTTGACCATGGGGATGTAGAGCTGGCCTTTGGTCTCGGCCGGATAGAAGACCTGCATGTGCGGCATGAGGTCCAGGCGACTGGCCTCGGACACCAGCGAGAACGCGCCGGTAATGAGCGCCTGCGAGGCAATGATGGCCGCGATGGTTGAAAGGCCGACGGCAAACGGACGCAGGCCCGGGGCGAGCATCTGGTAGAACGGGTTAAGGTCGGCAATGCCCATGAGCTCGGGGTTGGCAGCGTTGTTCATAAGCCAAGCGCCCTGGCCCATATAGGACAGCAGCAAGCAGCACTTAACGAACGGCCAGGTGGCGTAAATGTTGCCGCGACCCACATGGCCCATGTCGGAGTAGAGCGCCTCGGCACCGGTGGTGGCGAGGAAGCAGCTGCCCAGAATCATGATGCCCGCGTGGTTGTTGGGGCTCAGCAAAAAGGCGATGCCGCGCACCGGGTTGAGGCACAGCAGCACGGCGGGGTGCTGGAAGACAAAGAACAGACCCGTGCCGCCCAGGAACAGGAACCACAGCGTCATGATGGGGCCAAAGGCGTGACCGATCTTGGCCGTGCCGATGCGCTGCACCAAGAAGAGCGCAATGATGATGGCGAGCGTGATGGCGACAACGCGGCCCTGGTCATCCCCGAGCACGGCGTGAACCGCAGGGATGGTGCGCAGGCCCTCGATGGCCGTGGTAACGGTAACAGCCGGCGTCAGGATGCCGTCGGCGAGCAGCGCGGCGCCACCCAGCATGGCGGGGATGATAAGCCACTTGCCGCAACGCTTGACCAGGCTGTACAGGGCAAAGATACCGCCCTCGCCGTGGTTGTCGGCGCGCAGCGAGATCAGCACGTACTTGACGGTCGTCAGCAGCGTGACCGTCCACACGACAAGAGAGAGCGCGCCGAGCACGAACTCCTCCGTCACGCTTCCGATGCCGCCGTTGCCGGCAACGAGCGCCTTGGTTACATACATAGGGCTGGTGCCGATGTCGCCGTACACCACGCCCAGCGTGACGAGCATCGCCGAGATGCTCACAGGAATCGCAGCGTGCGAGGCTGCCTCCTTGGCCTTTTGTTCCATAAGCCGGTTTCCTCCCAACTTTAATGTTCGAAGGGATTATAGGCAATCGGCCCATGTTTTAATGCACTGTTTTCCCAGCTAGATAAACATTTATACGGCCTTTATGCCATCGCGCGATATGGAATGTGGCAAAGGGACTGTCCCTTTGCCACATTCGTCATTTTCCGAGCCAGTTTTTGAACCACCACTCCATGGAGCGACTCATCTCGGCCATAAAGGGACTGGTGTGTTTGCGGGTGTAGATATCCACCACGCGCTCCCCCACCTCGCGGGCATGCGGGCGAAACATCGCGTCCATCTCGGCCACCTGCGCGTCCATGGTCGCGGCATCCGCGCGGCAGTAGCGCTCCTCGTGCACCAGGTTCACCACGGGGTGCGCGATTGCCGGGCGCTCCTTACGGGGCGTGCCGATGATGAGCATCGACAGCGGCATGGTATAGGGCGGCAGATCGAGCAGCTCGGCAACTTCCTCGGCATTCTCGACGATATCACCGATGTAGCAGCTCCCCAGCCCCAGGGCCTCGGCGGCAACCACGGCGTTTTGTGCAGCGATCACGGCGTCCTGGGCCGCGATGGCAAAGTCGCCCAAACCCGGCGCGCGGCGGGGCGCCTTGCCCGTGCGCTCGACAAACTCGGGCTCAAAGCAGCCCACGTGCTCAAACAGATCGATCCACTTGGCATAATCGACCACAAATATAAGTGCCCAGGGCGCCTTGGCGATCATGGGCTGGTGATCGCACAGGTCGGCCAGACGGTCCAGCGTAGCCTGCTCGCGAATGCTCACGATGGAATACATCATCATGGCGCCTGCCGATGGCGCGCGACTCGCCGCATGCAAAATCGCCGCCCGCTGCTCGTCGGTCACCGCTACGGGACGGTCACTGTCATCGCGCGCGAAGGCGCGCGTAGACGAACGGTGCTCCAAAATGTCCAGCACCGCGTTGCCCGTAGTCTCGACCGGATAGCCGCCCGCGTCCATGCCGGCACCCACGTCGCCCGCACTCGTCATACAAACCCGCTCGTTCATCGCCTCATCCTCGCCATTTCTTTAAGAAGCCTTTACGTTTCCGTGTAATTCCCGTCCATTATCGCGCAGGTCGCCACTACATTGCGCCACACCGCCACACGTGCGCGTTAATATGGCTGGTTGTTGTGCGCAGCCACCAATTGCAGCGCATATCTTGGTAACAATCGGGTAAACCCCCGCTTTCGTAGGTTTTAAGTTTGTGAGGAGTCTCAGCATGTTCGCTGCCGCCATCTCGCTCGTCGGTCTTGCGGCGACCGTCTACCTTGTCTTGCGCGAGGCCAAGGCCATTCGCGCACAGTCGGGCACCGTCGCCAAAGGCGCCATCGCCTGGAGTGTCGCCTTCGGCCTGTTCCAGCTCTTTTTGACCATTTGGGGCGCCATTGGCCTCGTCGCCCAAAACGAGCCGCTCGCCTTTGTGATGCTCATCCTGACCAACGCCATCCTTACCGGATGCGCCTGGGCCAGCATTGCCCGCGACCGCATCGCCCCGCGCGTCTTTGCGTTCGCCGGGTCCGATGCCCCCGTCCCCACCGGCAAGCTCGCCCGCCTGCGCGGAGCCTTTGTGGGCAAACCGCTCGTCGCCGCCGTCTTGTGCCTGCTGCTCGCCGGCGTCTTTGCGCTGCTGGGCATGGAGGTCTCGTCCAACCACGACTTTACCTGGGTCTACCCCCTGTGCATTCTGCTCGAATGGGCCATCATCACCGTGCTCATGGTCGGCTTGTTCTTCCTATTCCAGCGCCACGGCGCAGCTCCCGCGGTCCTGGCCTTTGCCCTCTTTGTCCTGGGCATTGCCGAGTTCTTCGTCATCACGTTTAAATCCATGCCCATCCAGCCGGGCGACCTTTCGGCCATCTCCACCGCCGCCGCGGTCGCCGGCAACGGCTACACCTTCTCGATCTCGCTGTTCTGCGTGCTGTCCATGGGCTTTACCGCCATCGCCATGCTGCTGTGCGAGTACGCCGGCCTGGTGGCACCGCACCGTCAGAAGGGCGCCGCTAACGCCAAGCGCATGCTGCTCACCAACCTGCTCGTGGCGGTGCTGTGCCTGGGCGGCGTGACCGCGCATGTCACGCTCATCGACTACTACAACACCCTCGGCATCACCGTCTACACCTGGCGCCCGCTCGAGAGCTACTGGCGCGAGGGCTACCTGCCTGCCTTTATTAGTGCGGCACAGTCCATCAAGCCGCCCAAACCCGCCGACTACTCCGTCGACGATGCCAAGGCCACGCTCAAAAAGTACGCCAAGGCCTACGACAAGTCCGACGCGGCCAAGAGCGACGAGCGCGCCGCCGCAAAGGAGCAGTTCGACAGCGAGAAGCCCACGGTCATCGCCATCATGAACGAGACGTTCTCGGATCTGTCGATCTACCAGAACATGCGCGCCGGCTACGAAGGTCCGCAGTACTTTAAGAACCTGTCCAACTGCCTCAGCCGCGGCAAGCTCTACGTGAGCGCCTACGGCGGCGGCACCGCCAATACCGAGTTTGAGTTTATGACCGGCAACTCCATGGCCAACCTGGGCTCGGGCGTGTACCCCTACACCATCTACAACATGGAAACGACCGGGAACCTGGCAGAGCAGTTCAAATCGCTCGGCTATTCCACCACGGCTATGCACCCCAATCACGCAACCAACTGGAACCGCGAGAACGTCTACAAGGACTTTGGCTTTGACCAGTTCCTGTCCATCAACGATTTCCAGGGAGCCGACACCTTGCGCGGCATGGTGACCGACCAGGCTACCTACGACAAGATTCTTGAGCTGCTCGACCAGAACGCCGATCCGCAGTTTATCTTCGACGTGACCATGCAGAACCACTCGGGCTACGATACGGGTCTGCTGCCGGTCGACAAGCAGATGCACCTCAACATCGACACGACCGATCTGGACGCCAAGACCGTCGAGGACGGCACGCTCTCCGATGTCGACGAGTATGTCTCGTGCATCGAGCAGTCCGACCAGGCGCTTCGCTACTTCCTCAACGCCCTGAGCAAGCTCGACCGTAAGGTGGTCGTGGTGTTCTGGGGCGACCACCAGCCGTTCTTCCCGTCCAAGTTCAACGATAAGTGGTTTACCGGCGAAGACGATGCCACGCATCAGGAGCGCCTGTGGCAGACCGACTACATCATTTGGGCTAACTACGACGTTGCCGGTTGCGACCAGACGAGCGAGGTCGACGACCTGTCCACCAACTACCTGTCCACCCAGCTTATGCAGCTGATCGGCGCCCCGCTTTCCGACTACCAGAAGGCGCACATGACGCTGCGCGAGTCGCTGCCCGCTATCAACTCGGTGGGCTACGAGGACGCCAGCCTGCGCTGGGCGCTTTCCTCCAACGTCACCGGTGACGACGCCGATGCCGCAGCCGCCACCAAGGCGCGCGAAGATTACGCCAAGATGCAGTACTACGAGATGTTCCGCGACGGCAAGAACGTGTACACCGAGCACTTCCAGACCGAGGCCAACGAGACCGACCCCAACCTGGCGCCGGGTACGACCAAGATCAAATAACGGGTCTATCGACCTGGTTCGTCCGCCCGGGCGGCGCGGAACATAAGGTTCCCTGCTCGGACAGTCCTGCTCGCACGGAGAGCACATTAAGTGCTCTCCGGCTCGTGCGGAACTCGCGATGAACCTTACGTTCCGCGCCACCGAGCAGACGCCTCGGTGTTGAGGCGCGGCTTGTCATGAGAGCATCCGCAATATATGTAAGTTGAAGGCCACATTAAGTGGCCTTCTTTGTATTCGGAAAGCCCATCCCGCCCTGAATACATCCGGGTATGGAATATCCGCTTATTAGGCCTTCCATCAATAAAGGGGCGCCCTCCCGGGCGGCGGGCGAAGCATTTAGAAGATGGACCTAGCGCTTATCCCTCCGGGATAAAAGCAGCGCGGCCATGAAAGCAATGATTGCAAGCGTCAGCAACACCAAGAGCAATGCGAGCGTGCTGTCGCCGGTTGCCGCCAGGCCAAACAGACCGGGGCTCTTACTGCCAACAGGTTGTACGGGGATCTTCTCGCCATCGTCCTCGGCGGTGATTTCCCAGCGGATGGTCTTGCTTGCGTCGGCAAGCTCGTTGCCCACCGACGTCGGGACACTTAGTTGCAAATTGAGCACCGTGCTGCCATCGCTCGTAAACGCTGCGACCTGCGTGGGATAGGCGAACACGCTGCCCGGCGTTCCCGTCTGGAGCCAACCGGCAGACGCATCGCCCGCCGACGCCGTTAAGGTAATGGGCGACAGCTGGCGTGCCGTCTCGTGATCGACAACGGCCCGCACAAACACGCGTACCTGGGACTTTACACCCGTGGCACGAACCTCAATCTGCTGCTCGCGCACATCGCCGGGCATTAGACCTTTAAAGGCGGGAAACAGATCGGGCTCCCCCGAGGAGCCCGTCGCCCCCGAGACCGTCAGCTGGCGTGCATTTCCGTCATAGGCAATCGTGGGGGCATCGGCAAACGCACAGACAGGCGCGGCGAGCGCGACAATGCAGAAAACGGCCGCGACCACGCAGCGCAAAGAAGCCGCGATGTCTTTGCGAATCGGAAAAGCCATGCTTACGCACCCCCATGCGGCGGCACCAGCACGCCATCCTTGACCGTACAGCCCCATGCCTCTGTAACTGCGTCGTCGGGCGTGGACTGAATTGCTTGGGTCGAAATGTCGACGACCAGGTTCTTGCCATCCGCCTTCCGCTCATTCACGCTCTCGATGAGCACGTCGGTTTTGGCCATCGGCTCAACAGGAGACGTCCAGTAGTAGAACCCGTCGGATGCGACAACCCAAGACGAGGCGCTGTTGGAAGCAGATGCTTTGGTCACGTTGCCCAGCTTAATGTCGTAATCGGTGTCGGCAACCGGCTCTTCCCACAGGCGTGTGCCATCCTGGTCCTGCCAGTAAATATCAACCGCGACTCGCAGGTACGCCGGCGCCGAGCCGTCGTTTTTAACCGCAACGTCGTTTTTCACGTTGCCATTGAGCTTCTCGTCCACCGCGGGCGCCACCGAACCAAAGCCAAACTCGTTGACCAGCACACCCGTAGCCGAAAGCCACGCAAAGGTACCGGCGGCGCCAACCAACAGGAGAACGCCGACGAGAAGGGCGACGATTTGCTTGCGCTTAGTCATCCTAGTCCTCCCTCCCCAGCGTGCCGTTTTCCCAAACATTCTTAGCACGCGAGCCACCATCGACCCATTTGTCCTTCGCGCGCGTGTTGACGCACGTCACCACGGTGTCGCCCGCGCTCGAGGCAGACGAGATGATGAGCTCGGCAGATTTGCCGGGCGCCTTGCCCGGCGTACTCAGCTCGCCCTCGTAGCGCCATGCCCAAGCCTTGTCTTCCTCGACGGTATAGGTGCCCGCCGGAGCGGCAAATTGCACGCTGCCGACATACCAGGTCTCACCGTTTTCCTGCAATGTCTTATCGACCGCTACCTCGACCGTGCGCGTCTCGGCAGAAGAATCCTGCGACACCTTTCGCGTCACCTTAAAGCGGAACGTTTGTCCCATAGCGCTGGCATCGGTAGTTTTTTTAACGATTGTCAGTGCATGAGTCTGGGCAAAGCTGAACACGGCATTACCGGGACCTTGCTCGCCTTCGCCTGTCTTCTTGGACTCCAGACGGTTGTCCAGGTCGAACGAGCCGCCACCCGAACCCAGGCTGTAGAGCGAGACAAACTTGCCGTTCACAGGCTCTTCCGCCGCAGAAACGCCCTCTGCACCAGGGCCGTAGCTTGCCTGCGTTACTGTAACGGTCAGTTGCGTTCCCATAAACGGCTTGGCAAAGCAGACCTTAAACGGCGCCTTATCGGCGGCGTCGTCGACTGTGTTGGCGGCGGAAGGATCGAGCAGCCACTTAAGCTGCGCTGTCATGTTTTCGCGCTTTCCATCAGACGTATCGTTGGCAACCACGCGATATGTCACGGGATACAGGTCCATATCGCCCTTGACCGGCTCGTCCTTAAACGTATCCCAAGCCTTCGCAGCACCATCGGCACCCACATATCGCCATTCCAAGAAGAGCTCACGCTTATTGCCATCGACGCCCGCCTGCTCGTCGAGCAGCGCGACAATCTTGGAGTGGGCGTCCGGGTCGTACGCCACGGATTTTTGCTCCATCACGGGATTGCCGTCGTTGTCATAGACGGGGTTGCCGCTCTCATCCATTTTGGGAACATCGACCGTGTGGATAAAGCCGGACTTGCCGTCCTTTGCACGCTCGTCGCCCGAGTCGACAGTCGCCGTAAAGATGACCGACCCGTCGATACCGTGATAGCGCACCTTATACGGCGTAATCTTGTACACCGCAGTGTAGGTCACACTCTTAAAGGGCTCATTACCCTCGAGGGGATACTTCTCCTCATCGGTCATCAGGGTGTAGTTGCTATCGGATGTAAAGTCACGCGACCAGCCGACAAAATCGTACTTGGTGCCATCCTTGCCGACAACCTCAGTTGCAGCTTTTACCTCCAGCGAAATCTGATCGCCCGAGTCGGTGCGCGTAAGAGAACGCACGGCATCTGGATTATCCAGATTGGTGTCGATATTCGATTTGACGGTTACCGCGCTGGCACGGTAAACCGGATACAGTTCCATGGGGGCGTTGACGACAGTGTTTTTATCCACCATGGAAACGCCGTCCGACCAAACGACATAACCTTTGCCAGACTCCGGCTTGGTTTCCGTCCAACCTACGAAGGCATTGTATGCACGCGTTGCAGCATCGATGACGCCAACGTTATACGTTGGCAGTGGCATGCCGCCCTTAAGGCCACCGAGCATATCGCGCTCTTGGGCAAGCTTGCAGTCAACGTCAAAATCGTTGAGGTGATACACGACCGCAATGGGCGTGTAGTAGGCCACAAACGTATAGGGCTTGCCGGGCTCCACGGTATAGGAATAGGTATTGCTACCCTCGCCCGTCGGCTTGGGATTCTCTACCGTTCCATCGGGAAGCTCGATCTCGAGCTTCGTAAGCTGATAGGCACCACCGGTTCCATCCGCGTACACCGTCGTCGTAATGTCAGGGCTCACCGTGGCCATCACATCACCGTTCTGCTGGACATCAAGTGTAGGCGTAATGTCGAATCGCGGAACATTGATGCCCGGTGTTCCGTCAAAGCCCTTGCGGTGCAGGTTGGTGGTGTAGCTAACGTCGTACTTTACGTACACGGGATAGGCATCCTGCCACTGGGTAACCTTGGACGCGTTGGTCGCCAAGTACGGCGTCGCTTTTTCCGGATCACTTGTCACATAGGGGTCACCGGCAACATCATAGATATAGTTCCAGACGTCAGAATCCTTCTGGACCTCGGCGGTCGAAATCCAACCCAGGAACTTATAGCCATCCACGGCCATGTCGGCATCGGTCGGAGAGGCTTCAAGCGTCAGATTGGGATTGACGTCGCCCTTCTTTCCGCCCTCGGGCTTGTCGTTTACCGTCTGATTGGTATGGATAAACGGATATTTATAGGTGTAGGTGCTATCGGAGCCCAGCAGCAACGGGGCCTCATAGCGTCGCGTGACACTCTTAACCGAGGCGCCGCCCTTGCCATAAAAGCTGACGCTTGTCGTCACCATGGCGCGCATGTAATACTCCGAATCGATGCCAATCTCGCTCTGGACGGGGTTGCCCACGCAGGTCCAGTATCCGCCTTGGCGCTCGAGGGTCCAGAAATTTAAATGGTATCGCTCGCTCGCCGGCCTAAAGTAAAACTTCAGCGCTCCTGCGACCCACTCGTCATCCAGCGTGCCCGAACCCGGGAAATCCGTATCGGCAATGACATTTTTTCGGGTATCCGCACCTGTATCGTTTTTGACCGTATGCGAATACGCCTTCAAAGGCGCCACGATGAGTGTCTCTGCCCCAAAGCGCCCCTCATTGCATTCGTCCTTATAGTTTTCCTTCAGTCCGTGATAGACGTGCTCGGGACCCCAGTGCACGATATTCTCTCGCACGTAGCTCGATCCGACCCGCTCGTTGAACGAGGTTTGGTACCCGTTCCACACAGAGCAGAGGAGTCTGGATTCCTTATAGGCATCGTTCGTCATAGACTTGACGTAATAATCCACGCGGTACTCAAAGCGCGCGGTATAGGTATGCGGAACGATCAGGTCCACATTGTCGGGAAGCGTGTAACTGGGGTCGCGGCTTACGCGCACCTCGACCTCGGACCCATCGGCGGCCTGCTTGTTTTCATACCAACCCAGGAAGCGGTAGCCATCGGGCAGCGCACCGCCCTCGGAAAGGGGCTTGTTGTCCACGCCGCGCACCTGCACCGTGTAAACGCTGGCCCCATCCTCGGCAGTCTTGACATCGACATGGGTATTGCCCACGCCATCACGCTGGGTCGCATCTTCAAGCCCATCCTGCTCATTGCCTTCGAACACCGTCATGATGTTCGAGACGTAGTCGCTGTACACCGGATAGAAGTCGGTGGGGCCGACAACAGTAATCTCGGTATCGGCAGGATAGAACGCATTTGCGTTTTTAAGGGCGGCGAGCTGAGTCGAGGTAATGGCGGCATAGCCGCCGTTCATCCCAGCCTCGTCGCTCGGCTGCGTCGTCCAGCCGATAAAGGTGGCACTGGCAGACAAAGCGCCGCGGTCCGCAGGTGCAGCCGGCGTTAAACCGACGCCATAGCGGTACCAGTCCGTCGACTTGTCGTGCGCAACACCGCTCTGGCAATCGAGCGTTTCGCCCTGGACGTTATAGAACAGCACCTGCGCCTCGTACGAAGCGATAAACAGGTCGTTGCCCTTAAAACCGTCGACCCCCTTGGCATTATCGGCGGTATAGGTCGACGTATGCTCGTGCGCCTCGCTCTTCTTGACCTGTTTGCCGGCAGTCACGGCATCGGCGTCGGTCTTGCCGTTAAACCAGGTGTTATCGGCATCGATGCGGTTCACGTTGACTCCGGACTCGCGGAACCAGCCCATAAAGCGGTATCCCCCGTTTGCCTCGGTCAGGCCTTCAGGCTTTGCGGAGGTCTCTTGCTTAAACGTTACCGACGTATCGCCCTGGGCCAAGCCCTGAGCCGTTCCCGCCAGCACAGCGCTCACGGCAAAGGTGTAGGGGTCCGAGGTCGCCTGATCAATACCGAGTTTGGTTGCCTCGATGGTCGCGATGCCTGCACCGGGAAAATCAATCGTCGCCTTAACGCTCTGGCCGTGTACGGGAATTTGCAGTTTGTAGTCCATCGCCCATTCGTTTGCATGCTCGTCCCCATTGGCAGTAGAGCGCATGGTGCCGGCACAGAAGTCGTAATCATGCTGCTCCCACAGCTCACGTGTGACGTAGCGTTCGTTGTCCCAGGGACCGAATCCGGCACCGGATACCGTACCATCACCCGCAAGGGCGTAAATCTTCTTCTTGGCTGCCGTACCCTGGCTAAATCCGGATAGGCTGACGCTGGGCTTGAAGTAGCAATCAGTGATAGTCGCATCACCCACGTTAGCGCGCGCAGCAATGCCGCCCAGGTTCACATCGTTTTGAATAATGGGAATCACGGCGATGGGGTTGTACTGGCGCGAGCTCAAATCGCCGGCGAAATGGCTGCGAGTGATTTCATTACCGCTCTTAGACAAGACGCGGCCTGCAAGACCGCCCGTCCAAGCGCGCGTTACGGAGACAACGCCCACGTAAGAAGCAGCATAGCTATAGCATTTCGCCGTTGAAAAGCAGTCAATGACTTTAGCGCCTTCTGCCATGCAGCCCACAAAGCCCGAGGCATACACGTTGTTGCCGCCCAGGGCGCCAATGGCCACATCGTATTTATTGGTGACGTCGGTCATGCCATCCGCGGCAATCGAACCATCGTCGTTGCGTGTAGGCGTAACGCGACAGTACTCGATCGTCGAGTTATTAACGTAGCCGGCAAACGCCGCCATATACAGGCCCTCGCCACCGATTGCCTGTACGCCCGAAGTCGTGTTGTTAACGGCGCGGCCACCACGGACCTCACAGTTGTAAAGGGTGCAACCGTCGAGCTCGCCGGCAATCAGGCCTCCCTCAAAGCCCGCATTGGTAATAACGTTGAGCATGTTGTTGGCGCACGTAACGTGCAGGGTGCTCTCCATGACCATAACGTTTTCGAAGTGGGTGTTGACGGCCTTGCCCACGATAATGCCGCCGCGGAAGTCGGCCCAAATGTTGGCATCCTTGACCAGGAAGTTCTTGATGGTAGCGCCGTCGGTCTCGGCAAAAAAGCCCGTATCGCGCTCGGGATCCAGCATATTGTTGGCGTAGTTCAGGCCCTTCACGGTATGGTTTTGACCGTCAAAAACGCCCTTAAAGGGATGTTCTTTGTTGCCAAAGGAGAGGTGCTTGACCGTATCCTCAACAATGGCGTTCATATCATCATCGTTAAGAACGATATCGTTATCGAGATAGACGCGCCACTGCGACGTGTCGCGCTGTCGCGACAGCGCGACACACGCCAGGAAGTCGTTCCTGTTTGTGATATGGAATTCGGTCTTGTCCTCGGGCACATCCTCGGCATACGCTGCCGCCGGCAGCGCTACAACGCAGCAAAGGGCGATTGCCACCACAGCGATCAGCCTGCCGAGCACGCCTCGGTTCATGTTCTTAATCTCCATGGGCTAGTTCGCCTCCGGCCAGCCCACGACGTCGAGCACGTCGAGGACGGTATCGTTTGCCTGCTGGTTTTTGGCCTGCACGGCCTGGACGTCGATATCGAGCCTGTATGAGCCGCCGCGCGCGGCATCGTGGTAGTCGCCCACAAATCGCAGCGAGTCCATGAGGCTTTCCGTCATGGAGCCGGGGTCAAGCACGCCGCCACGTCCAGCCAATCCGCGGTAGTAGTACCACCCGTCGCCGCCATCGATCCACGGGGACCCCTCGCCCGCGTTTACGTTAAACGCAACGTTGCCCGAGGCATCCGCGCTCGAACCGTCGGGCGCCACCGATACCATACGCAGGCGCGCGCGAACGTACTCAGGCTGCGCGCCGACGTTCTCCACGCGCACGATGCGGCTGATGTCAGAGCCCCCGGCCTTGGTGTCGGGATAGTCCCCGTGCTCGTTGGCCTCAAACGGAATCTCCTCGCCCCGCTCGTTTAGGGTGTATTCGCAGACTCGTACCTTCACGCTGCCAAACGATAGGACGTTGTTCGCCAGAACCATATCAACGGTAAAAGCCAGCGTGCCACACAGGCACGCCAGGGCCAACAGCGCAATCGCGGCAAGCGCCAAGGTGCGTTTCTGATTGTCGGAAAGATTGTTGAGCATTACGTTCGCCAATCGTCAATAGGGGGACCGAGATCCCGGCCCGAATATAGGGGTGGGGGCGGGCCGGGATCTCGATGGGGGGTGGGGCTAGTTCAGGCCGTTGGCCCAAGCCTTGGCAGCAGCCTCAGCAGACGCAGCCGAGCCCTCAGTGGTGCTGTCTGCAGCGTAAACGAAGCAGTTGACCGTCATCTTGGCATCCTTGGCGAAATCCTTTTGCTCGGTCTCCTTGGGCGTAGTCACATTGCTGAACAGCTCACCGGTCCACTTGTCCTCGGTCTTGCTGGCAATAAGCGGAGTTGCCTCGGTCCCATTGCCAACATAAACGAAAAGGCCACCGAGATAATGAGCCGACTCTCCCGTAACGGTATCTGCCTGAACGGCTTTCCAGCCTTGATTAATGGTGAAGTAAGTCTTATGGGAATCAGCGGCCGTATCAGACGCCGTCTCGTTCTTCACGAAAGCGTACACATAAGCGTTCTCGGACCCCTTACCAATACCCACATTGGGATTCTTGGAAACAGTCACGCCGGGAGCGAGCTTGGAGCCAGCAACCCATTTGGTCTCGGTCAGGTTGCCGTTGACCTTAGTATTATCATCCGGAAGCGGCTTATTCGGGTTATCGGGTTCAGTAGTCGGCTTGTTAATGCCTGCAGTAGCAAAGTTGTTGGTCAGGCTCGACTGCGCCGTCAGCCATGCATAGGTGCCCACGCCGGCGGCCAGCACCAGCAGCAGCAAGGCGGCAACGATGCCGTAGCGCTTTTTCTTCTTGTTTTCCATCGTTCTCTTCCTTTCGAGAATCGTCTTCCCCGGCAACGGCCCCTACCGCCGCCGACGCTTTTCCCTGCCGCTATGAACGCCGCTCACTCGCATGCATGCGGGCATGCTTGCCCGCTGGCTCGTCGGGAACCATCCGATCGAGCACTATCGACGCCGCGATCAGCAGCGCCAGAACGGCCACCACAACAAGCAAACCGGGCATCGTCGTGCAATATGCGTTGACGAAGCCCAGGTAAGGGACACAAAAGGAAACGGTGCCAATCACGCGCGAAAAAGGTGTCTGCTCGGCATCGTGCATGATACTTCCGTCTGCATTTTTGTTTGCGATTCCCTGCGTGCCGATCGTCTGCGCCACAGGGTCGATCTCGTACACCTGGTGCGTCACCACGGCGCCGTCCGATCGATAAAAGGTTGCATTGTCGCCCACGGCAATATCCGCCGGCTCAATCTGGCGGACAAACACCATGGAGCCAACGGGAAGCTCGGGCTCCATAGAGCCCGAAAGCACAGCAAAGGGCGTGTATCCAAATGCGCGAGGCACAAAAGAAACAACGGCAAGGGCTATGACAAGCGCGAACGCCAAGCTACTCAAAAGTGCAAT
>CAUHIY010000013.1:0-24114 GCA_959606405.1 uncultured Collinsella sp. | reverse complement strand
ATATTGCTCTTAAGGAAGAGGGACTTGATGCGATAACTACCGGCGGGGATCAGCACGCGGCCGCCCTTGGGGCAGGCCATGATGGCAGCCTGGATGTTGGTGGTGTCGTCGTGCTCGGCATCACCCTTGGCGCCACAGTCGCGAACGTTGATGGTAAAGGGCTCAGCCGGCGTGGTGACACCTACGCTCAGCTCACGCTCGCCACAAACAAAACGAACCAGGTTGCGCTTGCCGGGGATCAGGCCGTCGACATAGGTCTCGACCGTATTCGTGGTACCGGCGGGCTCGTCGTTGACAAAGATCTCCCACGTATCGGCGCAGGTAAAGTAACCGCCGTCGTCAAGCTCGATAACCGCCGCGCGCGCGTTGCGCCAGATAACGTTCGTCTCCATGGGTTTCTCCCTCAAAAAGATGCTCTAAAGGCAAATTGTACGCTGTTGAAAAAGGGCCGTGCCTGCCGGCGGAATTCCGGTGGCACGGCCCTGTGATTTGGACGATATGTCGGCCTTACTCGGCGGGGGTTACGCTACCGTCCTGGAAGCCAACGTTGTTGTGGGCAAAGCAGTCCTCGTACTTAAAGCCGGAGAGCTCCTCGCAAAGCGCCTTGACCTCGGGCTTGACGTCGGCCATCTTGCCGCCCTCCTTGACGCGGCGGATCTCGTCGCAAAGGACGTCGCACTGCTCCTTGTCAATCTTGATGCCGCGGGCAAGGACAGCCGCGAGCAGGAAGAAGCCGGCGCAGCCGATGAGCATGTAGCCGCAGATGTACAGAGGCACGGTGGCGGGCTGGGTCACGGCGTCGCTGTTGCCGGCGGTCTGAATGAAGCCGGAGGCAGCAAGGACGATGGCCCATGCGTTAACGGCGATAGCCTGGGCGATCTGCTGGCAGAGCTGCTGAGCGGAGCTGTAGATGCCCTCGCGACGACGCAGGGTGATGAGCTCATCGACATCGGGGATGTAGTTGAGCAGAACATCGGGCAGGTACTGGAAGCCGACGTAGAAGAACTTCCAGATGGCGAAGATGATGGGGTAGGCGATCATGGCGATGGCGACCGTGGAGGTGCCATTGATCTGACCAAAGGCGAAGTAGTTGTAGGCGATGATGCACGCAGCGCAACCGACGTTGGCCAGGTACCAAGACTTGTGGAAGCCCTTCTTGGCCATGAGAGCGACCCAGATGGCGGTGCAGACGATAGCGACGACCTTGCCAGGCATCTCCATCACGGACTCGTAGGACTTAGGAATCTGCAGGCAGTAGACGATGAAGAAGGACAGGCAGGCAGACCAGCAGGCAGCAGCGAGCTTCGTGGAGACCTGTGCGTACAGGACCTTGCGGAAGGACTTGTTGCGGAAGGTGGAGATTACGTCGATGAAGAACTTCTTGATACCCTCGCCGACGCTCTCGATCTTCTCCTGAGCGACCTCCTCGGGGGTGTGCTCCCACGTGGACAGGTACACACAAAGCAGCGAGATTGCCATGACCGAAGCGTTGATCGTAGCGATGATGAAGTAGCTGAACGGGTTGGTCTCGCCGAAGGTGCCAAAGCCGAAGCCCACAAGTGCAGCCATCAGGAAGCCGGCGGCGTTACCAAAGAGATGCTTGTAGCCGGTGAGGTACGTACGCTCCTTGAAGTCGTCGGTCATCTCGATGGTAAGCGGCGACAGGTTGGCGGTGCAGAACGTATACGCGACGTTGTAGATCAGGTACAGCACAAAGTAGTACGGGAAGCCAAACGGCGTAGCCACGAAGATGAGCGGCTCGGCGATCATCATCGGGATGGCCAGCAAGATCCAGAAACGACGACGACCAAAGATGCGGCCAATCTTGGTGGCATAGAAGTTATCGGCCACAAAGCCCATCAGCGGGCAAAGAATGGCGTTGAGATAGATGGCGAACGAGCTGATCAGCGCAGCCTCGCCTGCGGACAGACCGCACTCCGTGGACAGGAACAGCACCATGTAGCTGTGCGTAAAGGTCAGGGCACCGGAATTGAGCATACCGCCCATACCAAAGCCCAAGCGCGTCCAGAATGTGATCTTACGCTTTTTTCCGATCTTATTAGTCATCGAGCTCCCTCTCTTTTCTCGATTGTCTTGCAGCAAGACATTGGAGTCCACACTGACATCTGTCTGCCCAGCGTTCAGGGTGAACGTTTAGTTAGATTATGCGCGATTGCTTACGACAGGTGAACGTTCACTTGAATAATATCCTTGAACGGTCGATTTTTACCGCTGAACGGACACAATTGAGGCTCTAAGACCTATTGTCTGCTGGTAAAGGTGCCATGCTGGACACCCATGAGATAGGTGAACGTTTATCGTATTTTCCAATTTTTTCACTTAACCACAAAACGAAAACCCCGCCGGGAACACTCCCGACGGGGCCGACGACATAGTGCTACGCTTGGGTGCATTTGCCACTACAGGCAGACGCCGTCCTTCCAGATGCTGATCTCGTGACAGCCACGGCGCTCGGCACTCGTGAGTTTACCGCTCGCCGTCTCCAGCACCAGCTGGTATAGATCGTGAGCAGCCTCGTCGAGCGTGCGCTCACCCGTGGCAATCACGCCAGCGTTAAAGTCCATCCAGTTGGCCTTGTGGTCGCACAAACGCTGATTGGTGAACACCTTGAGGGTAGGCGCCGGCGCGCCAAACGGTGTGCCGCGGCCGGTCGAGAACAGAATCACGTGGCAGCCGGCAGCCGTCAACGCCGTGGTGGATACCATGTCGTTGCCCGGACCGCACAGCATGTTCAGGCCGTGTTTATTTGCCTGGCCGGCATACGGCAGCACGTCGACGATGGGGGCAGATCCGCCCTTTTGCACGCAGCCGCAGCTCTTGTCCTCGAGCGTGGTAATACCGCCGTCCTTGTTGCCGGGACTCGGGTTCTCATAAACGACCTCGCCGTGGCTAATAAAGTAGTCCTTAAATCCATTGAGCATGTCGGAGGCAGCGTTAAAGACCTGCTCGTTCTCGCAACGGTCGAGCAGGATGCTCTCCGCGCCAAACATCTCGGGCACCTCGGTAAGCACCGACGTGCCGCCACGGGCGACGACCATATCGCTCACGCGACCGATCGTGGGGTTGGCGGTAATGCCCGAAAGACCGTCGGAGCCGCCACACTTAAGACCAATGACCAGCTCGGAGGCCGGAATGGGCTCGCGCTTGGACTGCTTTGCCAGGTCTGCCAGCTCGGCCAGAATCTTGTGGCCCTCGATTTGCTCGTCGGCTACATCCTGGCAGGTGAGAAAGCGAACGCGCTCGTGATCGAAGTCACCGAGCTCGTCGAGCACCTGCTGGTGTGTGCAGTTCTCGCAACCGAGCGACAGGAACAGCACGCCGGCCGCATTAGGGTGACGCGAGAGCGCCACCAGCAGACGACGCGTCTGGACATGGTCGGCGCCGGTCTGCGAGCAACCGAACGGATGCGGGAAGTAGTAGACGCCCTCCAGCGAGCCATCGACCAGATCCTGGGCCTGCTCGCACATGGCACGGGCGACTTCGTTGACACAGCCGACCGTGGGGATGATCCACAGCTCGTTGCGCGTCGCGGCACGACCGTCGGCGCGGCGGAACCCCATAAAGGTCTCGGGCTCAACCGACTCAACGACCGGATGCGTGGGATTGTAGGTGTACTCGACCTCGCCCGAAAGGTTGGTCTTCACATTGTGCGTGTGGAGCCACTGACCGGGCTGGACATCGCCCGTCACGTGTCCGATAGGAAGGCCGTACTTAATGACGTCCTCCCCTGCGGCAATCGCGCGCACCGCCATCTTATGGCCCTGCGGAATATCCTCCACGGCCACGACCTCGCCCACCCCGGGAACCGCGACGGCAGTGCCCTTGGCAAGCGGCGACAGCGCAACGATCACGTTATCGGCCGGATTGATCTGGATAGTATTCATTACAAATGGTCCTAACCCTACAGGTTGAGCAGAAGTCGAGACGCGGGCACGCCGTCCCGCGCCCGCGTCTGCGCCGGAAATTTACGCCTGAGCGTTGGCGAAGGCCTGCTTGGCACCCTCGGTGCGCACGACGGCGAGCGCACTGACGACAAACTCCTCAAGACCGGCGATCTGCGTAAGGTCCTCGCCCCACATCTGCTCGTTGGTGAGCACGTCGTGCACCAGCTGGGCATCGTCGGCACCGGCGTGGGCGGCGTAGAAATCGAGTACGAAGGCGTCGTCCTGAGCGGTGTACTCGGTGCCGTCGGAGCGACGCAGGTGCAGGCCGTCGCCCTCGCGGGACACGAGCTCCTGCGTGTAGAAGGAGATGAGCGTAGCGAGGCTCGTCGCCAAGCACTTGGGCAGGTTGCCGGTCTCGGCAACGTAGTCCTTGAGCGTGGGCAGGTCGCGAGCGCGCCACTTAGCCGTGGAGTTGAGGCAGATGGAGAGCAGCGCATGATCAATAAACGGGTTGTCGAAGCGGTTTTCGACGGCGGCGGCAAAGGCCTTGCAGTCCTCGACATCCAAGTCGGCGGCAAGCGTCGGAATGACCTCGTCGTAGAGCATGGTGTTCATGAAGCCGCGAATGGTCTCGTCATGCATGCAGTCGCGCACGATATCAAAGCCGGCAACCCAGGAACCCGGAACGAAGGCGGTGTGGGCACCGTTGAGGATGCGGACCTTGCGCTTTTTGTACGGGGTGACGTCGGGAGTCACAAAGACACCCGGAAGACCAGCCTTCACAAAGGGAAGCTTCTCGGCAAGCGACTCGTCGCCCTGGATGCCCCACATCTGGAAGGGCTCGCGCACGGCCAGGAAGGGATCCTCGTAGCCCAGACGCTCAGCCACCGCGGCGGCCTCCTTAGGATCGCGGATGCGGCCGGGGACGATGGTGTCGACGAGCGTGGTGCAGACGGTGCAGTCGTTAGCCATCCACTGCGCAAACTCGTCCTCCCAGCCCCAGTCGCTCACATACTGGTTCATGATGCGCAGCAACTCCTCGCCGTTGTGATCGATGAGCTCGCAGGCGAGCACGATAACGCCCGGCTTACCGGCAGCCCAGCGGGTGTGGAGCACCTGGGCAAGCTTGGCAGGGAAGCTCGCGGGCGGCATGTCGTCGGCCTTGCAGGACGGGTCGTAGGCGATACCGGCCTCGGTGGTGTTGGAGACGATAATCTCCAAATCGTCGGAGACGGCGACCTCCATCATGGCGCGGTAGTCGTCCTCACGATACGGGTTAAGGCAGCGGCTGCAGGCGCTGATCACGCGGGACTCGTCAACCGTGTTGCCGTTCTCCTTGCCGCGCACCAGCACGGTGTACAGGTCGTCCTGGGCATTGATACCGTCGGCAAAGCCAAAGGCACCGCTGATGGGCTGCACCATGACGACCTTGCCGTTCCAGCCGGTGGCCTCGTTGCCCATGTCAAAGAAGCGGTCGACGAAGGCGCGCAGGAAATTGCCCTCGCCAAACTGCAGAACCTTCTCGGGAGCATCCTTGGGCAACAAATAGCCCTTGTAGCCGATCTTCTCGAGCGCATCGTAGCTGATGTTCTCCATCTATGTGTCTCCTTAGATGTCTGTTAGCGTGCAAGCAAAACGGGGCTCCGCGTGTGGCAACGGCGCCCAGGGTTCGATGTGATTCGATGCGGGCTTAGGCCTCGACGGTGCCCAGATCGAAGCCAAAGTAGCGAACGGAATTGTTGTAGCTGATATCGCGCACGATGGTGCCCAGCAGCTCCATGTCGGCCGGATACTTGCCCTGCTCAACCCACTCGCCGATCACGCTACACAGCACGCGACGGAAATACTCGTGGCGCGGGTAGGACAAGAAGGAGCGGGAGTCGGTGAGCATACCGACAAAGTTGCCCAGGACGCCCTCGTTAGCCAGAGCCGTGAGCTGCTCGCGCATACCGACCTCGTTGTCGTTGAACCACCAGGCGGAACCGTTCTGGATCTTACCGGCAGTCGGAGCCTCCTGGAAACAGCCCATCACGGTATCGATCATGGTATTGTCGATGGGATTCAGGCTGTACAGGATGGTCTTGGGCAAGCCGCAGGTCTCCTGGATGGAGTTGAGGAAATCGGCGAGCTGGTCGGACGGCGTGTAGTTGGAGATGCAGTCATAACCGGTATCGGGGCCGAGCTTGGCAAACATGGCGCGGTTGTTGTCGCGCTTGCAGCCAAAGTGCAGCTGCATGGCCCAGCCCAGGCGGACATACTCACCGGCGACAAACTGCATAAAGGCAGTCTTGTACTTGAGGACCTCTTCCTCGGTAAGCGGCTCGGCAGCCAGGCCCTTGGCAAAGATGGCCTCGATCTCATCGGCGGTAGCCGGGACGTACATAACGTAGTCGAGTGCGTGGTCGGAGGCGCGGCAGCCCAGCTCGTGAGCAACGTCGTAGCGCTTGGAAATGGCGGCCTTCATGCCCTCGAAGTCGCTGACCTCAACGCCGGCAACCTCGGAGAGGCGCTTGCAGTAGTCGGCAAACTCCTGGCCGCGCTCGATGCGCAAAGCGGCATCGGGGCGCATGGCGGGAACGACCTGAACGTCAAAGCTGTCGTCGTCGGCAATCTTCTTGTGCCACTCAAAGCTGTCGGCCGGGTCGTCGGTAGTGCAGATCATGCGGACGTTGGACTGCTTGATCAGGTTGCGGCAGGTAAAGCTGGCCTCGGCGAGCTTGGCATTGGCAAGGTCCCAGACCTCTTGGGCGGTCTTGCCGTTGAGGACGCCCTCGTAGCCAAAGTAGCGCTTAAGCTCCAGGTGGCTCCACTCAAAGACGGGGTTGCCAACGCAGCGACCCAGGGTCTCGGCCCACTTTTGGAACTTCTCGCGAGCAGGTGCGTCGCCAGTGATAAAACGCTCATCGACGCCGTTGGCACGCATCAGGCGCCACTTGTAGTGGTCGCCGCCCAGCCAAACCTCGGTGATATTCTCGAAACGCTTGTCCTCCCAGATCTCCTTGGGAGAAATGTGGCAGTGGTAGTCGACGATGGGCATGCCCTCGGCAAAGTTGTGGAACAGCTCCTCGCCGGTCTTGGTGCTCAGCAGGAAATCCTGATCGTCCATAAAGTTTTTCATCAAACAGCCCCTTTGTTTGCGGAGCGGGCGCACAATACGCTCGTCATCCTCTAGGTGAACGTTCACCATACTAATCCATTACGACTCAAAAGGTGAACGTTCACCTAACAACCATGGGGTGAACGGTAGGTTTTGCCCGTTCAACGGTTGCCGGAGCTGTGACTTGCATGCATTGCGGACCGGTTGGCGTCCCCGAACACCGAACTTGAGCGCTTTTGCTCAGGTGGGTCATGTCCCGACGTACATTTTTGGGAGTATTCAGCATTGGAGCGCGCCGTGCGCCATCCTCAGCGTCCTATTTGGAACGCAGATAGCGCCCGATCGGCATAAAAAGTGCCCCCGATGGCAAATTACGCCATCGGGGGCACTTAAAACAGTCGTTCTGCACCTCATTCAGGGCATGCCAATGCTGAATACTCCCAAAAATGCACGTCGCAAGAGGGGGTACCTGCTCAATCGGCTAAATACCCGCAAGTTCGCAGTAGCGGTCGACATTGCTGGCAAATACCATCTCGACGGCACCCTTCTGGACGGGCACCGTCGGGGTCCTTCCCCACAGCAGATAATCGCCCAGCGTCTTAGCGCCGCGATACGCCAGGCTCGTCGGGTCCTTATAGACAATATTGGTAAAGATACCGCGGCGCAAGGCCAGAGCACTTTCGGGAAACAGGTCGTTGCCGATCACCATGACCTGACCGGCCTTGCCGGTCGAGACGAGCGCGTCGGCAACCACTTCGGAACCAACGGCAAAAACGCTACAGATAAGTTCGGGGGCGTCCGGCGCACTCAAGCGCTTTTCGAGCTCATGCTCGAGTTGTTTGACTTGCGCATGGGCACCTGCAAGATCCTCGACCTGCCATGGAATATCACGTTCGCGCAGGTAATTGTGGAAGGCGCGGGCGGTTAGATAGTGCGAATCGGTATATGGGTCGCCTGTCAAAAGGAGCACGCGGGCGTCGGCCCCAGAAGCATGGACCAGGTTTGCCGCCTGCTCGGCCATAAGGCTGCCTGCCGTCGAATAATCGGCCAAGCTCGCACCCAAACGATTCAAATGCGGACGGTCGCCGTCGACAAGCTCAATCGTCACGCCCGCCTCGGCGATCTGCCCCAAAAGCTCAGTCGCACGATCGTCGCCCGGCGCATAGGCGAGCAAGCCATCAATCTTCTCGCCCACCTGCAGACGCTCGTCGATTTGCTCGAGTGCATCAGCGTAGCCGCCCACGCCAAATTCAACGCGCTCAACCGTAATGCCCCGGTCGATGACCTCCTGTTCAAAGCGATTGCAGCCTTCCCACAGGTAACGGAAAAAGTACGCTCCCTCGCGCGATGCGCGGGGCAGGCAAAACACCAGATTGATATCCTTGCGGCGCAGGCTTGAGGCACTTGTGTTGCGGTGATAGCCCATGGCCTCGGCCTTGGCGTTCACCTTGGCGCGCACGGATTCGCTCACGCCGGCCTTTCCCGTCAGGGCCTTGTGCACGGTATTGATGGAAACGCCAAGCTCGGCGGCTATGTCCTTCATGGTTACGCGAGCGCTCATGCGGTTACTCCGTTATAGATAAGTTGCCAATTAATAGTCCAGTTAACGATACCCCAAAAATACTCTTCGACTCGCCGTGCTCTCCCTCAAATGCACAAAGCGCCCCGCGAACGGATGCCCGCGGAGCGCTTGGATGTCCGGACCTTATTTGATACCGCGGCCCAAGTCTTCGGCGATTTTGTCCACGCCCTTAAGTGCGGCGCACGTCTTTTTGTTGGAGCAATGCCCGGTGCAAACGCCACCCTGAGCGCAGTCGGCGCAGGTGCCCTTGCGGTAGATGCGCACGCATACCGCGACAAACGCAATACCGATAACAGCCAGTACAACAATATCGATAGGTGCCATAGCAAGCCTCCTCTAGTTAACCATCACTTACTTTACCCCATTCTCCACCTACCAAATAGGGACAGGTTTATTTTGGTCGGTTTATCTGCGGAAACGCCACATCTTACTTCTGGAGCAAAGCAATCTGTCCCCCCATTGCGTCAAAAAGCCCGAGTGTCACTAAGACACCCGGGCTCGTGGAAAGGGGTTGATCCCTATTCGGACTTAGGCGGAAACTGCAGCGGAAGCAGTGTTGGTCTCGTCCTCGTCGGTCCAAGCGTGCTTGGGCATAGGACGGAAAATCTGGAAGAGCATCGCGACCAGCAGCACGATAGCCACAACCGTCCAGAAGCCAAACTGCCCAAGGACAAGCAGGTTATAGAACTGGTTGATGAACAGGCCGATCACCCAAGCGAAGGCGCACTCGTAGCCGAGGGCAATCGCGGTCCACTTGCCGGAATCCATCTGGTTGCGGATGGTACCCATAGCGGCAAAGCACGGAGCGCACAGCAGGTTGAACGCGCCGAAGGCAACGCAAGCGCCCATAGTCGGGAACATACCGGCAAACGCGGTCCACAGGCTCGGGTCGGTCTCGGCGGCGTCGGCAACCGACAGCAGCGAGCCGGCGGTGGCGACGACGTTCTCCTTGGCGACAAGGCCAGAGACAGTCAGCGCGGTGGCCTGCCAAGTGCTAAAGCCGAGCGGGGCGAAGATCCAAGCGACCAGGTTGCCGAGCATGGCAAGCACGGAGTAGTCCATGAACTCCTCGGGGATGCCGTCCATCGCAGGCAGGAAGCCAAAGGAACCGTTATAGCTACCAAAGTTGGAGAGGAACCAAACCACGACAGTGGAGGCAAAGATGACCGTGCCGGCCTTCTTGATAAAGGCCCAGCAGCGCTCCCACACGTGCAGCGCCCAAGAGCGGATCGCCGGGAAGTGGTAGGCGGGAAGCTCCATAACGAACGGTGTCGGGCGGCCGGCGAAGAGCTTGGTCTTCTTGAGCATGAGGCCCGAGGCGATGACGGCAAAGACGCCCAGGAAGTAGAAGAGCGGGCTGATCCACGCGGCGGTGGTGGAAGAATCGCCGATAATGGAGCCCATGAGCAGGGCGATGATCGGCAGCTTGGCGCCACAGGGAATGAACGTGGTGGTCATGACCGTCATGCGGCGGTCCTTCTCGTTCTCGATGGTCTTGGTGGCCATGACGCCGGGGACGCCGCAGCCCGAGGACACGAGCATGGGGATGAAGGACTTACCGGACAGGCCAAACCGGCGGAACACGCGGTCCATGATAAAGGCGACGCGGGCCATGTAGCCGCAGTCCTCCAGGAAGGACAGCATGACGAACAGCAGGAACATCTGCGGCACAAAGCCGAAGATAGCGCCCAGGCCGCCGACGATGCCGTCACAGACCAGCGAATCGACCAGGCCACCGTCCTCGGTGCCGCCCGCCACGAGGGCGTCGTGCACCATGGTGGTGATACCCGGGACATAGGGGCCGTACTGTGCCGGGTCGACCGAGTCGGCATTGTCACCCGCAGCCTCGACGGCCGCGTCGTAGGCGTCGCGACCCTGGCCGAGCACATACCAACCGTCGGTACCGAAGAGCTGGTCGTTAGTGAAGTCGGTCACCGTGCCGCCCAAGGTAGAAACGGCGATGTAGTACACGCAGAACATGATGACCACAAAGATCGGCAGACCCAGGATACGGTTGGTAACCACGCGGTCGATCTTCTCGGAGGTGCTCATCTTGGCCGGAGCCTTAGTGAGGCACTCATCGATGATGTGCGCGATGACGCCATAGCGCTCACCGGTGATGATGGACTCGGCATCGTCGTCGCAGTCCTGCTCGCACTGGGCGACCAGCTCCTCCACGCGAGCAGCCTTCTCCTTGGTGAGGTTGATGAGCTTGCAGGCGTCTGCATCGCGCTCAAACAGCTTGACGGCGTAGTAGCGACGCTTGTTGGCGGGAACGCTCGCAGGCAGGTTATTCTCGATGTGGTCCAGAACGTCCTCGATGGAGGAATCGAACTTGTGCTCCGGTACCTGGCCCTTAGAAGCAGCGGACTTCTTGACCTGATCGAACAGCTCCGTGATGCCCTTGTTCTTAAGAGCCGAGATCATCATGACCGGGCAACCGAGCTTCTTGGAAAGCTTGTCCGTGTCGATCTTATCGCCGTTCTTCTCGACCAGGTCGGCCATGTTGAGGGCAACGACCACGGGCAGGCCGGTCTCGATAACCTGAAGCGCCAGGTACAGGTTACGCTCGAGGTTGGTGGCATCGACGACTTGGACGACAACATCGGGCTCGCCGCTCATGAGGTAATCGCGCGAGCACTGCTCCTCGGGGCTGTAGGGGGAAAGCGAGTAGATGCCAGGGAGGTCCGTGATGGTAACGTTCTTGTCGCTTAGGAGCTTGGCCTCCTTTTTCTCAACCGTGACGCCGGGCCAGTTGCCAACGTAGCCGTTGGCGCCGGTGATCAGGTTGAAAAGCGTGGTCTTGCCGCAGTTGGGGTTACCCGCCAACGCGACATGGATCTGAGAATCCGCCATTCAATCCTTCTTCCTTGTGTGCCTGCGCTGCTTTCTCCGCGCAGGCTGGATAATGTGCTTCAAAGATGCTGCATTAAGTTAGAAAAACCTAACTTTATCTGCAGAAATATGCGCCTCGAGTCCTTACTGGACCTCGACGACGGCGGCCTCCTCCTTGCGGATGGAAAGCTCGTAGCCGCGCACGTTGATCTCGACCGGATCACCGAGCGGTGCAACCTTCACGACCTTGAACGAAGTGCCCTTGATGAGTCCCAGGTCCATAAGGTGGCGGCGAAGCGCACCCTCACCGTGAAGCTTGACGATGGTGGAGCTCTCGCCCACCTTAACGTCACCCAACGTCTTCATATTCTTTTCCCCCTTTCAGCTTTTATGAAATGCTGCGAACTAACCGACGGTCATGATGTGCATGGCAACCTTGGAATCGATACCAAAGCGTGCGCCCAGCACGGTGACGATAATATTGGCGCCACTCGAGCTCACCACGTGGATTTCGTTGCCCTCGACAAAGCCGAGGTCCTTGAGGTGGTGTTTCATGTCCTCATTGCCCTTTACACGGGACACGCGCACGGTTTCGCCCGCTTTTACCATCGAAAGCGGCATGGCCGGCATCTGCGGTCCGCAAGACATGAGTGGCTCCTAACGTCAGTTCGTCCTTAACATCGACACGGTAAAAGTTAACCACGCCTATGTTCGCTATAGTAAACTAACACGTGGTTAACTTTTTGGAAAGGGTCCGCATTCAGATTTCGAAAAAGTTTCCTATACGAAACAAAGGCGCCGCAAAGACTGTCTCTTTGCGGCGCCTTGCCATACCAATTGATGCAACAGAGGGGACTGCCCCTTTGTCACATTGTTGAGGTTAGAGCGAGAGGTTTCTGATCGACGTAACGCAGGAGGCCTCATCTACGCCCGAAACGCGGAAGATGATGTCCTCGCCGCACTCGCCGTAGAGAGCCATGAGTCCCATAACATCGCGGCCATCCGTGTGGCGATCGCCGATGCTGACTGACACGTCGCTACGATGCTTGGCAATGATGTCATAGAGCAGCGCAACCGGGCGGGCATGTAATCCCAACGGATCTTTAATCGTCTTTGTAAACTCGACCATGTCCCCTCCCACGACATCGCACATTCGGCCGGCAAAACCCAGCCACGTGGTAGCTATTGTACCGTTAGATGCTTCTCGAGAGCTCCTCTGAACACCTCGTGGTCAAAAAGTGGCAAATATGAGTACTGTCACCAATTTAGTAGCAGCAAAATCGAGAGCAAATTGCCTAATTTGAGCGATTCGAAGAGGTTGAAAGCCGTCAAACGCCCTTTAAAAGGGGCTAGATAAATTGATTATGAGCCCATTTTCGCTCAGAGCAGGCCGAAAAATATGACACCTCTTTTGCAACAGTACTCATATTTGGTATTTTTTGACCACAGGGTCCAAAACCATGCTCCAAAACACAAAAGGAGGGGCCTCGTAAGGCCCCTCCTTAGGAAAGGGAATCGATTTATTCCACAGCCGTAGATTAATCCTAGCCGCTACTCCATCATGTCGAGGACGGAGGGGCGAAGCTCGTTCTCAGCAGCCTCGGGATCGGTTTCGCGCAGGCGGTTGATGTAGCGGTTGTACCACATCACGGCAAGGCCCAGGAAGACAACCACGCCGCCGACGTTGTAGACCAGCGTCAGCCACAGAGGCTGATCGAGCGGAATGGTGCCGCAGATAAGCACGAAGCAGAAGACCACAAGCAGGAATGCAGCAATGACCAGGCCAAAGGTGCGCGAACCCATGCGGAAGCCACGGGGAGCAGCGTCGAAGTTCTTGCGCAACATAAAGTAGGCAAGCAGGATCAGCAGCGGCGGGAGCAGAGCGGTGGCAGCCGTCATGTTGGTGACGATCATGAGCAGGTCGTCGAGGTTACCGGAGCCCAGGGCCGGGATGATCAGGATGGGGACGACGATGGCGAACTGCAGCCAGGCAGCGCGGGCGGGAATGCCGTGCTCGTTGAGCTCGACGATCTTGCTACCAAAGACACCCTTGGGGATCTCGGTGAAGAAAACCTTGATGGGAGCGGAGGTCCACATCATGAGGGAGCCCAGCGTGGCGGCGAGAAGGATCAGGCCGATGGCGCGCGTAGACACTTCCATGGGAATGCCAAAGTGGGCAAAGACAGCGCCGAATACGTCGAAGATACCGGTGGAGATGGCAACGCCGCCCTCGGGGATGAACAGGTTAACCAGCAGCGAAGCGCCTGCATACAGAAGGCCGATGGTCAGACCGGCGATAACGACGGTGCGCACGAAGGCCTTGACGCCGCCCTTGAGGTCGTTAAGGAACACGCCGACAGACTCAGCGCCGCCAACGCCCTGGATGATCCAGGCAAGCGTACCGAAGAAGCCCCACGCAGTTGCGAAGTTGCTCATGTCGGGAGCCATGTTAGCGGGAGTAGGAGCCGTAGCGAACTCAACGCCGCCAAAGGCAGCAGCCAGGGACAGCAGGATGAACACGGCGGTCAGGCCGAGAGCCGCGGTCGAACCGAAGGAGGAAATGGAGCCGATCCACTTAGCGCCCTTGGTCGAAACCCACGTGGCGATAGCAAAGACAACGATCTCGATAATGGTGATCCACAGCTGCGAAAGCTCGGCGTTGGCACCAAAGAACACGTAGCTCGCGTAGATGATGACGTTGGGCAGGACGGACGCAAAGAAGAACAGGTTAACAAACCAGTAGCTAAATGCCGTCAGGAACGCCCAGCGGCCGCCCATCGAGGTCTTGACCCATGCGTACACGCCCGACTCGGAGTCCTTGTTAAGGCCGACGAACTCGGCGGTAACCAGGGTATAGGGGACAAAGTACAAAAGCGTGGCGAAGAAGAACGACGGCGCGGCTGCTAAGCCGATGGCCGCGTTGTTGTTGATGATGTTCTTGATACCGAACACGGCGGCGACCGTCATGCCCAGCAGAGCGAACGAACCAATCGTTCCTCGTTTTTCAGAGCTCATAAGCCCTCCCAATCATCTATTAAATGTCATCTAAACCCGTCCGAGCTGCAAGTGCAAACACGGACGGCGCACCTGCTAAGGGGAATGGGGAAAAGGGAGTCAACAAAGCCATCCCCCTTAACGGCGCGAAGCAAACGTCCAGGCGGACGAATACTACTTGTTGGGGAAGGAATAACCTTCGACCGTCACGTGCAGTACCACGACGCGGGGATCCGCGGCATCGGCCACGACACGGTAGGCCTCGTCAATTTCGACGACGGCAACGCCGCCGGCGGGAATCGTCACGGTCTCCCCCGCCCCCTCAAAGCGCTCGCGATCATCGATATCGCTGTAAGCGCGGGTGCAGGTGAGGCCTGCCTTGGGGGCAACCTCGACGGTCAGGTCGCCGTCGAGCGGAGCGAGCACGGCATGGTAGCGACGGTGACCGACCAGGTCGGCGGTTGCGGCCTCGCGGGCATAGACCCACCAGTACACCAGCGAGTCGCCGATGGAGTACGCCACATCGTGCTGCAGTTCAGAAACGCCGTCGAGCGCCTGGCCGGTACGCATCCACTTCTTGACGGACTTCATCTGAGCGTCGAAATCGGCGCGCGAGTTAAAGACATGCATGGCTTATGCCTCCTTAATGGGTGCCAGCGCCTGAGCCAAATCGGCAGACGTCAGCGGTCGCAGGGACACCTCAAAGCTGAAGCTCTCAAAACGGGTGCGATAGGAATCGAGCACCTCGGAACCCCAAGAGTTCGAGCCAAGGCCGAGCAGCTGGTCGTTGATGTTAACCGTGACCGTGTCGCCCGGAACAAGGTCGTAGACGTGCTTGGCATTATCAATAGCCTCGCAGCTATAGGGCCATGCCGAGAACGAGAACGGGTTGGAAGCGGCGTCGGCCGGACGAGTCACCAGCACGCCATCACCGTGGCTAGAGCGCAGGGCAACCCAGCGGGTACCCTCGCGGTTGGCACAGTCCTGAGGCATAACGTAGGGCGTGAACATGTCGTCGACCGTAGTGCGGTAATGACCGACCGGGTTGGCACGCAGCGAGTCCGGATAGTTCTCGCCCGGGCCGTGGCCATACCACTCGACGGCACGATCGCAACCGGGAACCTCAAAGGAGATGCCGATGCGCGGGATAATGTCCGAATAGTCGCCGTAGGGCTCGCCGGAAACCTTGAGGTCGACGCGGCCACTCGGAAGCACGGTATAGACGAGCTCGACGCGCATGCCGAACGCGCGGACGGGAGGAGCGATACGCTGGCTCACGGTAACGACGACCGCATTGCCGTCCTGCTTCCAAGAAACCTTGCGGGTGGACGTCTGCATTACATCGATGAAGTTATCCTTCCACAGGAAGTCGTACTCCTGAGCGTGGTTATCGACGAGCGGATGCCAAAAACCAACCTGGGGACCAGAGGCCATGACGTCACGGCCGGATGCCTTCCACTTGCTCACGGTGCCGTTTACCTTGCTGAAGGTCAGCTCGCCGTTGAGGGAGTGAATGCGAATCTCCTGCTCGGTCTCCTCGACCGTAAGCTCAGGACGAGCTGGGGCGGCGATGGCCGGCGCCGGATGGTTTGCGATGGCAAACTGGCTTGCACCCAGCTGGAACATCGGCTCGCACCAGACGTGAGCGGCCATGGTGTAGGCGCGCACGGTCAGCAGGGTCTCGCCTACCGCGGCCTCGCGAATCACCAGCGGAAGCTGGACGGACTCGCCGGGGGCAACCGCACCGGGCATGAGCGTCTTGCGGCAGACCACGTCGCCGTCCACCAGGGTCTCCGCCGAGAGGCAAACATCCTCGAGGGTGGTAAACCAGCGCTTGTTGGTGACAGTCAGCTCGCCCGCCTCGGCGTCATAAGCCATGCGAACCGGGCAGATGACCTGGCCGTACTCGGTAAGGCCCGGGCTCGGCTGCTGCCAGGGGAACACCATGCCATCGATGCAGAAGTTGCTGTTGTTGGGGTAATCGCCGTTGTCGCCGCCATACATATCGTAGGCAATGCCGTCCTCGGTCACAGCAGCCAGACCGTGGTCGCACCATTCCCAGATAAACTGGCCTTGGATGCAATCCCAGCGATCGAAGACCTCCTGATACTCGGACAGGCCTCCGGGGCCGTTGCCCATGGAGTGACCGTACTCGCAGTTGATGCGCGGCTTGGGGAATGGATGCTCACCAAAGTCGTTCATCTGCGACACGCGGGAGTACATGGTGGAGATAACGTCGACGGTATCGGCGTTGCGATCCTCCTCGTAATGGACCGGACGACCATCGAGCTCGTGAGCCTTGGCGTACATCGCGCGGATGTTGCAGCCATAGCCGCTCTCGTTGCCCATCGACCACATAATGATGCAGGCGTGATTGCGCTCCTGCATCACCAGGCGCTCAATGCGGTCGACGTAGGCCGGCTCCCATGCCGGGTCGTCGGTGACCAGGGCGATATTGCCGATATTCTCGAAGCCGTGGCTCTCCATATCGGTCTCGGCGACCAGCATGATGCCATACTCGTCGCACAGCTCGTAAAAGCGCGGGTCGTTGGCGTAGTGGGACGTGCGCACCGCGTTGATGTTGTGCTGCTTCATGAGCTCCAGGTCGCGGCGCATGCGATCGAGGCCCACGGCGCGGCCCTTGTGATCGTCGTGATCGTGGCGGTTGACGCCATGCATCTTAAAGTAAGTGCCGTTGAGGTAGATATGATTGCCCTCGACCGTCACCTCGGCAAGACCCTGGCGATGCGGAACGTACTCGCTGACCTGGTCACCGTCGTAGACCTCAAACGTAAGGTCGTAGAGGAAGGGGTCCTCGGGATTCCAGAAGTGGGCATCGGTCACGCCGCACTCGGCATGGCCGTCGACGCACTCGCCCGCAGCCACCACGTTCTCGCCATCGCTGAGCGTAAACACAACGCGGGAAGAGCCCTCGGCAACCGTATCGAGCGTAATCAGAGCGGTATCGCCCTCGCGGTGCGTGCGGAACCTAAAGTCGACCAGGTGCGCGGCGGGACGCTGCATAAGGTACACATCGCGGAAGATGCCCGAGGCCCACCACATATCCTGGTCCTCGATATAGCTGCCATCGCTGTACTGCAGGACCTTGACCGCAAACAGGTTGTCGCCCTCGACAAGCGCGTCGGTCACGTCGAACTCGGCAGACAGGCGCGAACCCTTGGTCATGCCGATATACTGACCGTTGACGTACAGCTCGCCATAGCTCTCGATGCCGTCGAAGCGAATGATCTCGCGAGCGCCAGCAGGAACGGCGGGAAGGTTGACGATGCGCTGGTAGACGCCCGTGGGGTCGTCGGAGGGAACGAACGGTTGATCAACCGGGAACGGGAAACCCTCGTCGGTGTAGGCAAGGTTGCCATAGCCGTCCACCTGCCACAGGTGCGGAACCTCCACGTGATCCCACTCGGGCTTGTACGTGGAGAGTTCCTCGTTGGAGACGGCAGCGGGGCCCTCAAAGAGGCGGAACTGCCACGAGCCGGACAGCTGGACAAACCCGCGCGACAGCTCGCGGCTGTACGTTGCAGCGAGATCGGCGGTCTCGTAACCCATAAAGTACGCATGGGGTGCCAGGCGGTTCCTGTGGGTGAGCGCTTGGTTTTCCCAATCGTTAATGGCGTCCATGGTGATGCTCCTTCATCATCGTAGTGATTCTTGTGCAACCGGTTGTCCTTATCTTACGGGCGATGCAAAAAACTGTGCAACCGGTTGTCCGCTGAACGGTCGATTTGGCCGGGTTAACGGTGCAACCGGTTGTACAACCGCGACACTTATGTCACCCTGAGTATCGAAACTCAGCGCAAAACAGCATTCCAGGCAGCAGACAACGGCCGCGCCCATCTATACCCCGCCCTTGTAAGCCATGTTCAACAACAGCTTGAATGTGAAATGCCACCAGTGGCCGGATACCATGAACGCTGTTCAGGCGCACTATAGTAAGCTGTATCCGCACCAGCCCGCATCAGTGACAACATCGACCGCATTTTCCAGGAGACGCCATGACCCAACCAGTTCGCACCGCACCTACGATTGCTGAGGTTGCCGCAGCTGCCGGCGTGTCGCGCTCCACGGCATCGCGCGCTCTCAACGATTCGCCCCGCATTAGCGAGGAAACCAAAAAGCGCGTCCGCGCGGCGGCCAAGAAAGTCAATTTTGTCCCCAACGCTCGTGGCCGAGCGCTCGCTGTCGGGCGCACGGAAATCATCGCCGTACTCGTGACCGAGCCCCTGAGTGAACTCTTCAGCGACCCCACCTATAGCGAGTTTTTGAGCGGCATTACCGAGGAACTGTCGGAGTCGTCCTATCTGCCCGTTATCTTGCAGGCGTCTTCTACGCATGAGCGCAACCGCGCACGCGAGCACTTTGAGCGCCGCTCGTTCGACGCCGTGATCGACGTCTCCCCCTACAAGGGCAGCGAGCTGCTCGAGGTACTGCGCGAGCTGGGCGTACCCACCGTGTTGTGCGGCCAGCTCGAGGGCCATCCCTATCGCGATGTGTTCTCGACGGTCTACTCTGACGACGAAGAGGGCGGACATTTTGCGGCACTCGCCATGAAGGATCGCGGGCGCAAAGATATCGTCGCCGTGTTGGGACCGCAAGACAACCCCGCTGTTGTCGACCGCCTGCGCGGCTACCGCGCCGTCTTGGGCGAAGACCTCCCAGACGCAAACGTTATCTATACCGGCTGGAACAGCGGAGACGGCTATCAGGCCATGCACCAGATCCTCGCGCGCGAGATTGCTTTCGATGGCGTGCTCTGCGGATCGGACCGTATCGCGGCTGGCGTCATCACCGCACTCAACGAGGCAGGCCTATCCGTTCCTGCGGACGTTTCTGTCGTCGGCTTCGACGATCACGAGATTGCGGCGCGCTGCGTCCCCGCGCTCACGACCGTCCGCCAGCCTCTGCGCGAAGAAGGACACATGGCCGCCAACATTGCGCTCGACATGATCAAGGGTGCCGAGCCCACCACCACCGTCATGCACATGCAGCTCGTTCAGAGAGACTCGCTATAAGAAACTGGGGCAGGCTTTCTGCCAGACAGTTGTTGCGGAAAGCCTGCCCCGTTTTGAGCGCTCATTCTGGGGCACAGTTTCCGTTAGACAGCTCAACCGGAAAGTGCGACCCGTTATTTGGCTGGATTCTGGGACGCAGTTTCCGCTGAGTGACCCTGGCGGAAAGTACATCCCATTCTGGACGCAAATTCCGGGACGCAGTTTCCTCGACGTCCGGTCACCCCATGCCCTCACAACCTCGGCGCATAAAAAACGAGGGAAGGCACGCGTCCTTCCCTCGTTGCGGGCAATATATAGCCGCTCGCCTACATCAGGCGCAGGCTGACGTCCTTGAGCTGGGCGCCGCTAACGGCACTCGGGGCGCCCGACATGAGGTCGGAGCCGCTGGCCGTCTTGGGGAACGCCATGACGTCGCGGATGGAATCGGAACCGGTGAGCAGCATGCACACGCGATCCAGACCCAGAGCGAAACCGCCCATCGGGGGCGCACCAAACTTGAGCGCCTCCATGAGGAAGCCAAACTGCGACTCGGCGCGCTCCTCGGTAAAGCCCAGAAGCTTGAGCATGGACATCTGCATCTCGGCGTTGTGGATACGCATACCGCCGCCGCCGGCCTCAAAGCCGTCCATGACAAAGTCGTAGGTGCAGGAACCGGCCGCCAACGGGTCGGCCTCGATCTTGGCGATGTCGGTCTCGGTCGGCAGGGTAAAGGGCTGGTGCTCGGCAGCGTAAGCCTTGCGGTCCTCGTCCCAGTGGAACAGCGGGAAGTTGACGACCCACAGGAAGTCGTGACCCTCGCGCTTGATCTCGAGCGCGTTGGCCATGTGAGAACGCATGCCGCCCAGGATCTCGTCAGAGAGCAGACGCGGGCCGGCGGCGAACATCACAAGGTCGCCGGGTTCGACGTCCATGCGCTCACGCAGAGCCGCCATCTCCTCGTCCGAGAAGAACTTGACGATGGGGCTGTTGATGGAGCCGTCCTCGCGGAAGGCGATCCAGGCCAGACCCTTGGCGCCAAACGTGGAGGCCACGCCGGCAAGCTTATCGATCTTGGCACGTGCCCAGGCGCCGGCGCCCTTGGCGTTGATGGCCTTGACGACAGAGCCCTCCTCGTTTGCGGCAGTCGCAAAGACCTTGAACTTGGAGTTGGCAAAGATGTCGGTCAGGTCGACCAGGTGCATGCCATAGCGGGTATCGGGCTTGTCGGAGCCATAGGTGTCCATGGCCTCCCAGTAGTCCATGCGACGCAGCGGCGTGGGCATCTCGACACCCATGCGACCGAAGGCATCGGCAAGAACCTCTTCGAGCGCGCTCATGACATCGTTCTGGTCCACGAAGGACATCTCGATATCGACCTGGGTGAACTCGGGCTGACGGTCGGCACGCAGGTCCTCGTCGCGGAAGCACTTGGCAACCTGGTAGTAGCGCTCGACGCCGCCGACCATAAGCAGCTGCTTCAGAAGCTGCGGGGACTGCGGCAGGGCGTAGAAGTTGCCCGGCTGAATACGGCTGGGAACGATAAAGTCGCGGGCGCCCTCGGGCGTGGACTTGAACAGGGAGGGCGTCTCGACCTCCATGAACTCACGGTTATGCAGCGCCTCGCGAATGGCAAAGGTGAAGTCGGAGCGCAGCTTGAGGTTGGCCATCATCTCGGGACGACGGAGGTCCAGATAGCGATAGCGCAGGCGGGTGTCCTCGCTGGTCTCGATGCCGTCCTCAATCTGGAACGGCGGGGTGACGGACGTGTTGAGCACCTCGGCGTGGTCGGTCAGGACCTCGATCTCGCCGGTCGCGAGCTTGGCGTTGGTGGTCTCCTCGCCACGGGAACGCACGACGCCGTGGATCTTGATGGGCCACTCGGGACGCATGGTCTCGGCGATCTTAAAGGCATCGCCGTCGGAGTGCTCGGGGTCGAAGGTGAGCTGCGTGATGCCCTCGCGATCGCGAAGGTCGCAGAAAATAAGGCCGCCGTGATCGCGGCGACGGCTCACCCAACCGGTGAGGGTGACCTCTTCGCCCACGTTCTCGCGGCGAAGCTCGCCGCAGGTACGGGTGTGCATGGAATGCTCGTCGATGGGACGGGTCTGGCTCATACCAGTGATCCTCCTTTATGGATCTGTGCCGCCCCGTGTCGTTCCGGGCGGCGTCGTACAGATTTGCCCAGCCTGCGTAAACCGCGCAGCCAGACATGGCGTTCTATCTTATCGCACCTGTGTCGATGTGCCGCGGAAAAGTAGCTCCTGCCCAAAGACTTGACGGAGACGAAACAATTGACGCACCGTGGCCGTCGCCAAGGCGCGCCGCGTGCGACAATGTGCCCCAATACAACTGCGCTCGGAAAGGCCCGCCATGACCGCACGCCTCATCGTTATGGATATCGACTCCACGCTCATCAACCAGGAGGTCATCGACCTGTTGGGCGAAGAGGCCGGCGTGGGCGAGCAGGTAGCGCAGATCACCGAACGCGCCATGCGCGGCGAACTGGACTTTAAGCAGGCGCTCGAGGAGCGCGTGGGGCTGCTTGCCGGCTTGGACGAGAGCGTGTTCGAGCGCACCTTTGAACGCGTGACATTTACCCCCGGCGCGTTGGAGCTTGTGCGCTCGGCACACAGCAAGGGCTGGAAGGTCGGCGTGGTAAGCGGCGGCTTTCACGAGGTCGCCGATAAGATCGTGGCCGCTGCGGGCATCGATTTTTGCCTGGCCAACCGCCTGGAGGCCGTAGACGGCAAGCTCACGGGTAAGCTGGCGGCCGACATTGTGACCAAGGAGTCCAAACTTATCCAGATGCTGGATTGGGCAGTTGAGTGCGGCGTCGATATGGCCCACACCGTCGCGATCGGCGACGGCGCCAACGATATCCCCATGATTCAGGCCGCGGGCACGGGCATCGCGTTTTGCGCCAAGCCCAAGACGCGCGAGGCCGCCCCGTTTGCCATCGACGAGCGCAACCTGATGCTCGCCATGGACATCATCCTGCGCGACTAGTCGATCCGTCTAACAACAGAATCAGTCTGTCCTATAGTTTCCGAACAATTTTGTCTTAGTGTTCGGAAACACACCCTTTGAGTGCTAGACTTTGCGCCGTCGAAGGGAACATATATGGATAAGCGGGATCTTGAGCAATTGCTGAGCGATGTTGCCGGCGGAGCAGTCACCCCCGCCGACGCCCTCACGCGCATCCAGACGGCTCCGACCGCCGATTTGGGCTTTGCGCAGCTCGATCTTTCGCGCGGGGTGCGCCAGGGAGCCGGCGAGGTTGTCTACGGCGCCGGTAAAACCGCCGAGCAGATAGCCGCCATTATCAAAGCGCTGCGTAATGCTGGCCAGGAGCGCATCCTGGTCACACGCCTGGACAGCGAAAAAGCAGCCCGCGCCTCGGAGCTCCTCGGCACCGGCATCGACCTGGGATATGTCCCGGACGCACAGCTCGCCCTCGTGGGCGGCAAGCCCTCCCCCACCGGCAACGGACGCGTTGTCGTCGCCTGCGCCGGCACGAGCGACTTACCCGTCGCCGAAGAAGCCGCGTTGACGGCCGAATTCTATGGCAACGAGGTCGATCGCCTCTACGACGTAGGTGTCGCCGGCCTGCACCGCCTGCTCGCGCATGCCGAGGAACTTGCCCAGGCACAGGTGGTCATCGCCATCGCCGGCATGGAGGGCGCGCTGGCGAGCGTTATCGGCGGCCTGGTGAGCTGTCCGGTCATTGCCGTTCCCACCAGCGTGGGCTACGGTGCAAGTTTTGGTGGCGTAGCCGCGCTACTCGCCATGCTCAACTCCTGCGCCAGCGGCGTTTCGGTCGTCAATATCGACAACGGCTTTGGTGCCGCCTACCAGGCAAGTCTTATCAATCATCTGAGCGCCGGCACGCCCTGCGCCCGTTAAGGAGCATTCCATGTCCAACCATCAGCACACGCTTATCATCGACGGCACCTCGGGCATCAGCGGCGATATGACCGTCGCGGCCCTGCTCGACCTAGGCGCTAGCGAGGAGCACCTGCGCGAACAACTCGCCACGCTGCCGGTCGACGGATTTACGATCGCTGTCACGCATGTAAACAAGCACGGCATCGACGCCTGCGACTTTGACGTTCAGCTGGCAGAGGAGCTCGAGAATCACGATCACGATATGGCCTGGCTCTACGGCAACGAAGCAGCTACCGAGCACACGCACGAGCACCACCATCATGATCATGGCGAGCACGAACACGAGCACACGCATGAACATGAGGCCCACGACCATGGCCACGAGGACCATCATCACGCCCACCACCATCACCACCGTTCTTTGGCGGACGTCACCGCCATCATCGACGGCTCGCAGCTAAGCGATGGCGCCAAGCGTCGCGCGCTCGCCATCTTTACCGCGCTCGCCGCCGCCGAGGCCAAAGCTCACGGCAAAACGCCCGAGACCGTCATGTTCCACGAGGTAGGCGCCGTCGATTCCATCGTCGACGTCTGCTCTGTCGCCATCTGCCTCGATGACCTGGGTATTGAGGACATCGTGGTCGAGTCGCTCTCCGAGGGCCACGGCACCATCCACTGTGCCCACGGCCTTATGCCCATTCCCGTCCCCGCCGTCGTCAACCTGTGCCAGGCGGGAAATATCGCCCTCACGCCTGCACCGGTCGCCGGCGAGCTCGTGACGCCCACGGGTGCCGCCATCGTCAC
>CAUHIY010000012.1:0-24533 GCA_959606405.1 uncultured Collinsella sp. | reverse complement strand
CCCTTAATCATGCAATCGATATACTTTGACTGCATAATGCGTCGCATACGCAAAAAGTAGGTGGGGTTACAGCCATTGGGAACATACAGCGGTCCGGCATAAAGCTGCTCAATCTTAAGGCACAGCTCAACTAAATGGGGCCCGCGCGCACCCGTGCGATTTCCCAAAACCTCGCGGCTTATCTGGTCAAACAGCCGTACATCGGTCTTGACGTAGTCGCCGTTGAGTCCGATGCATTCATTTTGGATGAGCACACACGACTTGCCATCCGGCGTCGGTCCCAAAGCCGACCGCAAGCGCGATATCGTCGAGTACAGGTTGTTGCGGGCACTATTGAACTCGGCATGGGGCCACAGCTCCATGGCCAGCGTCTCACGATCGACGAGCGCATCCATGCCCAGCGCAAGCCGCTCGGCAAGCGTCGCCGCCTTCTTGCGGCGCCACATTTTGTCCGTGATGGGAAACCCGTCGCGCTCGGCGCGAAACGCACCAAACATGCGAATCTCGATATGGTCGATGGTATCAACGGCTTCAACCTCGCCGGCCTGGAACAGGCGCTCGCCCTCCCCTTCCAAATCGTCGCGCAGCGAGTACCGCGACAGCTCGCGCACGGGAAGCTTCTTGCGTATCCTGCCCGCCGGCTCGCCCAGACAATGCATGGCAAGGCGCGCAAAGAGCCGATACGATGGCTCTAGAATCCCCGCACGATTCATGGACATCCAGGCCGCAAGATCGCTGTCTCGGCCCGCACAGGCCAAATGCAGCGCCACCATCCAGGCCTCCGCTCCACCAACCTGCGTCTGGCTTATATCGAGTAGCTCCGCTTCCTCGCGCACCGAAACCATCGAGGTGTTACGCAGATATGCCGCGCGCTCCAGCAGCAATGCGTTATCGCGCATGTACGCAATCGACTCCTCGGCAAGTTTGAGCACTTGGACCGCACGGAACTTTGCATTAACCGGCCGTCCCTCTGCCAGCGACTGCCAGCCTTCTAGCAACAGGCCAAACAGCTGAATCTGGTTGTCGCGCATGCGCACGGCAAAACGATCGAGCTCGTTGAACGCCGCGTCGTCGGTTACCGGCAAGCCGGAAAGGAGCCGCCGTGCCGCCAACACCATGCGCACCCAGATAGCCATCGCCTTAAGCCCACGTACGTCGAGCGCCTCCCGCACCACCGTCATCTCGTCGTCGCGCTCGTCGGTTCCCGCAAACGACCCGTCAAAGAGCTCCACCAGCATGCTATCGGCCTGTATAACAATCCCCGCGATGTCGAGCTCGCAGTCGTAGGCCTTGCTCGTTTTGAGCTGTTGTAGAACGCCGCCGTCATTTCCCCGCTCGGTCAGACAGCGTTTGACCTCGATATGCGCAGACAACATATCGAGTGCGGTATGGGACGTCTCTATTTCTGGCACGGCCAGGTTCGTAGGAAGCCCAAGCCCGTTGTCCCCATAGCAAACAACCGTCAGTGTCTGGGCCACCCTCCATGAAACAGGGTCTATTTCGCAGGCCGCCCGTTCGCCCCCGCGTTCGACGACCGATGCCATATAGCGAGCGAGCTTTGTATTGGACACGCTGACCGCTGCCAGATATACGCCAAGCGCTTCGGCAGGCGTTGGCTCTGGAGCCGGATCGTCGGCATCGATCGTGCCCAGCGCCGCTCGGCAGATATCGGCCCCGTGCCCCGTCAGAGCCAGATCGACCCCATACTGCCCAGCAAGTTCAAGGACCGCCTCACGGTCCAAAAAGGCATCCGCCAGGCCCATCGCCGCATCGCATCGGCCCGCCTTAAGCAAAATCCGGGCCGCCCTCGGAACAAGTTCGGGGCGAATCTCGGCCACCAACTTACGCAAGCGCAAGCGTCCGTTATCCTCCGTGCCCAGACACGTAAAACTCCGCTCGGCGGGGTCCAAGCCAAAGATCGGGTAGTCGCGTACAAAGTAGGACTGGTCGACCATCGACAGCCTCACCCCGCAAGCCTCGAGTTCTGCGATATTGCCCTCGCCCATCAAAACCATGAGACATGCCACGCAAAACAGCGCATTATTGTCGAGCGAAGCCAGATCGACAAGTGCCGCGCCATATGCGTTGACAATCTCGTTTTCGAGCAGACCGGCTACGTCACCTTGGCCATACAGACCCGTCTGCAATGCCGAGACGAGCTTGGGCACGCCCTGCGTGAGCTGATAAAAGTCAAGCGATGTGCTGATCGAAAACGCCGATGCCCACGCCGAATACTCATAGGCATGCACCTTGAGCATCTGCGCATTGATCTTAACCGAATCGCCCAGCCCATGAATCAGCTGACGATTTGAAGGACGGCAGGAGATAAAGACCCCTACCCCCATAGCGCGCAGCCCGCGAATCCTGTCGATGAGGTCTTCGGTATCGTGCTGATCGAGGTTTGGCACATTATCAATCGCGATAAGGGAGTGCGGTTTGTCTTTGAGTTCTTCGGTAACCACCTCGAGCTGCATAAACACCTCGCGCCCAGTGGCGCGATCGGCCTCGATAATCCGCACGGGGCCTCGCGTCGGATCGCATTTAACCTCATGGGTGTACTGCAGCAGCACCGAGGTCTTCCCAAACCCATCGGGCGCATAAAGAACCACGATGCCGGCCTTTCGGCCCTTGGCGATAAGCTCATTCATCAAGCGTTCGCGTCGCACCATATAGCCTCCGCCCAGCGGCATCAGCTCGAGGTCGTCTATACCGCTCAAATCGTTTACCATGCCCGCTCCTCAACTCGACCGTATGGACACTGTAGCCGCAAGACCATACAAGCCGCGCTATGAATAGAGCGACCTTGTGTTTTAGGTTGTCTTTTGGTACGCAAGCGGCAAGTTTTTGTACAGCGAGGGCCGATTGTTATTAATCCCCCGACTAATCGGTCTTTAAGCAGGTAAATGAGCTTGTCAGCTTGTCCCATCTAAGCGGCAGTGTAACGCAAATGAACAAGGTTCAGTTATGTCATTCAACTCGCCTAGCACCCGCTACCGTCTACGACCTTCTAGTGGTATTTTTGCATAGAATCTGGTATGGAATGAATCAAGCTGTTGGGCATCCGGCATTCGTCAAGCTTGCGGCAAGATTTTGGTCAAGTGGGCGGACAGGGATAGCAAAAAGGCCCCCGCAAAGCGGAGGCCTTAGGCAAGGCTATGTCGAGCTGCAGGATTCGCGCTACTCGCAGAGCGAAAGGGCGGCCTCGTCGGCAACGACAACGCAGTTGGTGTGCAGCTGCAGGATCGAAGCCGGGCACTCGGGCGTAACCGGACCATAGCACATGTCATGCACGGCCTGAGCCTTGGCCTCGCCGTTGGCGACGACCAGGATCATGCGGGCATACATGATGGTCTGAGTGCCCATGGTGTAGGCCTGACGGGGAACATCGTCGATGCTGTCGAACAGGCGGCTGTTGGCCTGAATGGTGCTCTCGGTGAGGTCGACGCAGTGCGTGCCCTTGGAGAAGTGGTCATCGGGCTCGTTGAAGCCGATGTGGCCGTTGTTGCCAATGCCGAGCAGCTGCAGATCCGGGTAACCGGCGGCGGCGACGATCTTGTCGTACTCAGAGCAGGCAGCGGCGGCGTCGGGGTTGGAACCGTCGGGCACATGCGTGTTGTTAAGGTCGATGTTGATGTGATCGAAGAAGTTCTCACGCATGAAGTAGTGATAGCTCTGGGGATCGTCGTGCGAAAGGCCGCGATACTCGTCCAGGTTGTAGGTGCTGACCTCGGCAAAGTCAACGTCGCCCTTCTCGTACCAAGCAGCGAGCTGCTTGTAGGCACCGATCGGGGTGGAGCCGGTGGCAAGGCCCAGCACACAGTCGGGCTTGAGGATAACCTGCGCCGAGATGATATTAGCGGCCTTGCGGCTCATATCCTCGTAGTCTTTAGCTTTAATAATCTTCATTACGCGTCCTTTCTCGTACAAGTGAGGCAAGGCTCCCTTACAAGCACTTGCCCGCGGCCCGCGTCGGCCGCAACCAACGTGTGCGGCCACCAGGGCGAGGTCGCGTAATGTATGTGTCTCGTGTCTAGCCGCGTCGAGGCCCCTGCCCGTCCACGGTGACCCGAAGCTGTTTAGCTTCGGACAAATCCCATCTTGCCACGGAGGGCGTCCTCTTTCAAGGGCGCCCTCCGTAAACGTGTTTGAATTGTAGGCTAATGGCCACGTGCACTTGCTAGCGCTCGCGAGCAACGATGAGCTGGTCCATCTCTTCGACATGCACGCCAACGGAGCCCTTGATGCTCGAGAACTCAACGGAGTTGCACACCAAGATGGGAACCGTCACATCGTAGCCCTCGGCAGCAATTGCCTCGCGATCGAACTCAATGAGTACATCGCCCTTATGGACGATGTCACCCACTTGCGCATGTACGGTAAAGTGTTTGCCCTCGAGCTGAACAGTGTCCAAACCAACGTGGATGAGCACGTCCAGGCCATCGACCGTGTTAAGCGCAACAGCGTGTCCCGTGGGAAAAATGGCCTCGACCTTGGCATCAGCCGGTGCAATCACACGCGTTCCGGTGGGCTGAATCGCCACGCCCTGGCCCAAAAGGCCGGTGGCAAACGTCTGATCGTTTACCTCGGAGAGCGGAATGACGTCGCCCGAGATGGGAGCATCCAGCGTAAGGACTCGACCACGCATACCAAAAGACCTTAGGACTTTAGTGAACATGCTCCCCCTCGGACATACCAATCAATCAAAATAACCTTAACAGTTTACCACTTGGCAACGGTTTTTGACCATTAGGGAAGTTCGCGCTTGACAACCTCGACGATGTCGTCGACAACGCGCTGGGTCAGCTCGTGCGTCTCGGCCTCGGCCATCACGCGGACCAGCGGCTCGGTACCGCTCGGGCGCACCAGAATGCGGCCGCGGCCATCAAGCTCCTTCTCGGCAGCAGCGACGGCATCCCAGATGGGCTGGCAATCGTCCAGACCAGCCTTGTTGTCGGAATGCACGTTGACGAGTACCTGCGGGTACTTCTTCATGATGCCGGCAAGATCGGTGAGGGTACGTCCGGTGCGCTTGAGCACAGCCAGCAGCTGCAGAGCCGTCACCAGGCCGTCACCGGTGGTGTTGTGCTCCAGGAAGATGATGTGGCCGGACTGTTCGCCGCCGATGACGGCGCCGTCCGCGAGCATACGCTCAAGAACGTAGCGATCGCCCACGGCGGTCTGAACCATTTCGAAGCCCTGCTCCTTCATAGCGATGGAGAAGCCCAAGTTGCACATGACGGTCGAGACGATCTCGGAGTTGGCGAGCTTGCCGCGGGCGGCGAGGTCAGAACCGCAGATAGCCAAGATGTAGTCACCGTCGATCTCATTGCCCTCACTGTCCACGAACAGTACGCGGTCGGCGTCGCCGTCGTGGGCCAGACCGATGTCAGCATGGGTGCGCAGCACGAGCTCGCGCAGAGGCTCGAGGTGCGTAGAGCCGCACTCGACATTGATGTCGGTGCCGCAGTAATCGGTGTTGATGGCATGGACCGTGGCACCCAGGCGCTGCAGCGCGGCGGGCGTAGTCTGGCAGGAAGCACCGTGACCGCAGTCGACGGCAACGACCAGGCCATCGAGCCTCAGGCCATCAAGCGTATCGATGGCGTGGTCGACGTATGCCTTGCGAGCGTCCTTCATCTTGATAATGTGGCCCACGCCGGCGCCAGTCGGCAGCGTATCGGCAGCCATGGCTTCCTCGGACATGACCCAGGCGCTGATCTCCTCCTCGACCGCATCGGGAAGCTTCATACCCTTGCGGCTAAAGAATTTGATGCCGTTGAACTCCGGCGGATTATGCGAAGCAGAGATGACGATGCCGCCGTCGAGCTCGTTCTGAACGGTGAGCAGCGCCACGGCAGGCGTGGGGATGACGCCGCAGCAGTGCGGACGGCCGCCCTCTGCCATAATGCCAGCGGTCAGAGCACTCTCGAGCATGGTACCCGAAAGACGCGTGTCGCGGCCGATGCAGATGTCCGGGCCAAGGAACTTGGTCGCCGCGCGGCCCAGGCGAAACGCGAGGTCGCACGAGAGGTCGGCATTGGCGACGCCACGGACGCCGTCGGTACCGAAGATGTTCTGGGGCATAGGATCGCTCCTTCCCTAGCAGGCGATATACAACCGCCCACCCTAGTCGAAAAAGAAAAGCGGGACCCGCCGAGGAATCGGCAGGCCCCGCTTGTACATTGTATCTCGAAAGGAGATAAAACCTTAGCGCTTGGAGAACTGGGGAGCGCGGCGGGCCTTCTTGAGGCCGTACTTCTTGCGCTCGACCACGCGAGCATCGCGCGTAAGGAAACCGGCCTTCTTGAGGTCAGCACGGTAGTCGCCAGCGTTCAGAAGAGCGCGAGCGATGCCCAGACGCAGAGCGCCGGACTGACCGGAGATGCCGCCGCCATCGCACAGAGCGATAACGTCGAACTGACCGGCGGTGTCGGTCACCTTGAAGGGAGCAAGGGCGTTCTCAACGAGCTGATGACGGCCGAAATACTGCTCGGCGTCACGCTTGTTGATGGTCACCTTGCCGGTGCCGGGGACGAGACGGACGCGGGCGACGGCGTTCTTACGACGGCCGGTACCCTGGTAGACAACGGTGTTCTCAGCCATCTTTAAGCCTCCAGCTCAATCTTCGTGGGGTTCTGGGCAGCATGCGGATGCTCGGCACCAGCGTAGACCTTAAGCTTGGTCATCTGGGCACGGCCGAGGGTGGTCTTGGGCAGCATACCGCGAACGGCGCGCTCGATGACCTTCTCCGGGTGCTTCTCCATAGCCTGGCGGAAGCTCTCAGCCTTGAGGCCGCCGTTGTAGCCGCTGTGGCGATAATAGGTCTTCGTGTCGGCCTTGTTACCGGTAAGCTGGACCTTATCGGCGTTGATGACGACAACGAAGTCGCCGCAGTCGCTGTTGGGCGTGAACTGGGGCTTGTTCTTACCGCGCAGGATCATTGCGATCTGGGTGGCAAGACGGCCCAGGACAGCACCATCGGCGTCGACGAGAACCCAGTTGCGCTGGACCTCGCCCTGCTTGGCGTAGTGAGTCGATTTCGAAATCACTTAGACTCCTCCATGTACAGTACGTGTTGTTACAGAGATTCACGGGGCTCTGCAAGTAACCCGTCCATATTACCCCGCTCGCCGTACGAGTCAACAGGTATTTTGGCTCCGACCAGAGTTTCTGCACATGTCATCCACGAGCCGTGATTTTTCCAACTCTTTAGCTGTTGTCATTTTTTGAGGGTTCGCCGTCGCTAGCGCTCAACGAACTCTTGGATTTCCGCGAGCAGGCGCTTTGCCTCCTGACGGCCCTGGATATACAGGTCCAAAAGCTTTGCCGGATCGTGCTCGACATGGCCGACCTCGACCGGCTTTTGCGGAGCGATGACCAGCGCGCGGCCCTCGCGCTCATACTTCCACAGGTGCATGCGCTGGAGGTTATAGCGGTCGTGGCGCGTCTCGATAGCCTCGAGCAGGTAGGGGTAGTCGGCATAGCGGGCGCGCGCGGCAGGCATAAACTCGTAGGGCTTTTTCTCGTACGAGCGGTCCTGCGTGACAATGACAACCGCGCGATCGAAGCCCGCCTCCTCCAGCACGTGCTCGACGGGGACCGAATCGGCTACGCCGCCGTCGACGTATTTGTGCCCGTCGATCTCGACCGGCGGCGTCACCAGCGGCAGCGAGGTGGAAGCGCGCACAGCATCGAGGTCGAGCACGGCGCTTTTGACCGGCAGGTAGGCAGCGGTTCCAAACAGCATGTCCGTCGCGACGGCGTACATCTCGATGGGGCTCGCGTCGAACGCCTCGTTGTCAAAGGGATCCAGGCGGTCCTGGATATCGTTGAAGATAAAGTCGTAACCCACGATGGAGCCCGTGGATGCGAAGGATGCGGCACCCATGTAGCGGTTGTCATTGCAGAAGGTCAGGTTGATGCGATTGACGCGACCGATCTGGTGTGACTTGTAGTTGACGCCGTTGAGCGCACCGGCCGATACGCCATATACCGCCGGAATTTCGACACCGGCCTCCATGAGAACGTCGAGCACGCCGGCGGTAAACTGCCCACGAAAACTGCCACCCTCCAAGACGAGCGCGACCTTGCCGGCGTTCTTTGCCTTATCTTCTGCAGTCATGGTGACCTCCTGCTGTTTCGTTTTGGTCTTCTTCTACCCAGTTTTGAGATGGAGAGCGCATGGGTTTTGAGTTGAGGAGGACGGAGCGGCTGGCGGAAAGCACGTCCCGTTCTGAGGGGCGATTCCGGGATGGACTTTCCGCTTGAACTGCCATTGGGAAAGCGCATCCCACTCTGCGGCTCGATTCTGGGTTGCAGTTTCCGCTTGAGGCGCCCTCCGGAAAATGCATCCCATTCCGAGCTTAGATTCCGGGATGCGCTTTCCGCTTGCGGCGTCATCCGGAAACTGCGTCCCAGTCTGAGCGCGGATTCTGGGATGGACTTTCCGCCTGGGCTGCCATTGGGAAAGTACATCCCACTCTGCGTCACTGAGGCGTTTTCTTAACGCCCGCGCCCTGCACAGAGTTCGATTCTCCGCGGGTTTGGGATTCCGTTGATGTGGCGCATGGCAGGCTGAGATTCGATAACATCGCATCCATATCGGGTCGAGGCTTTGCGCGGAGAATCCGCGTGTTCGCTTCGCGAACCCGCACCGGCTTCGGCCGCCTGCCGGCGTCCTCGCCCGCTCGCTACAAACGCTTCGCGTTTGCTTAACGCTCGCGCCCTGCGTAGAGTTCGATTCTCCGCGGTATCTATATGTAATAAAAAAGCAGGTAGAGACACTTCTCTACCTGCCTGTAACTATTGGTGGAGGCGCGGAGAATCGAACTCCGGTCCACGAAAGCCCCCTGATTGGCATCTCCAAGCTCAGTCGCTGGTTTTGTCTCGGACGCGTTGCGCGCAGCGACACGCTCGCGGCGTCCTAACCGGTTCGGTCTTAGCCTGCGCCATACCGATTACGTGCGCAGGAGCATTCCCCTAAAATGACGTCGCGCCGGTGTCGGGGAAATCACCGGGTTGACGCGCCGCTATAAATTAAGCAGCGAGAGCCATAGGCTCAAAAGAAGAGTTGTTGTCAATTCAATTTGACGGTACCCCTGTTTAACGAGGCGAGGAGACCTCGGCTTGCTTCCTCTCTCAGAGCTATCGTGTCGAAACCAGTCGCCCCCGAATGTCGGGAAAGTCTGGATGGCATTGGGCCTGCAAACACCCGATAACCGTCGACTTTTCAAGGAACACGCGGGGTGAGCCCCGCTTGTGGAGTGTTATCTTACCACGTTCTAAAGGCAGACAGCTGTTCTATGCACGAGCTGTGAAGACCCCAATGTGCGCCGCACTTCGCACTTTTGTTACCGATCGCGTCACGTATATTTTCGCCAAGCAAAATTGACCCGTCGAAAGGACCGTTATGGATACCAAACAGCAACTCGTCAATGCCCTCGCAGGCCTGGGTTCAACCATTACCGAAGCTATGGATGTCATCGAAGGCTTTGTCCCCTGCGGACATCCCGCCCTCACGGTTTCGAACGCCCTTGTTACGCTGGACGCTGACGATGATGCCGCTCTCGCCCAGCAGCTTGAGACCGTCGAGGGCTTTATCGACCATGTGAGCGAAAACCGCGGCGTGGCCGCCTACCACGGCATCGAGGTCGAGCTCGCGGGTCCCAAGGCCGATCTGCTCGTAGCAATCCGCGAGGTAGGCGCCCTTATGCAGACCGCAGGCGTCAAGAACACCCAGGTCAACGAGTGGGTCTACCGCAGCCTGGCAGCACTCGACAGCTCTGACGAAAAGGCAGCCGAGCAGCTCGCAGAAAGTCCCGCCATTAAGGCCGAGCTTTTGTAAATAGCAGACGCGGGCCCCTTGGCGCATCGTCGTCCAAGAGGCCCGCAAACAGTTCGCGTTAACCGATAGCCGCGCCGCCGCGTTCGGTCAAAGCCAGAATCGGCATCATTTGGCGCGGGGTCTTTGCTGCAAGATCGGCATGTTCGAGCAGCTTGCGATCGTTGGTCACCAAGTAATCGACCTGTGCGCGCTTGCACGCGGCGAGCACCAAGTTGTCCTCGTAATCGCGATGGAGCGTCAGATATTTGTCGGCTAGCCACAGATCGGATGCATCAGCGCCCACGGCCGTGGCGTTTTCGGTCATGTTCCGAACAAACGCCAACGCCGCATCGCCAATTGCACGGGCAGACGCCTCGTCGAGCGCTCCCCCGCTGGCAAGAACGCTGCGCTTCAGTTCGTGTTGGACAACGTACAGCACGTCCTTGGCGATATGCACCGGAAAGAACAGCAATGCCCCCGTCTCCGTCGCCTGACCAATAAACGCACGCGCGGCAAGCGACTCGGCATGGTCGACGCAAAACGAATCAACCCATACGTTGGCGTCTACCATGATCTTGAGAGGCGCCCCACTCACTGGATCATCCCCTTTTGGCGATAGCGCTCGTCCATGGCTTCGGAATAGATTGTGTCCCAACCGCGATCGTCGGATACGGGCGACGGAGCGATGCCCAGGTCCGCGTAAAGCTGATCCGCCGCCGCCCATGATGCGGCGAACGGAGTATCGTGCGCGACGGTTTGTTGCCGACCATCAACGGCAGACAGCACTTCCTCACACTGCCCGCCACCCTGTGCGACCTTGACCACAACCTTTTTGATGAGCTCGGGCAGTGACCTGCCCGAAAGCTGCAGCGCCTCCTCGGCACGGTTCTTGACCTGGCGATCCACGCGAACGTTCACCTGCGCCATGCCGCCAACGGTAGCCATCTCAACCTCACCTTCAGCATTTGCTAGCTTTGCTAGCACGAGCATATATCCGCGCTAACCTCTCGTCAAACAAAAGAAGGCCTGCACCCTGGCGGCTGCGGTGCCGCCCGAATGCAGGCCATATACTCAATCGAAAACGCTAACGCAAGTACGCCTTTGCGTTGCCCAGGCTGTAGGCGATCGTTGAGCCGTTGTGCAGCAGCGACGACGCCTGCGGAGTAATCATGCCGGTAATACCCAATGCCAACAGCGCCGAGTTGGTGAGCATCACCTTGGAATACGAACTCGTCAGACGGTCGATAAGCCCCTGACTCATGCGGCGCAGGCGCACGATCGCGGCGAGATCCGTATCGGTCAGGATGATATCGGCGACCTCCTTGGCAATGTCGCTTCCACCACCCATGGCCAGCCCCACGTCGGCCAAACCGAGCGCCGGCGAATCGTTGACGCCGTCGCCCACCATGGCAACGTGGCGCCCCTCGCCCTTAATGCGCTCAACATACGCGTACTTGTCCTCGGGCAGCAGCTCGGCCTTAAACTCGTCGACACCTGCCTCGCAAGCAATGCGCTCGGCTGTGCGCTCCGAGTCGCCCGTGAGCATGACCACGTGCTTAACGCCCAACGCATGCAGGTCGGCGATGGCCTCGCGGACCCCGGACTTGAGCGGGTCCTCGATACCGAGCACACCCACAACGGTACCGTCGACCGCCAGATACAGCGGCGACAGGCCCTGCATCTGGGACTCAATGCGCTCCTTGATGTCGGATTCGAGCTGTGCGCCCTCGTCCTCGAATACAAAGTGCGCGGAACCAATGATGGCGCGACGCCCTTCGATGGACGAAGCGATGCCGTGCGCCACGATGTACTCGACGGCGGCATGGCGCTCGCGGTGCTCGAGCCCGCGCTCGCGCGCCGCATTGACCACGGCGCGTGCCACCGGATGCGGAAAATGCTCCTCCAAGCAAGCGGAAAGGCGCAGAATCTCGTCCTCACTCCAGCCATCGGTGGTGAGCACGCAAGCTAGGCGCGGCTGGGCCTCGGTCAGCGTACCGGTCTTGTCAAAGACAATGGTATCGGCCTTGGCAAACGACTCAAAGTACTTCGCGCCCTTGACCATGACGCCCATCTTGGCGGCGTCGCTCATGGCAGTCATGACGGCAACAGAACCCGTGAGCTTGAGCGCGCACGAGTAGTCGACCATCAGCGCCGCCGAGGTCTTGATAAGGCTGCGCGTAGTGAGCGCGACCAGGCCCGCAAGCAGGAAGTTCCACGGGACGATCTTGTTGGCGAGGTCCTCCATATGCGACTGGCCCTCGGACTTGAGCGAATCGGCCGTCTGCACGAGCGAGACGATTGAGCGCAGTTTGGTCTGCGCCGTGTTGGCGCGCACGCGCACCAAGATGCTGCCGTCCTCCACGACGGTGCCGGCGAACACGTCGTCGCCCACGCTGCGCTCGACGGCCAGCGGTTCGCCGGTCAGGGTCGCCTGGTTGACCATGGCGCTCCCCTGTTCGACCACGCCGTCAATGCAAATGGACATGCCGGTGCGCACGGCTACCAAGTCGCCGGGCTCAAGCTCGGTGGCGGCAACGCTTACCTCGGTGTCGCCGACGACCTTTTGCGCCTTGTCGGGCACATCGAGCAGCGAGTTGATGAGCTCGTTTTCGCTCATGGCGCGGGTGTAGTCCTCGAGCAGCTCGCCCACGTTGAGCAGGAACATTGTCTGGCCCGCGGTGTCGACATCACGCTTGACAAACGAAATGCCGATGGCCGAAGCGTCGAGCACAGGAACGGTCAGGCGCGGCTGCGCCAGCTCATGAAGGGCGGCGCGCAAAAATGCCATGTAACCGGCCACGACAAACACCGCACGCAGAGGCGTCGGCAAGAACCAGCGGCGCGCGTAGTGGGCGCCGATAAGTGTGGCAAGATCCATGACGAGTTTGTGCTTGCGCGGCTCGAGTTGCATCACGTAGCCCGACTTGGCATCGGCGATAGCTTGAGCATCGAGTGCGCCTAGGGCGTCAAGCACGCTTGCGCGGCGCGGCTCGTCGTACTCCAGCGCCATCTGGCCAATGCGGGCATACACGCGCACCTTGTGCACGCCATCGATGTCGCCGCCAAGCTTAAGAAGTGCATCGAGATCGCTCTCTGGCACAGGACCCGCCAATTGAAGACGGGTCCTGCCGGGGATCTCGCTAATAATCGAGAATCTCATAGTTTGTGCCTGGGAGCGTTACTCGGCTGCCTCGTCAGCAGCGGCCTCGCTCTGGGTGATGTAGGCCGCCTCGGCAACCATGTCGTCGACATTGGCCTTGGCCTGCTCGACCATGTCCTGGTAGCAGTTCTTGACGCGCATACCGCACGCAATGCCCTGCACGCAGGCATTCTTTACCGGAGCGCTGGTGAGCAGCTTGATGCCGGCCGTGCCAAGCAGAAAACCGCCACCGACAAGCAGGGTATTGAACGTCGACTTCTTCATGTTGCTTCTCCCTTTTGCCGCATTGGACGCGGCATGGTGCTTCAGCACCCGAGTAAACAAGTTTGCTCGAGCACGCTTTTGAAATATCTCAATTTTATCTAACTATCTAGGTCAGCCATGGCTAACCTTTTGAAAATTAACGATGCGGAGTAACCGATTGTCAATGTGACAAAGGGACTGTCCCTTTGCCCCTTCTTACAACTGCCAGGTAGCTGCTTCCTTTTGCAGCGCCACCATGCGGGCGAATTCTCCACCTGCCGCCTTGAGCTGCGCCGGAGTGCCCTGCTCGACAACCACACCATCCTTGAGTACAACGATTTTGTCGGCATTTTCCACCGTACGCATACGGTGGGCAATAACGATAACCGTCTTACCTGCAAGCAGACGGGAGAGCGCCTGCTGAACCACGGTCTCGTTCTCCACATCCAAGCTCGCCGTCGCCTCGTCCAACAGCACGATAGGCGCGTCTTTGAGCAGCGCACGGGCGATAGAGATGCGCTGGCGCTCACCGCCGGACAGCTTGGAGCCGTTCTCGCCGATCATGGTGTTGTAGCCCTGCGGCATGCGGCTCACAAACTCGTCGCAGTTGGCGGCACGCGCAGCCGCAAGCACTTGCTCATCGGTGGCGCCACGACGCCCGAGGCGGATGTTTCCCATCACCGTGTCGTCAAAGAGCAGCACGTCTTGGAACACAATGGCGTAGTCGCGCAGCAGCACCTCGGGATCCACGCTCGCAACATCCACGCCACCCACGGTGACCGTGCCTTCGGTGGCGTCCCAAAAGCGCGCAGCCAGGCGGCTCACCGTAGACTTGCCGGAACCCGAAGGACCGACCAGTGCCGTAACTTCGCCTTCCTTGGCGGTAAAGCTCACGTCGGTAAGAACTTTCTCGCCGGCGCGGCCGTCCTCGCCCGCACCATAGCCAAATGCCACGTGATCGAACACCACATCGTGGCCCACGGGCTCAAACTGCTCGCTGCCCCGCGCCACGGGCTCTTCCATGATGGAACGCATGCGCTTGGCCGACGACTCGGCGGCAAACAGCTCGGACATCAGCATCAGCGCCTGATCAAAGGGCGCATAGATGCGGCTCACCATAAGCAGGAAGGCAAACATCACCAAAAAGTCGACCTGGCCGGAGGCGACCATCGCAGCGCCCGTGACCAACGTGGTGGCAATCCCCAGGCGCAGGATGGCAAAGGCGGAGTTGACCAAAAGCCCATTGGCGAGCTCGCCTTTGGTGGTCTCGCGCTCCTCGGCATCGATCACGGCGTTGAGCCCCTCAAGATAATGAGCCTCCTGGTTGGTGGCGCGGATCTCGCGCACGCAGTCGAGCGTCTCCTGGATCGCCTCGGTAACCTTGACCTTCTCGGCACGCACATGGTCGAACACCGGGATCATGGGGCCGCGTGTCAGATACAGCACGGCAAAGGCCACGGGCACGCTCCAAAACGCCGCGATCGCCAGCTGCCAGCAAAAGAACAGCGACGCCACGAACACAATGGCGCTTGCGATGATGGCACCCCAAAGCTCTCCCAGCACGTGGCTGTAGGCGTGCTCCATGGCCTGGACGTCGCCCATGATGGTCTCGGTTAAATCGGCCAGGTCGCGACGGCCAAAAAACGATAGCGGCAGCTTGCGCAAGCGCTCGGCAATCTCCATACGCTGCTTGCCGCACTCCTCGTAAAAGATGCAGTAGGTGTAGTAGTACTGCTGCCAGTTAGAGGCAAAGAGCAGCACGAAAAAGATAACGAGGCCGCCCACGATTGGCAGTGCATCCGGCAGGTCGGCCCCATGTGCGAGATGCTCGACAAAGCCCGCCATGACCAGGAACAAAAAGCCCATGCCGGCCATGGTGATGAGATTGGTGAGCGTGGTCCAGAAGATGCCGCGCTTTACACCGGCGATGCCTTTATCGGATAGGAAATACTTCTTTTGGAATGAGGCGAACATTTAGGCCTCGCCTCCCTTCGCGGCAGCGACATCCGCGGCCGCAGCAGTGATCTTCCAGCTCGCGGCCTGTTCGTATTCGGCCCACATCTTGGCGTATAGACCGTTTTGGGACAGTAGCTCGGCATGGGTACCAGCCTCCTGCACGCCTCCTTGGTTGAGCACCACGATCTTGTCGGCCCCCACCACGGTCGAAAGCCGATGCGCGATCATAATGACCGTGCGACCCGCCGCCAGTTTGCTAAAGGCGCGCTGGATGAGCGCTTCGTTCTCGGGGTCGGCAAACGCCGTGGCCTCGTCGAGCACCACGATTGGCGCGTCCTTAAGGATTGCGCGGGCGAGCGCCACACGCTGGACCTCGCCGCCCGAAAGGTACGCCCCGCCGGCGCCGAGCATGGTATTGATGCCCTGCGGGAGCTTGGCCACGATATCGTCGCACTGGGCCGCGGAGAGGGCCGCGCGCACTTCGTCGTCAGTGGCCGTAGGCTTGGAAGCGCGCACGTTATCGGCAAGTGTTTGGCGGAACAGCTGGTTGGTCTGAAACACAAAGGCGACCTGGTCCATGAGCTCGTGCGAATCCATGTCGCGAACGTCTACGCCGCCCACGAGCACACGACCCGAGGAAACATCCCAAAAACGCGGGATCAGGCTTGCGCAGGTCGACTTACCGCCGCCCGAGGGACCGACCAACGCAAGGGTGCTGCCTGCGGGAACGCTAAAGCTCACATGATCGACGGCAGGCGCTTCGGCACCCTCGTAGGTAAAGCTCACGTCCTCAAAGCGCACATCGCTGCCAGCAGGGTGCTTGGGCTGGGCAGGCACGGAGAGCCGCTTGGAATCCATAACGCTTCGGATGCGAGCCAGCGAATCCGCACTCATCTGAGACGCCTCGCCCACAAACATAAGCTTGGTCATGGCCGTCGGCACCACGGCCGAAAAGATTGCGTAAAACGTAAAGTTGACCATAAAGTGCGCGAAGTCCGTCTCGCCCGGTGCCAACAGTAGCGCCACGGGCAAAAGGAATGCCACAAGGCCGTTGAGCGCGGTAAGGTTGAGCACCTGCGGACCTCGGCAAAACGTACCCGCATAGTTTTGCGCCATGTCGGCGTATTCGGCGATCGCATCGTGGAAAGCCTTAAAGGAGTAGACCGTCTGCTGGAATACCTTGACCACGGGGATGCCGCGTACGTATTCGGTGCCGGTCTTGTTCATCTTGACCAGCGCGCCCATGTAGGCCTTCATAAACTCGGCGCCCTTGCCGCTCATCATGGTGGCCATGGCGCAAAACGAAACGACGACCGAGATTAAGCATGCCGCGCCCAAACGCCAATCGAGGGCGAAAAGCAGCACGAGCAGGCCCACGACCATGGCGGTGGCGCCGGCGATATCGGGCAGCATGTGCGCGAGCAGTGTCTCGGTTGAGGCGGCGCATCCGTCTACGATACGGCGCAGCTCACCGGTGGCGTGCGTGTCAAAGTAGCCGAGCGGCAGCTTAAGCAGATGCTCGCTCGTAGCCTTGCGGATATTGGACGCGCAACGAAACGCGGATAGGTGTGTGCACATGAGCCCCACGAAATAAATCACGATGCTCACCAGGGCAAAACCGACGGCCCACCAACCATACATCGCGATATCGCAGGCTTCGCTCCAGTTAGGTGCCACGGCGATCAGATCGCGCGCGACAAGCCAAATGCACACGTACGGGCCAAAGCTCAGCAGCTGCGAGAGCGCCGAGAGGGCCATGCCCAAATATGTTAGGAATTTACGGTCGCCGGCATATGCAAGCAGCTCGCCGATACCGCCGCCTTCCTTTTTTGATCCCTTTGCCATGAGATTCCTTTCTAACGGCTTGAGAGTTAACCGTAATTAACTTATCATTGATGTGTTAGCCATGGCTCACAATCGAGCCAGGCGTGGACGTTTCTGCAAAGGAAAGGGACGCTTTTGCAAATACGGCGGGCAGCGACCGACATAACCGAGCTCTACGCACCGCAGTTTGAGCAGTTTGGCCTGGAGCTTACCGGCAGGGGCGCCGTCTTTACCGGCGAGGTGGCAAACGATCGGGCGCACGGACGCGCATGGATCATGCCTCTCTCCCCCGCCTGCATCGTTATGGAGCATTTCATTACCCCGATGCACGATATGTACCTGGCCGAATACACACCCGAACCGTACGCGTGCGTGAGCGAAGTCAGCGCGCCCACGCTCATGTGCATGCCCGAAGCCGGCATAACGCCTGCGAACCTTAAACCCTTGCATGGACCGTGGCCGAACAGCGCGGTGTGCAGCTTTATCCAAGATAGCTGCGGCGAGGAACTAAGTCCGCTGTTTGCAGGGCAGCTTTATCACTCGCGCTCGGTGCTCTTTTTGCCCGGGTATTTTGACGAGCTGGAGCATCGGTATCCCACTGAGTTCGTGGGAGTCTTTGAAGCGTTTGCCGAGTCGTGGCACGAGGAGGCGACGTCTGCCATCTGCCACACGCTGCGCCGGATTAACGAGGACCGCGCCCGCACCGTAGGCGGACACGTCTATATGCAAGGCATCGTGGAGACCATGGTCGCGGAGCTCGCCTGTTCGCGCGCGGCCCACAAGCAGGCGCGGCGGGCGGCAGACACACGCGCCAGCATAACCATTGCCGAAGAAGCAACGGCAATGATTGAGCGCGCGCTCGACAAAGGCAGACGTGTGGGTATCAACGAGGTAGCCGAGAGGCTCTACACAAGCCGCTCCAAGCTATGCGCCACCTTTAAGGCCCAAACCGGCGAGTCCCTGGGTGCCTACATTCGCAGACGCCGCATGGAGCGAGCACAGGACCTTTTGGCCGATAGCTCGCTCACGATAGCGCAGGTCGCAGAGCGTCTAGGCTACCCTCAGCAGGCCGCCTTCGCCCAAGCCTTCAAGCAACACACCGGCACCACCCCCACCGCTTGGCGCTCCCAGCATATATAAAGAATGAAGGCGCCAACGGCACCCTCATTCACCAAATTCAATCCAGCCTACCTGACCCGAACGGCCGAGTCGTCACGGAACCGAGGGGCCGGGCGCAGGGCCTTGCCTCTCAATGAGTTCCCTTCAAAACAATGGGCGCGCCAACAGCGCGCCCATTCACTCTATTCCATTCAGCCCCGCCCGACCCGAACGGCCGAGTCATCTGGCCGGGGAAGCCCCGAGTCGCCGGGGTGTTTGCTCCAAATGAGTTCCGCATGCAAAGAAGGCCACTAAATGTGGCCTTCGTCTTGCATAGGACTGTTTGAAATTTGGAGGAAATACCCCGGCGACTCGGGGCTTCCCCGGCCTCGCAGCTACGAGAGCGACGTTCTCAGCAACTCGTTGAAGAGCTTCGGGTTGCCCTTGCCGCGGCTCGCCTTCATGCACTGGCCCACCAAAAAGCCGATGACCTTCTGGTTGCCGTCACGATACTGCTGCGCCTGATCGGCACAGTTAGCCAGCACCTCGTCCACGATTGGCTGCAGCGCGCCGGCATCGCTCACCTGACGCATGCCGCGCTCGTCGACAATCTTGTTGGGGTCGTCGCCGGTCTGGGCCATGGCCTCAAAGACCTCGTGCGCCTGGTTGGAGCTGATGGCATCGGTCGCGAGCAGCTTGGCAAGCGCCGCCACCTGAGCCGGCGCGATGCCGGACTCAGTCAACGACACACCCGCGCCCTTAAGGTAGGCGATCATCTCGTTGACCAGCAAGTTTGCGACCGTCTGGGCCTCCTTGCCAGCCATACCGGCAGCGGCGGCCTCAAAGAACTCAGCAAACTCGGGGTCGCCGGCGATCTGCTCGGCGTCGGCCGCCTTAATGCCAAAATCGGCCTCAAAACGGGCGCGCTTGGCATCGGGCAGCTCGGGAATCTCGCCACGGCAGCGGTCGATGAACTCGTCGTCCAGATCGAACGGCGCCAGATCGGGATCGGGGAACAGACGATAGTCGTCGGCCGTCTCCTTCACACGCATGACCACGGTGCGCTTGCGGCTGGGTTCCCAGTGGCGGGTTTCCTGATAGATGATGCCGCCCTCCTCGAGCACCTCGGCCTGGCGGCAGATCTCGTAGGCAAGGCCGTCGTGCAGGCTCTTAAACGAGTTGAGGTTCTTGAGCTCGGTCTTGGTACCCAGCTTGGTCTCGCCGCGGCGACGCAGACTCACGTTGCCGTCGCATCGCATGGAGCCCTTCTCCATGGAGCAGTCGGAAATACCCAGCGTCACAAAGATGCGACGGAGCTTTTCCATAAACAGGCGCGCTTCCTCGGGCGTGCGCAGATCGGGCTCGGTCACGAGCTCGATCAGCGGCGTGCCGCAGCGGTTGTAGTCGACGAGCGACTCGGCCGCGGCGGTAATGCGGCCCTCGGCACCGCCCACGTGCACCATCTTTGCGGCGTCCTCCTCCATGTGGATGCGTAGGATGCGGATGGGCACCGTGTAGGAACCGTCCTCGCGACGCTCGGGCATCTGCAGGTTGGATGCATCGTAGCTGGCCAGGTGGCCGGCGCGCTGATTGCCTTCGCGCATGGTCGACGTCATGGACGTGGACAGGCCCTCGGCGTTGGCCGAGGCGCTCGCCAGGCTCTGGGCCTCGGCCTCGCCAAACGCGCAGTCGGGGCGCTCGGCGGCACCGCGACCGGTCACGTCCAGGTCCAGGTGGCCGTACATGGCAAAGGCTACCGGACCCTGCGTGGTCTGGAAGTTCTTGGCCATATCGGGATAGAAGTAGTGCTTGCGGTAGAACATCGAGTGGCGCTGGATCTCGCAGTTGGTGGCGAGACCTGCCTTGACGATGCTTTCGATGGCGCGCTTGTTGGGCACCGGCAGGGCGCCGGGCAGGCCCAGGCACACCGGGCACACGTTGGCGTTGGGCTCGTCATCGTGGCTGAGCTTGCAGTTGCAGAACATCTTGGTATCGAGTGCGGTGAGCTCGGTATGGATCTCCAGGCCGATCACGGCCTCCCAATCCTGCAGGACCTCGGAAAGCTCCTTCATTACAGCTCGCCTCCCTTCCCGGCAAAATCGGGCGCGACGGAAAGCGCGGGCGCACCCGTGTCGGCATCGGCAAAGCCGCGCTCCAGGGCGCGGGCAAACGTGAGCAGCTGACGGTCCTTAAAGGCAGGTCCCACCAGCTGGGCAGAAACGGGCAGATGAGTATCCTCGCCCAGGCCCAGCGGCACCGAGATACCGCCGTTGCCGCAAATGTTGAGCGAGATGGTGTACAGATCGGAGAGGTACATCTGCGTGGGGTCGCTGATCTCGCCAAACTTAAAGGCCGTGCGCGGCGAGGCGGGCATGAGGATGGTGTCCACCTTGGCATACGCGGCGTCGTAGTCCCGCGTGATGAGCGTACGGGCCTTTTGCGCGGCGTAGTAGTACTTGTCGTACACGCCCGAGCTCAGCAGGTAGGCGCCGAGCATCTGACGGCGCTTGGCCTCGGCGCCAAAGCCGTGGGCGCGCGAAAGCGAGCTCTGGTCGGACAGGTTGGCGCAGCCCTCCTCCTGATAGCCGTAGCGAATGCCGTCAAAGCGAGCCAGGTTGGAGAACGCCTCGGCCGGACCGATGACGTAGTAGGCAGCGATGGCGGCATCCAGGTGCGGCAGGTCGACCTCGACCAGCTCGGCGCCCTGGTTCTGCAGCTCCTGGGCGGCGCGCTGAACAGCGGCCTTGACCTCGGGCGTCAGACCCTCGGCCTCCATAAACGCGGGGATGATGCCCACGCGCTTGCCCTCGATGCTGTCGTTGAGATGCTCGGTAAAGTCGACGGCGCAATCCTGGCTCGTGCAGTCGTACGGATCGTGGCCCGCGCCGGTAAGCGCGTTCATGGCCAGCGCGACATCCTCGACCGTGCGGCCAAAGGGGCCCACCTGGTCGAGCGACGAGCCAAAGGCAACCACGCCGTAACGGCTCACGGCGCCATACGTGGGCTTAAAGCCCACCACGCCGCACAGCGACGCCGGCTGGCGAATGGAGCCGCCGGTGTCCGAGCCCAGCGAGAGCGCGACCTCGCCCGCGGCGACGGCGGCAGCGGAGCCGCCCGAGGAGCCGCCGGGCACGCGTTCGGTATCCCAGGGGTTGTTGGTGCGGTGGAACGCCGAGCTCTCGGTGGAGCTGCCAAAGGCAAACTCATCCATGTTGGCCTTGCCCATGGGCAGGCAGCCGGCGTCGAGCATGCGCTGGACACAGGTGGCGGTGTAGACGCTCTGGTAGTCCTCGAGCATGCGGGAAGCGCAGGTGGTGCGCGTGCCCACGAGGTTCATGTTGTCCTTAATGGCCAGCGGCACGCCCGCGAGCGGGGGCAGCGGCTTTCCGGCGGCACGGTCGGCATCCACACGCGCGGCGGCCTCGAGCGCAAGCTCGGGCGCCACCTGCAGGAATGCCTGGACCCCGCCCTCGCGCGCCTCGATGGCGGCAAGGGAGGCCTGAGCCACCTCGGTAGCGGTAAAGTCGCCGGCGGCAACGCCCGCGGCGATCTGGGCGGCGGTAAGGGAATCGAAGCTTAGCGCCATTACTCGCTCTCCCCCTCTCCCAAAATGGACGGCACGCGGAAGTAGCGCTCACGCGCGCTGCCGGCGTTTTCGAGCGCGACGTCGAGCGGCAGGTCGCGCTCGGGCTCGCGCAGGTCGTCGCCCATCACGTTGGACAGGCTTCCGATGGGATGGAACGTGGGCTCCACGTCGGGTAAGTCATATTGCAGGACGGGCTCGAGCATCTGGACGGCGTCATTCATGTAGGACGTCATCTGGGTGAGCTCGTCATCGGTCAGTGCGATCTTTGCGTACTCGGCGATGCCGCGCACGTCTTTCTCGCTGAGTGCCATAGGCGCTCCCTTCCGCATAACAGATAAACCGCTCTAGTATACAAGGCAACGCCGCTTGGAGCAGGCGCTTTACCCAAATGCAGCGAAAACGTAACGAGGGCGGCGGGTTGGCAGGCTGCGGGCTGACGATTCTGCAGCGAAAACCGCGCCGTCCGTAGCGAAAACCGTACCGTCCATAGCGAAAACCGTCTCGACCACAACGAAAAGCATCACAACATTCGACGCTTTTCGTCAAAATCGCGATTTTCATCGAATGTTGTGATGGTTTGAAAGCCCCGACCACCACAAAGGTGCCTGTCCCCTTTGTGGTGGTTCTGGAGAATGTCTTATGCCGAGGCCTTGGCCTTGCGGCGCTTGCGGACCGCGTGGATCACGATATCCAGCAGCAACAGCACAATGGCTACGACCACAATGAGCACGGCAAACTCGCGCTTGCCCCAGTGGCGACCGGCCAGCGACTTTTGCTTGTCGACGTCCTTCTTGTTGTACTTGGCGCGCACGCAATGCACCAGCAGGCGGTGGTCGTTCACGCCGTAGGGCGTGCAGGTGACGAGCGTCACCTTGTCGGCGCCGGGCTCGATGGTCAGCGACTCCACCTCCTCGGGCAGCACCACCTCGGAGTCCACCATCTTGTAGGCGAGCGTCTTGTTCATGGTGTGCAGCAGCACCAGGTCGCCGGGCTCCAGCGAGTGGATGTCGTCGAACATGCTCAGGTTGCGCATGCCCGAGTGCGCGGTGAGCACGCAATGCGTCGAGGTGCCGCCCACCGGCAGGCTCGTGCCCTCCAGGTGGCCGACGCCCGCCATGAGGACTTCCTCGCTCGTGCCGTGGTAGATGGGCATGCTCACGTCGATGGAGGGGATCTCGACCCAGCTCATCATGGGGTCGCGGTCAAAGATGAGCTGCTTGGCGTAGGGCTCGATCTGGTCGGCGGGAAGCTCGGTGGCCTCGCCCGCCAGCTGCTCGTTAAAGGAGCGCGCCTGGAGCAGGATGCGCTCGCGCTCCTCGGCAGACAGCGCGTCCACGGTGCTGGACACCGTGCTGATCTGGTTGAACACGCCCGAGGCCTCGAGCCGGTCCAAGATCCACGGCCAAGTCATAAGGCCCACGCCAATAAGGATGATGACGATGGTGATGAGCCGGTCGGCCCAGCGCGGCAGTCGCTTGCGGCGGCGCTTGGGCTTTGGTTGAGGGCTCGAGCCGCCACTGTCCGCGGCGTTATTGCTCTTCATATGTTTGGCGCCCTGCACCATCGCCGGTCACTCCTCTACAACTCAAGTTGTCTAAACAAATAATAGCCGATTAGCGAGCTCATGCGCCGGACAACGCAGCTAGGACCGAAACGCCGCCTACGGTTCGAATTCTTGGAGACCTTCTACAGCGCTTCTTGCCATGGATATTCCTTTCCAAACATGCGATCGACTTCGAGCTGAATTCGCTCATCGTCGATTGCCGCCAAAGATAGCGCAAGCGAAATGTCATCGACGCAGGAGGAGTCGGCAAACACGGGCGCATAGCGCCACACTTGGATCATCGCCGTTTCGTTATCCGGCAACTCCCCATCTGCGACTTCGAGGTCGCTCAGTTGACGCCATGCACTTCTTAAGACGGCCTTTTGTTCCATGCCCGGCGCAGCGAGCATCGAACGCGCAGCGAGCGCCGTCTCCCCGGCGTCAACAAGATAGTCGATCTGCGGCGTCTTCCTTGCAAAAAAGACCTTCGAGACAGGCGAGGAGAGCTCTGCCATGTGCTCGCTGAGCAGAAGATCAACGGCAACAGGGAACACGACGACACGTCGCTCGCGACGCTCGCGCCTCGCGAGTCCCCTGTCAACAAGCTCGGTTATGGCCTCACTCGCGCGGCTTGCCGAGATCCCAAGTGCACGACAAAGGTCATAGGGACGATATGGCTCCTGGGCTGCTCCCCAGATTGCGGCAGCCTGCGCGTTGGGTGACATCTTGGTCGCGTGATTGCGAAACCGGACACTGCCCCTCTCCGTGCAGGCCGTGCCCATAAATGGAAGAAAAGCCTGTCTGCCGGGGCAAACAAACGGAATCCCTTGTGCGACCAATGCTTTGCGCTGACGTGCATCGGCATCAGGAAACGAAACGACAACAGGAGTCTCCGCACGCAAGGCTAGCTGACTATAGACCCTCTTAGCCTCGGGAAGCCCGACGCCAGTAGGCAAACTTGCAAGCAAAAACGAAAAACCGTTTGCGTCAACAGCGTGGACCTCAATCGCCCGCAGATACAGCGGCAAGCGTGCGGATCCAGGCCAAGTTTTGGCCTTGGCGGAGAGGCCTAGTGCTTCTTGTAAGTAGATTAGCGCTTCGTTCATTTCCATTGTTTTCGTTCGATTCCAGTTTATATTGGAATTATACATAATTTTCGGAATTAACGAGATTCCGTTCGCGCCTAAGCCCATATTTGAGTTTTCAAAATGTCCCGAATCGGCGGGGCGATTCGGGATACAATGTCAATAGAAAACGACGCATCCCGCGTAAGTGTACGAGAGCGCGGGCGGCCTAGTTT
>CAUHIY010000011.1:0-25542 GCA_959606405.1 uncultured Collinsella sp. | reverse complement strand
TCCTTGTTCAGGACTGACAACCGATTCGTGGTTTCACGCGAAAAACCACGTTCAATGTACGCCCGGCATGCAAGGACAGCGTCCGCATTCCGACAAGTGGTATGAAATTAGCTGTAAACGTATATTTACAGACAGCGAATGGCACCGCACGCGGATGTCGACAGCAAGACATCCCCCCTCAATACACCCTCATGCCCATTTAAATAGCAAGGGGCCCGTATCTGTTGGGATACGGGCCCCTTTCGGCCGTGACCTATCTCAGCAACAAAGACTACTTGCGGTGAGCGCGGTAGAACTCGATCTCACCATCTTATCCGAGCCGGGGCACGTTCGCATAGCGTGGCGCGTGACGGTTGCAAAACCACCCCATTTGAAACAAACGCAAAAAAGTACTTGCAAAGCCACGTTCCGACATATAAGTTGATAAAAGACCGCCGTTGCGGTTTTAAGTAGATCGAGCATATGAAGTTTCAGTTTTTAGCGTGTAAGAGAAGGAAGATCGGCAAAGTACAACCCCAAACGCAGTGACAACTTAATGAGGTAACTGCCACATGTGGGGCACCCAGGGCATTGCTGTCTCGATTTTGAGCACGATGCCTTCCGCCTTGCATGGGCCGTTCCATCCCGCCCCTGCAGCAACTGCCTCACGGGCTCATTGAAAACCGCATAGCACCCCAACGTCAGCACATCACCCACGGCAAGCACATCACTCACGACAACCAACACATCAACAAACAGCACGAACATCAACCGATTGGAGAAGCTATGACAAACCACCACGCTGAAGACGGCGATAAGAAAAGCATTCTGGATGCCCGCATTGAGCGAGCATATGCAAACGAATATGACGCCGCCTTTGCCGCCGCGACCATCAAGAACTACGCGTCGCTACCGCTCGCGACGATCTTGGCCGACCACCCTCAACTGCTGAAGCGCTGCACAAAGATCATGGGCGACCCCGACATTCGCAAGCTGACAGACCCCTATGCCCCAAAACGCGACAACGATTCGTACGTTCTTACCGTAGGCTGCCTAGCCCATATGCTTACGGCGCTCGACACGAAACTCAAGCTCGAATGGGAACCCGACGAGCGTCATGAACTCGAAAGTAAGCGGAACACCCTGCGCACCGCACTGTTCCTTCCGTTGGACGGCCTCAAGCGCTGCAACGTCGAGCTCAATACACAGGCGCGGCAAAAGCCCGGGACCACGGGGCAGAAAACTCCAAGACCCCATGCGGCCATCGTCGACCGCAACCGATATAACCGCATGACCGCGCATTTTTCTGCCGAGGGAACAGCCATAAGGACGCTAATCGACCTGCTGTGCCTCCTGAGCATCAACGAGCTATTTGAGGGCTATCTCGCCCTTGTTCCCGCGACGGCACCCAAGTCGGTAGCAAAGATCATCGAGACCTGCAGACGCCAGTTTGAGCGCCATCGCAATGGCAGCGAGATGAACGCCAGCATCGCGCAGTACTACGCGGCTCATTACAAAAATGACGGATGTGCCCCTGTCGAGCATCAGCTGCGGCTCGCCTACACCACGCCCGCCGCAACGCTCTATCGCTTTGGAGCCCTTGGCGCTTGCGAGCCGCACGAACAGGCAGTCTGCCCCACAACCGAGCTCGATCTCAGGCTCGGACGAACCCTGTAGTCCGCCAGCCCCTCCGCGGGCAACAATCCTATTCCACAACACAACCAACAGAAAGGAGTCCTCATGGACACCAATCATTCCCCCATCATCAGCCCCCTCACCATGCGTGAATCCGCCCGAGGCATCACGCTCACCAGCATTTACGATGAGATGCTCGCCCGTCGCGAGCTCTCCGTCATGGGAAACATCGAAACCCCGATGGCCCACGACCTATGCCAGCAGATCCGCCTGCTCGATGCCACCGACCCCAGCCGCCCCATCACCATATTTGTCGCCAGCGCCGGCGGAAGCGTGCGATCGGGCCTTGCGATCTATGACGCCATGCGCCTCGCATCGTGCCCCATCCGCACCGTCTGTCTGGAATTCGCCGCGTCCATGGGCGCCGTGATCTTTATGGGCGGCGACGATCGCCGTATGGCGCCCCATGCAGAGCTCATGATTCACGACCCGCTGATCCCCCAGGGGGCAGGCGGCTCGGCACTTGCGCTGCAAGAAACCAGCCGGCGTCTCATGCAGACCCGCAAGACCCTCACGCAAATCCTCTCGGACCGCAGCGGCCTCACGCCCAAGCGCATCCAGTCCCTCACTGCAAAAGACACCTACCTTTCGGCCGAGCGCGCCGTCGAGCTCGGCTTTGCCCACGAAATCCTCTCGACCACCAAGGAGGTCGCCCATGTCTAACCTCGCCAGCCGCCTCGCCGCATCTGAGTCCGCATCGTCCACCATCCTCGCCAAGGATCGAACGCTTTCCTGCGACACCCGCCAAACGGGACTCAACAACAACGCACTTGTGATCGGCCCCTCGGGAGCCGGCAAGACCCGAAACGTCCTCAAGCCCAACCTGCTGCAAATGAACGCAAGCTACATCGTGCTCGACACCAAAGGCACGCTCTGTCGCGAAGTGGGACCCGTGCTGGCAGCCCACGGTTACCGCGTGCAATGTCTCAACTTCGCCGACCTCAACACCGTCCCGGCCCTTGCGCCCGGCATCGAACGCTGCGGCTACAACCCCCTGAGGCACATTCGCCGCAAGGCGGACGGCAGGCCCAACCAGCAGGACATCCTCTCGGTGGCAAAGGCCATCTGCCCCATCGAGGACAACAACCAGCCTTTTTGGGATCATGCGGCGGCAAACCTGCTGTCGTGTCTTATCGCCTACGTCACCGAACAGCTACCCGCCGACGAGCAGATGATCAGCTCGGTCATCAAGCTGATCGAGCACCTGCAGGACGGTGCCACGGGTCGATTGTTTGACGACCTGATCACGACCGACCCCCAAAGCTATGCCCTCTCGCTATGGCGGCGCTACGCCATTACGCAAAATGCCGAGCGCATGCACGCGAGCATCGTCGGCATCCTTGCCGAAAAGGTCATGTGTCTGGGATTCGACGGTGCGGCACAGCTCTATCGTGAGTGCCATCAGGCGGACTTCGCTTCCATGGGACACACCCCCTGCGCCCTGTTTGTAACCGTGAGCGATATTGACCGCAATCTCGATCCGCTGACCGGCCTCTTTATTTCGCAGGCGTTTATGGGCCTCATTCGCGAGGCCGATAGGCAGCCCGACGGCAGCCTGCCCGTGCCCGTGCGCTTTATGCTCGATGACTTCGCAAATCTGCAGATCCCCCAGATCGACAACGTGCTCTCGATTATCCGAAGCCGCAACATCTGGGCAACGCTGCTGCTGCAGTCGACCAACCAGCTCGATGCGCTCTATGGCGAGGCACGCGCACACTCCATCATGGGCAACTGCGACACGCATCTGGTGCTGGCGTTCCAGGATCCCGAGAGTGCCCGGGTGTTTTCCGACCGCGCCGACGCGCTGCCCAGCACGCTCATGGCGACGCCGATCGATCGCTCGTGGCTCTTTGTGCGCGGCTGCACTCCCGAACAGGTCGAGCGCTTTAGGCTCGAAGACCATCCGCTCTACGGGGAGCTGCCCGAGGCGCAGCGAGGCCATGCGGAGGCCGAGCTCTAGACGCAGGGCCCTCGCAGCGCGCGGCGCCCCGGCGATGTTCCACAAAGGCCGTGCGCCCCGGGACCACGGAAAAGCAAAGGGGCCCGAATCCGATAGGATACGGGCCCCTGACTATAAGGCGCGATGCGTTAACAGCAGCGACTACTTGCGGTGAGCGCGGTAGAACTCGATGAGCGCCTGGGTCGAAGCGTCCTGCTCGGCCTTGGCGGCGTCGTCGTGGAAGGCCGGGGTGATCTGCTTGGCAAGCTGCTTGCCCAGCTCGACGCCCCACTGGTCGTAGGAGTCGATGCCCCAGACCGTACCCTCGACAAACGTGATGTGCTCGTACAGGGCGATGAGCTCGCCGAGCGCAAACGGGGTCAGCGTGTCGCCGAAGATCGAGGTCGTCGGGCGGTTGCCCTCAAAGCAACGGGCCGGGACGATCTGCTCGGGCGTGCCCTCGGCGCGGACCTCGTCGGCCGTCTTACCAAAGGCGAGCGCCTTGGTCTGGGCCAGGAAGTTGCCCAGGAACAGCTCGTGGACATCCTGGCCGCTGTCGGTTGCGGGGTTGGCAGTGTTGGCGAAAGCGATAAAGTCGGCCGGAACCACCACGGTGCCCTGGTGCAGCAGCTGGTAGAAGGCATGCTGGCCGTTGGTGCCGGGCTCGCCCCAGAAGATCTCACCGGTGTCGGAGGTCACGGCGCTGCCGTCCCAACGGACATGCTTGCCGTTGGACTCCATGGTGAGCTGCTGCAGGTAGGCCGGGAAGCGGTGCAGGTACTGGCAGTACGGCAGCACGGCGTGGCTCTTGGAACCGAAGAAGTTGACGTACCAGACGTTGAGCAGGCCCATCAGCGCGACGGCGTTGTTCTCGAGCGGGGTGTTGCAGAAGTACTCGTCGATGGCGTGGAAGCCCTCGAGGAACTGCTGGAAGCGCTCGGGGCCGAGCACGACGATCAGCGACAGGCCCACGGCGGAGTCAACGGAATAGCGGCCGCCAACCCAGTTCCAGAAACCGAAGGCGTTGGCGGGGTCGATACCGAAGGCTTCGACCTTCTCGAGTGCGGTGGAGACGGCGACGAAGTGCTTTGCCACGGCCTCGGCGTTCTGCTCATCGGAGCCGTCGATGGCGCCCTGAGCCTTGAGCTGCTCGAGCATCCAGGTCTTGACCTCGCGGGCGTTGGTGAGGGTCTCGAGCGTGGTGAAGGTCTTGGAGACGATGATCACGAGCGTGGTCTCGGGATCCAGGCCCTTGAGCTTCTCGGCCAGGTCGTTCGGGTCGATGTTGGAGATGTAGCGGCAGTCGATACCGGCGTCAGCATAGGGACGCAGAGCCTCGTAAGCCATGACCGGGCCCAGATCGGAGCCGCCGATGCCGATGGACACCAGGTGCTCGATCTTCTTGCCGGTAACGCCCTTCCACTCACCGGAGCGCACGCGCTCGGCGAAGGCATACATGCGGTCGAGGACCTCGTGCACGTCGGCGACGACGTCCTGGCCGTCGACAATGAGCTGGCCCTTCTCGCTTGCCGGGCGACGAAGCGCGGTGTGCAGGACGGCGCGGTCCTCGGTGGTGTTGATGTGCTCGCCGGAGAACATGGCGTCGCGGCGCTCCTCGAGCTTCACCTCGCGGGCAAGATCGCACAGCAGCTTGACGGTCTCATCGGTCACCAGGTTCTTGGACAGGTCGAAGTGCAGGTCACCGGCGTCAAAGCTCAGCTTGTTCACGCGCTCCGCATCGGCAGCGAACCATGCCTTAAGGTCGATACCCTCGGCCTCGAGCTTCTCCTGATGGGCCTCGAGCGCCTTCCAAGCGGCGGTCGACGTAGCGTCGATAGGTGCGGCAACAGTTGCCATAAAGTCCTCCTCAACATACGGGCGCATACCTCCATGCGCCCGGATAATCAGATGACCCTATTCTAGCGCAGGTCAAGACCGTAATCAGCGAGCGTTGCCAATCCGCCCCTAAACGGCGACCGACCAAAAAGGGACAGGTTAATTTTGGCAGGTCAAACGCTTTACCTACCAAAATTAACCTGTCCCTTCCTGGCAGATATTAGGCCGCAGCGCAGACGCTACCGAGCAACTCACGCAAAGGAGACCCGATGCCCTCCAGCAGTTCGGGCGCGATAATGGCAAAAACGGGAACCTCGCCGGTGCCCACGACAGCAGGCACCTTGCCCTCCGAGACAATGCATCCATAAGGCACAAAGCCGTCTTCGCCGGCATCGAGCGCCGCCATGCGACGCGCGAGCTCGCGCGCAAAGCCGGCAGTATCGGCATCGCCAATCGCCAGGACAAAGTCCACGCCTTCGTCGGTCGCCAGGGCTACGGCCTCATCGACCAAATCGTCTCCCCCGTCGCCCCCGACCAAGCCGCAGCGAAAAAGCACGCGTTCGAGCAGAGCTCGATCAAGCGAGCCGAGCGCCGCCGAGACGAGCTCATCGTGCGTATGTTTGTCACCGCCCAACACGACCAGCGCCTTGGTGCCACCGTAGTGAGCGACCAATCGTCCGCACCAGCGAGCCACGTCCCCATCCGCAACAAGGCGTGTCGGCATACCTAACCCATAATTGACCATCTTTCCCACAACCCTTCCGTGCGCATAGGCGGTATCAATCGTTAGGCTCATGCTACGAAGCAAGGTTTTCCGAGCTGTTTCGCACTCTTTAGAGCTGCGTTAAAAACCCGATCCAACCGCACGACCATACCTGCCAAAAAGGGACAGGTTTTGACGATGTCCGGATGAGCGGGTATTATCGAACATGCATTCGATAAGAACATGTGTTTGATGGGAGGACGCGTGGGGCACGAGCGTCACACCTATGTCTGCATCGACCTCAAGACGTTTTACGCTAGCGTCGAGTGCGTGGACCGCGGGCTCGATCCACTCACCACCAACCTGGTCGTTGCCGACGAATCACGCGGACGCACGACCATCTGCCTCGCCATCACACAGGCCATGAAGGACCTCGGGATACACAATCGCTGCCGTCTGTTCGAAATTCCCGATGGCATCGACTACATCACGGCCGTACCGCGCATGCAGCATTACATGGAGGTGTCGGCGAAAATCTACGGTATCTATCTGGAATACGTCAGCCCCCAGGACGTGCACGTCTACTCCATCGATGAGTGCTTTATCGACGTGACGCCCTATCTGGACCTCTATCACACCGATGCGGAAGGGTTCGCCTGCACGCTGCGCGACGAGGTCCTCGCGCGCACCGGCATCACGGCGACGGTCGGCATCGGCCCCAACCTATTCCAGGCCAAGGTAGCGCTCGACATTACCGCCAAGCACGTACCCAGCCGCATCGGCATACTCGACGACGAGACCTTTCGCAAGGAGATCTGGCCCCATCGCCCCATCACCGACATCTGGGGCATCGGCCCCGGCGTGGCAGCCCGACTCGAAAAGTATGGCGTCTACGACCTGATGGGCGTCGCCGCCCTTGACGAAAACCTGCTCTACGACGAGCTCGGCGTCAATGCCGAATATCTTATCGATCACGCCTTCGGACGCGAGCCGACAACCATCGCCGATATCCAAGCCTATCGCCCGCAGGCAACTTCGACCACCACAGGACAGGTGCTCTCGAAGGGTTATGCCTACGAACAGGCCTATACCGTCTTGCGCGAGATGGTCGACAACGCCGTTTTAGACTTGGTCGATAAGCACGTGGTCTGCGACAGCATCTCGCTCTTTGTGGGCTACGCGAGCGAACGCGCCGACATACGCCGCCTCGACGCCAGCGGTACAGCGCAGTATGTGGACGGATGCGGGCACCTGCGCTCGAGCACATCGAGTATCGAACCCACCGCAACCGCCGGCCCCGAGCTCGCGCCCCGTGCGCCCAAGCCCGTCCAGCGCGATGACGAACGGCGTCGCCTGGTGCGCGAAGCGCAGGCAATCGATGGCATCTTTGTGGGAGAGCATGGCGGCAAACCGCGCGGTGGCTATGCCGCACTCTTTGCGCACTCTAACGCCTCGCGAAAGCTGCCCGAGCGTACCAATTCGTTTAAGAAGATCATGGGCTATTTCGATGAGCTCTGGGCGCAGACTGTCGATCCCAAACGACCGGTCAAGCGCATCAACCTGGGATTTGGCAACCTCATGCCCGAGGAATTTGCCACCATCGATCTGTTCAGCGATATCGAGGCCGATGAGCGCGAGCGCGACCTGGCGCGCGCCGTCCTGGCCGTGAAAGGCAAGTACGGCAAGAACGCGCTCGTCAAGGGATTAAGCTTTACCGCCGGCGCCACCGCGCGCGAACGCAACGAACAAGTTGGAGGACATCGTGCCTAAGTCCCAACAACAGCCGATGCGGCCACCGACACCTTTTGAACGCCTAGCGGACCCCGAGGGAAGACGTCGCTCCGCCGACCCAAAGCTCACCGCCAACGGCACCGTCCGTGCCGGCCGTGCCGCGCAGTTTATGCCCTTTGCCGCCCTCACGGGATACTACGAGCTCGTGCGTAAACAAGAGATCACCGCCGAGCCAAAATGCGAACTCACAGAAGAAAAAGCCCTCGAACTTTCGAAAAAGCTCGAGGGCCTCAAGCGTGGCGACTTGGTTCGTGTCACCTATTACGATACATACGGCTATCGCAGCCGCACCGGCATCCTCGACGAGGCGCTCCCTGCTTTCAAACTCCTCAAGCTCAAAGATATCGCCATCGACTTCGACGACATCCAGGACATCGAGCTACGCGGACGAGCCTAGACAAGGACGCGCATCCAAGGCAAGGCCTACAGCGTCATGACGTAGTAACCCGCATCTCTCACGGCAGCCTCAAGGACACCCCGATCAATCGGCCGTTTAGAGCGCACGCGTGCCGTGTGATCCGCATACGTCACCGTTGCCCACACACCATCCAGCGCATTGAGGGCATTGGCTACGTTCTGAGCGCAGCCGTCACAGCTCATGCCGCCGATGAGCAGCTCATCGCTATAGGGATAGTGCGATGCATCGGTATCCACCACAACAACCTTTTTGGCCTTCTTACCGCTCGCGCCATCGCTGCAGCAGCTCTTTCCGTGTGTCGAAGCGACAATGCGACGCAGTCCAAAAAACATGCCGACGGCAATGACGGCCAACACGATGAGATTCGCAGGGCTGAGCAAGTCACTCATGCGTTCCCCTTTCAAGTAGCCCTATCTAGATACCCCCATGGGGTGTCCCCATCTTAACCCAAAATCATGTCTGTTCGGTCAATTAGTTTCCCTCTTCAAACTTTTTTGTTGACCATGGCTTACTTTCGTGTATAAGTTTTCCTAGGCTAACAGTTTAGATCCGTAAGGAGCACCGTGACTCGAACCATAGACATCCCAACGTTTCAGGCAGCAGTCGTGCGCAACTGCTCCCCCACGCTCGCGGGAATCAAGCCGGCATCGCTCTTTACCTATCCCGGCGTTTACGCCAACCAAAACGGAAAACCCAGCGCCACCCATATCGAAGAGCGACGCTCTCGCCTGCTCGCCGTCATAGCCCAATGCAACCGCGAGCTCCAGCCACTCGGGATCCATATGAGCGTTTTGGTCTGGCGCCCCTGCGGAGCGCTCATCTATGTGTACCGCCCTGCAGACCTCATGCGATACCTCTCCGACCCCCGCGCCACGACGGCGCTTGCCGCCGAAGGTTACGATGTCCACAACCTGCCCGCGTCCCTGGTGCATCTCGCCGCGCGCATCACGCTGGCAAGCAGCAATGCCGCAGAGAGCGCCTATAACGGCAGCGTCTGCGCGCTCGCGCGAAATAGGCACTGCGATACGGGGTGCATGTGCGAGTTCCCCCACGAAATTGGCTATTTTTTGGGCTATCCCTACGAAGATGTCCATCAGTTTATCGTCCAGCACGGCGAAAACTATAAGGTCTTTGGCGCATGGAAGGTATACACAAACGTTGAGCAGGCGCTCACGACCTTCGATTCCTATCGCGCATGCACGCAATACCTTACCTACATCTATCAACAGGGCTGCACCCTGGGACAACTTGTCCAGGCAACCCGATAGAGCATACAAAACGCGGCCGCACGCCGCACAACCGAAAGGAAGACATATGAGCAAGATCGCCGTCGTCTACTGGAGCGGTACAGGCAACACCGAGGCCATGGCAAACCTCGTCGCCGAAGGCGCCACGTCCGCGGGCGCCGAGACTGAGGTCATCCCCTGCGCCGACTTCTCTGCCGACAAGGCCACCGAATATGATGCCTTCGCCTTCGGCTGCCCCGCCATGGGCTCCGAGGAACTCGAGTACGATGAGTTCCAGCCGATGTGGGACGAGGTCAAGGAGACTCTCGGCGACAAGAAGGTCGTCCTCTTTGGCTCCTATTCGTGGGCCGAGGGCGAGTGGATGGACAACTGGAAGGCCGACGCCGACGAGGCCGGCGTCAACGTCGTGGACTCCACCATCTGCTACGACGCGCCCGACGACGAGGGCGAGACCGCTTGCAAGGCCCTCGGAGCCGAGCTCGCATAACGAACCCAGGACCTCCAAAAGAGCCTGCATCAAAGCGCATCCCCATCCCTACAAAAGAGCGGGGGCTGGATTCAAGTCCAGCCCCCGCTCTTTAATAACGGCAGTTACATCAACCGGCTACGAGATATTGCCCAAAAACGCCTTGGTGCGTTCGCTCTTGGGGTGGTCGAAGACCTCGCTCGGCGTACCCTCTTCTACAATGACGCCTCCGTCCATAAAGACGACGCGGTCGGCGACATCGCGGGCAAAGCCCATCTCGTGCGTCACGACGATCATGGTCATACCGTCGTGCGCCAGGTCGCGCATGACGCCAAGGACGTCGCGGACAAGCTCGGGATCAAGCGCCGACGTGGCCTCATCAAAGAGCATCACATGCGGATTCATCGACAGGGCGCGGGCGATGGCAACGCGCTGCTGCTGGCCGCCCGAGAGTTGGCTCGGCATAAAGTCGATACGCTCGGCAAGACCGACCTTGGTCAGCTCCTCGACGGCAATCTTCTCGGCCTCTTCCTTGCTGCGCTTGAGTACCTTCTGCTGCGCGAGCATGACGTTCTTTTTGACTGACAGGTGCGGGAACAAATTGAACTGCTGGAACACCATACCCAGATGCGTACGTACCTTGTTAAGGTCGACGCCCTTGGCGCACACGTCCACGCCCTCAACGACAATCGAGCCGCTCGTGGGATGCTCCAGACGATTGATGCAGCGAAGCATCGTCGACTTGCCCGAGCCCGAGGGGCCCAGGACCACGACGACCTCGCCCTTGTGCACATCAAGATCGATGTCGCGCAGGACTACGTTATCGCCAAAGGCCTTCTGGAGATTCTTGATGCTGACGACGACTTCGTTCGAGTTATTGGTTTCGCTCATAATAGAACCTCCTTACAGACCAGCGATATGGTCGGCGGGCGTCGCGACAACCTGTCCGGCGCTCTTGGTGGGACGCTTCTTTTTGGTTTCGGCCGTACCCAGCAGCCTCGCCTCAAGACCGCTCACCAAGCGCGCAAGCGGCAGGGTAATGACCAGATAGAACAGGGCGGCAACCACATACGGCGTAATAGAGCCCGTCGTGGCCACGATGGTACGGGCGTTCATGACGATCTCGACCACGCCCACGGCAGCGAGCAGCGACGTATCCTTGTAAAGCAGGATAAACTCGCTGGTCAGCGTAGGAAGGACATTGCGGAACGTCTGCGGAATCATAACGTAGAGCAGTGTCTGGAAGGCATTCATGCCCAGCGATCGAGCAGCCTCGTTTTGACCCTTGGGGATCGACTGAATACCGGCACGGAAGATCTCGCACAGGTACGCAGACGAGTTCATGGCCATGACGATAACGCCCAAGACGTAGTCGTCAACCTTGACACCGGCAAGCGGCAGGCCAAAGAACGCAATGTAAATCTGCAGGAACGCCGGCGTGCCGCGGATGATATTCACATAGATGCCGGCAAGACAACGAAGGATGCGCGACTTGGAAATGCGCATGAGCGACAGCGCAAAGCCAAAGGGAATGGCCAACGGAAATGCCACGAGCACGATCGAGAGCGACATAAGGAAGCCCTTGAAGACGATCGGCAGGCTCTGGACCAAAATGACCGGGTTCAGGAACAGGCGCAGGAACATATTGGAGTTCCAGGCCTCGACCCACGGCTGCTCCTTAAGGTCGGCCAGGAAGTTATCGAACGCCGTCACGCCCTTGATCTCGACGGAAGGAATCTTGGAAATCTTCTTGGTCGAACCGTCGGCGAGCGTATAGGTTCCGCTAAAGGCCTCATCGCCGCCCTCGACGGGAAACGTCACGCCGTAAACCTCGACACGGAAAAAGCCGCCGGCAGGCGCTGTCTCGCCAAAGTCAATCTTGAGCGTCTGGCCGTCAGCCTTGCACGTGGGTTTCATGGGCGTACGATCCATGAGGTCCTCGCCCGAGAGCATCGTCAATCGCGTGTCATCGGTACCAAACGTCGCGCCGTCGACAAACGTCAGCGAAAGACCGCTCAGCTCCTCATCAGCATCGGCCTGGACCTCCCAGGTAATGCGCGTCTCGGTGCCGCCGACCACAGCGCTGCCCGAACCGGTGTTGGGTCGGGCGGTAATCTTTGCGGTCTCAAGCGCCTGGGCGGTCGTGGGCGCATATGCCCCCGCGCACACCAGCGCGAGCGCCACGGCCATGACGCAAACTAGCTTTTGGAGCAAGGCGGGCAGTGGAAAACGCTGCTCCGCGGCCCCTTCGTTCAATCGAGACAAGGTGGCTCCTATCGTAGAAGTTGCCGGCAAAACGAGACGGAAACGCTCTCCGTCAAGAGAAGCACAAAGGCCCTCTCCGCAAAACGGAAAGGGCCCGCGCGCAATCAAGTAGTTATTTTACTTGATGTTGTACTTAGCCATGAGGGCGTCGACGGTACCGTCGTCAGTCAGGTCCTTGATGGCCTGGTTGATGTCGTCCTTGAGCTTGGTGTTGCCCTGGTTGATGGCGATGGCGTACTCCTCGCCGGTGCTGACCTGCTTGATGGTCTGGCAGGTGTTGAACTGCTCGGCGGTCAGCTGGCTAGCAACGGAGCGGTTGGTGACTACGGCGTCGCCCTTATCGGACTGCAGGGCGCTGAAGCACTCGGTGGCGTCCTTGTAGGGGACAATCTTGGCCTTGGGGAAGTTCTCCTGGGCAAAGGCCTCGGCGGTCGAGCCAGACTGGACGATGATGGTGGCGTCGGTGTTGTTGAGCTTCTCGCTGTAGTTGTCGGCCGTGATGTCGGTGTTATCGACCTTGGTCACGATAGCCTGATCGTCCATGTAATAGGAATCGGAGAAAGTGACTTCCTTCTCACGCTCGGGCGTGTCGGTGATAGCCGCGATGGAGACGTCATACTTGGCGCCCGAAGCGACGCCCGGAACCAGCGTGTCAAAGTCATTGTTGACGTACTCGACATCCAGGCCCAGCTTGTCGCCGATAGCCTTGATGAGCTCAAGGTCAAAGCCCTGATAATCGCCGTTGTCATCCTTGTACTCAAACGGAGCGTACTCGGCAGAGGTGCCGACGGTCAGCGTACCGTCCTTGACGAGCGCGTACTCCTTGGAGCCGTCGACCTTCTCGACCTTAGCGTCGTCAGAGCTGCTAGAACCGGCATCAGAGCCAGAGGTGGCGTTGGACGAGCCGCAGCCCGTCAGAGCGAGGGCGAGCGCCATAGCACCCGTGGCGGCAAATGCGCCAAGCTTCTTCAGCTTCATAATCAGTCTCCTTCCAATGACCCCATGTGATTCAGAGGTCTGCAAAAACTGAGGGTTATTATGCACCCGCTTGGAAGAATCTGCAATTAGAAAACTGATTGAAACAAACCCATAACGTGAATGGAGCACTCCACTTTATGGCAGCCATTACTGCTGCAAGGACCTTAACAGTTTGATTTCAGCCGCATAACCTGCAAGTTCGTTCGGTGTCTCCAAAATGAATGGCAAGGCGCGCAAGCGGCCATTCGATACAATATTCTGCATAACCTGCATACCGCCGCCAAACTCTTCACTACCCAGGTAGCCCTTGCCGATACACTCGTGACGATCCTTATGGGCGCCGCAGGGGTTCTTGGAGTCATTGATATGCATGGCGCGCAGGCGCTCGATACCCACCACACGATCGAACTCGTCGAGCACACCGTCAAGATCGTGGACGATGTCATAGCCGGCATCATTCACATGGCAGGTGTCCAGGCAAACGCCCAACTTGGCCGACAGCTCGGGGCGTTTGTCGGCAACGCCCTCGATGATGAGCGCCAGCTCCTCGAAGCTGCGGCCCACCTCGGTGCCCTTGCCGGCCATAGTCTCGAGCAGCACCGTCGTCTGCTGACCCTCAAACATCACCTGACACAGGGTGTCGACGATCATCTGAATGCCGGCGTCGGAGCCCTGCCCCACATGCGCACCGGGATGGAAGTTGTAGTAGTTGCCGGGCAGCGCTTCCATGCGACGCAGGTCCTCTGCCATGGCCTCCAGGGCAAACTCGCGCGCCCGCTCTTTGGCCGAGCAGGGGTTATAGGTATACGGGGCATGAGCCACGAGCGGGCCAAAGTCGTTTTGCTCCATAAGCTCGCGCAGGGCCGCCACGTCATCCATGTCAAGGTCTTTCGCCTTGCCGCCGCGCGGGTTGCGCGTAAAGAATGCAAAGGTATTGGCGCCAATGGACAGCGCCGTCTCCCCCATTGCCCGATAGCCCTTCGTCGTGGATAGGTGACACCCGATCGTCAGCATCCCCAGCTCCCCCTCATCAGTTGCGGTGAAATAGTTCCTGTCGATGCCTTATTCTGCCGCAAACAGGAACTATTCCACCGCAAGTTATAAAAGGGGCATCAGAGATGCTGGTCACCAAGCACTACGGCTACGGGCGCCGGCGCCATGATCCCCTACGCGTCAGCGCCAAGTCCTAGAGGGCTAGACGGATTGCATCGATAATGCGCGCGCAGCGCTGTGTGGCGGCAAGGGGCATGACGGGACTCTCGAGTTTCCCCGCCTGGATGAGCTGGGTCGCATGCTGGATTTCGCCGTAGAAATCATCGACCTCAAACGGGGCATTTATTTCGAGCATTCGTCCGTCGAAGTACTTCACATGGGCGAGCTCGGGGCGATGGAGGCGCTCGATTTCCAACGAGCCCCGCTCGCAGGCAATCGTTAAACGGCTTTCATATGCTGCTTTGCCGTCGCACGCCATATGAATGGGTATACCGCCGACACTCATATGGATCTCATCGGCCCAATCCACGCGGCCGCCCGATACGTCACGCCAGCGAACTTCACGAGACGAAACATCGCACGCACCCGCAAGCAGATCCTCAAACCACCCGACCGCATAGCAGCCCATGTCATATAGACAACCACCCTGCAACGGATCGAGCAGATAACTCGAAGGGGGCTCACCATAATCAAGTTTTTGCACGCTTTCGATCGAGACGATACGACCGAGCTCGCCCGACGCAAGCAAGCCCTTCACGCGAGTATGCATCGGACAAAACCGATTTTTCATCGCCTCCATAAACGGCACACCGCGCTCACGGGAAACGGAGGCGATCGCATGAGCCTCTTCTTCATTCAAAACGGCCGGCTTTTCGCACAGTACGGCCTTTCCCGCGCGCAGTGCGCGACAGACCCAACGCGCATGCATGCCATGTGGAAGAGCCAAGTAAATTGCGTCAACATCGGGGTCGGCAATCAGCGCATCATAAGCCGCATCACCACTATCGTCAGCCATGGCATAACTGTGCGCGGCATCAATCGAAAACGCCCTGCAAAACTCCTCAACATGCGAAGGAGTGCGACCGGCGGCAGCCACAAGCCGTGCCCCGTCCACCTCCTTGAGCGACGATGCAAATCGATGCGAAATGTGCCCAGCGCCCAAAACGCCCCAACGAACCTCGCGCAAATCATCGCATGAATCCCGATGGCCCACGACAGCCCCCCTCAGTTGCGGTGGAATAGTTCCTGTTTGGCCCCTATTCTGCCGCAAACAGGAACTATTCCACCGCAAGTTATAAAAGGGGCATCAGGAGCGCGTTTTGCAAAAGGCTTTAAGCGCGGCCGTTACGAGGCCAGGCTGGAAACGTCGGCGCACATCGTCGAGACGCTCGGGAATATCAATGTGCTGCGGACAGTGACGTGCGCATTTGCCACACTTGACGCAATTGCTCACCAGCTTGGGCTCGTTCGTCCGCACCGCGCTCGCCGTAAAGTATTGAGACAGCCCCGTAAACCAACTATGTGCGTAGCTCGCGTTGTAGGCGCCAAAGCAACCGGGAATATTGATGCCCTTGGGACACGGCATGCAGTAGCCGCATCCCGTGCAGGGCACGCGATTCGATTTTTCAAACTCTCCCAGCACACGCGCGATGGTATCGAGCTGCTCTGTCGTCATCGAATCCGGCAGCGCGCAATCCGCCAATGCCGCGTTCTCGTCCACCTGCGCGGTATCGGTCATGCCCGAAAGCAGCATCGTGACTTGAGGATGGTTCCACACCCACGAAAGGCCCCAAGCAGCCGGCGTCTTCAGGTACGGATCGCGTACGTCATCGAGCACGGCGCGGGCCCGCGGAGGCAGTTTGCCCGCCAGGCGTCCACCCAAAAGCGGTTCCATCACAAACACCGCGAGCCCGCGCTCGGCGGCTGCCATGAGTCCCGCCGTTCCCGCTTGGTATCGCTCTCCAGCGTAGTTGTACTGGATCTGGCAAAAGTCCCAGTCATACGCGTCAAGCATCGTGAGGAAGTCCGCCGCACTGCCGTGGTACGAAAAACCTATCTGGCGAATACGCCCCGCAGCCTTTTGGTGCGCAATCCAGTCCTCGATACCCAACGCTACCACGCGCTCCCACTGCGCGGGCGAGGTGATGTTGTGCATAAGGTAATAGTCGATATGGTCAGTCCGCAAACGGCGCAGCTGCTCGTCGAAGAACCGATCGAAATCCTCTGCGCACTTGCACGAAGCGTGCGGCAACTTAGTCGCCAGCAACACCCGGTCACGCAGCCCCAAGCGCTCAAGTGAGGCGCCCACGCACACCTCGTTACCGGGATAAAGATACGCGGTATCCAGATAATTAATCCCCTGCTCTACCGCACGGGAGATGATGGCATCGGCCGTCTTCGCATCGGGGTGTCCCGGCGCACCGGGAAACCTCATGCATCCCAGACCCAGAGCGGATATTCGGTTACCACTTTTGGGGTCAACACGGTATTGCACGGCCCCTCCCTTCGCCATCAGCGCCCCGGCAAGGCGAAACACAATGGTCACGCAGCCGAAACATCGTGGAATCGCAATCGAGAATGTATCGTAACGTAGCAGAAATCGAGCCGTCACGACACCGCTTTAACATCAGCAAAAAGCCCGATGAAAGGAGGCGACCGTGACCACACGTGAGGACGCCTACCCCTACCCCGGCGAGCAGTACATCCTCTCGGTCGACCGCTATCAGATCGAGGTCATGGACCATCTGGACGAGCTTCCCGCCACAGGCGCCGTCATCTTCTGCACCTTCCCCAAGGTGCGCGATGGCGTTGGATATCCCGCACGCGTTTTCGCGGTCTGCCCCGCAGCGTAAGCTTCGCGCGTCCATTCATTTAAAAATCGCCACCCTGCATACACAAGGTGCGCTGGCGGCATACAATCCATCAGGCGCCCCTTACGCGGGCGCCTTTTATATGGGGAGATAATTCACATGCAGATCAACAAGGTCACCTTTATCGGCAAGGGCGGCGTCGGGCTACTCTACGGCAGTATGATCGCCCAGGCACTCGGCAACGACGCCGTCGAATACGTTATGGATGACGCCCGTTTTGAGCGTCACGCGGGCGATGCGCTCACCGTCAATGGCAAGCCCTGTGCGCTCAAGTCCGTCCGCGCCAGCGAGGCAACGCCCGCCGATCTGGTCATTCTCACGGTCAAGACGACGGGACTCAACCAAGCACTCAAGACTATGGAGCGCGTCGTGGGACCCAATACGCTCATCGCCTCGCTGTGTAACGGCATTACGAGCGAGCAAAAGATTGCCGAGCGCTTTGGCTGGAAGCATACCGTTCTTGGTATTTGCCAGGGCATGGATGCCGTGTTCCTCGACGGCGCGCTCACCTTTACCAACACTGGCGAAATCCGCTTTGGCGCGGCGGCCGGCACCGAGCCCGCAACCGTCACCGCCATCGACGAGCTCTACACGCGCTGCGGCATCGCCCATACCGTCGAGAGCGACGTTGCGCACCGCATGTGGGTCAAACTCATGCTCAACGACGGCATCAACCAGACGTGCATGACCTACAGCGGGACCTACGGAAGCGCCACGGAGCCGGGCTCCGAGCAGCGTCGCTGCTTTGTTTCCGCCATGCGCGAAACGCTTGCGGTCGCCAACGCCGAGGGCATTGAGCTGACCGAGGCAGACCTGACGCAGATGGTGCACCTCATCGAGGGAATCGACCCCGCCGGTATGCCCTCGATGGCGCAGGACCGCATCGCACAACGAAAAACCGAAGTCGAGGAGTTCGCGGGCACCATTTGCCGCCTGGCCGCCAAACACGATATCCAAGTGCCGCAAAACGATTGGCTCTATCAGCGCATCCGCGATATCGAGAAAAGCTGGTAGCGCCCGGCTCACCACGTCAACAGGCTCAACAGCAAAGCCGCCACAAGGAGCACTCCCCTTACGGCGGCTTTCATCTTCATCTATAACCAGTAGTCGATGTCCCGACGGTTAGAGCTGCGACTCCGACGCCTGGTCCTCATCGTCGCGACAAAGGACTACACCCGCACTTCCCAGCAGTGCGGCCGCGATCAACGCACTGACCACGATAGAGGCAGCCCCACAAGACCCCTGCATGCCCGCAACGAGCGCGGCCGTAGGACCAAGGCAGCCAAGCACCAATGCGACGGCGGCAATGGCAATATCTCGAGCGTTCACAAGATCACTTCCTCCACGAGAAAGACCTTATTTCTCATGAACTAGTGTGCCCCGCGCCCATATGCGCGGCGTACTGCCACGGTAAGCGCTCTGTTAGCTCAAACGCATACATAGAACGGGCGTCCTTACGTTGCCCTAAAGCTCGGTAAAGACGCCCGTCCGCCAAATATCCGTGATGCAGAAAAATTACCAACCGGTATAGTAGTCGGTGGTTCCGGCTGCGCAGCCGGAGTCATAGACCTTGCACTCGCCCTTGGAACCGGTAAACGTGGAGCCTTGTGCCTTATCGCCCGCGGCCACGACGTAGTAACCATCAGAATCGCGCCAAAAGCCCTCGGAATCCTGCGTCCATTCGCCCGTGCGGTGGTGATACAACACGTTGCTGCTGTAATAAGTCTCGCGGCGGCCATTATAGTTATTGACGCCGCTCGAGCGCGTCAGGCCCGAGCCGTTCGCGTAATACGCAGCAGACGCGTAAGACGAGCCGGAGCCGGCGTTGTAATACGAAGCCTGAACAGCCTCAGCGGCCTCGGCTTCGGCTGCGGCAGCCTCGAGCGCCTCGCGCTTGGCATCCTCGAGCGTGGAGCGAAGCTCGTCGAGCTCGGTCGACTTGGCGTCGACCTCCCCCATCGTCAACAGGCTACCCGCACCGTCGATGCAGCCCTGCAACACAGCGCGCTCGTCATCGGTAGCATAGTCGCCATACATATTCATAATGATCTGAGCGCGCATCTCCAGGGAATCGCGCTTTGCCCCCATCGAGGCGTTCCACTCCTGCATAGAGCCATAACCGTCGCCGCGGTAGTCGACGGGCTGCACCAGCGTCGCCTCGGACGGCGTAGATCCAACCGTATCGGATAGTGTTGCCGCGTGGGCATCAGTTGCGCCGGCGCCCGCCAAAAGTGCCACGGTCAGAGCGGCGGAAAGGGCAGCGGCTTTCGGTTTTCGTGAATCGATCCTCATGTAGCTGGAAACCTCCGTAGTGCGTTTTTTGCTGCGTTTGAGCTGCGTGTGATTCGATCGCGCTGCATAGTACCCCGAGCAAATCGCGACCTGCGGTTTTACTCAAAAGGCGCACGTCAATTGCGTAAAACTCACATCCACTCAACAGGAGTTTTCCATAACTCGAATGCATAAAGCGTGTCAAAAACCCTGTTTTTGCACCCTCTCTATGCAAAAAAGGCGCCTGTGCAACCATTGTTCGCACAGGCGCCTTGAGCAGGCATTTTATGCAGTTATACCTATCGAGTCGCAAGGGGTCCTTGCACAAGTCGCCCTACTCGTCCAGCGCGGCGAAGGCCTGCTTCAAATCCCAAATGATATCCTCGGCGTTCTCGGTACCGATGGAAAGACGAATCGTGGAGGGCGTGATGTTCTGCTCGGCGAGCTCCTCGGCAGAGAGCTGGGAGTGTGTGGTGGTAGCCGGGTGTACGACGAGTGACTTGACGTCGGCCACGTTGGCGAGCAGCGAGAACACCTGCAGATGATCGATGAACTTCCAAGCTGCCTCCTGGCCACCCTTAATCTCAAAGGTAAAGATCGAGGCACCGCCGTTGGGGAAGTACTTCTGATAGAGCTCGTGATCGGGGTGCTCGGGCAGGCTCGGGTGGTTCACCTTGGCGACGTGGCTGTCACCAGTCAGGAACTCAACGACCTTCTTGGTGTTCTCGACATGACGGTCAACGCGCAACGACAGAGTCTCGGTGCCCTGGAGCAGGACCCAGGCGTTGAACGGGCTGATGCAGGCGCCCTCGTCACGCAGCAGGATAGCGCGGACATAGGTCGCGAAGGCGGCGGGACCGGCAGCCTCGGCAAACGAAACACCGTGGTAGGAGGGGTTGGGCTCAGCGATCTGGGCGTACTTTCCGCTCGCCTTCCAATCGAAGTTACCGCCGTCGACAATCACACCGCCCAGCGAGGTACCGTGGCCGCCGATGAACTTGGTTGCGGAGTGGACGACGATGTTGGCACCATGCTCCAGCGGACGGAACAGATACGGGGTGCCGAAGGTGTTGTCGACGACAACCGGCAGACCGTGCTTCTTGGCGATCTCGGAGATGGCGTCGATGTTGGGGATGTCGGAGTTGGGGTTGCCGAGCGTCTCGAGATAGATGACCGTGGTGTTGTCCTTGATGGCACCCTCAACCTCTTCCAGGTTATGAGCATCAACAAACGTGGTCTCGACGCCAAACTGGGAGAGCGTATGCTCGAGCAGGTTGTAGGAACCACCGTAGATGGTCTTCTGAGCCACCACGTGGTCACCGGCCTGGGCAAGAGCCTGCAGGGTATAGGTGATGGCAGCAGCGCCAGAGGCGACGGCAAGACCTGCCACGCCACCCTCGAGTGCGGCGATACGGTCCTCGAAGACGCCCTGGGTGGAGTTGGTCAGACGGCCGTAGATGTTACCGGCGTCGGCAAGACCAAAGCGGTCGGCGGCGTGCTGGGAGTTGCGGAACACATAGCTCGTGGTCTGGTAGATAGGCACGGCACGGGAGTCGGATGCAGGGTCGGCGCCCTCCTGGCCAACGTGCAACTGCAGGGTATCGAAACCAAAGGTGTGCTCGGGATTGTTGATGAACTGGCTCATGATGATCTCCTTGATCGAACGAAAGTAAGTAAAAAGAGAGAAGTAAGTCGCTGTCTCCTGATCACGCCAACGGGCGCAAACAGGAGCCCGGCATTCGTCTTGGCAAGCAATTCATATGCGGGCCTCCTTTCGCATCCCGGTTCCGTGGTTGGCTTAATTACCTACCGCCTTTGTGTGTTTTGAATAGTACGGGCATTGCTTCGCTCGGTCAATCACTTAAAAGCGCTAACCTGTTATCGGTTTTTTAGATAACAATCGAAAGGACGGATGCCGATGACCCTCCAGCAGCTTCGCTTTTTGATCGCCGTGGCAGAGTCCGGTTCGATCAACGCCGCAGCTCAGCGCCTCTATACCGCACAGTCCAATATCTCCAACGCCGTCAAAAGCCTGGAACAGGAACTCCATATCGAAATCTTTACGCGCTCTAGCCGCGGTGTTGCACTCACCAACGACGGCACCGAGCTTTTGGGCTATGCGCGCCAGGTCGTAGAGCAGGCCGACATGCTCGAGGCACGCTACGAGGACGGCGGCACCCCGCAAGCCCGCCTCGCCATTTCCGCCCAGCACTACGCCTTTTCGGTCGAGGCCTTTGTCAACGTGGTCGAGCGCTGCCGCGACAGCAAGTTCGAGTTCATCATGCGCGAGACCACCACATCGCAGATCATCGATGACGTCCGTGCGTTTCGCAGCGATATCGGCATTCTGTATCTGGATGACTTTAACGCCCGCGTTCTGCAGAAGGCCTTCGCCGATGCCCGTGCAAGCTTCCATCCCCTATTCGACGCGACGGTCCACGTCTTCGTTAGCGAGCGCCACCCACTCGCACGCCGCCCCCAGCTGTCCCTTGCCGACCTCACACCCTATACGCGCTACAGCTTTGAGCAGGGAACCTCAAACTCCTTCTATTACGCCGAGGAACCTTTTAGCTATATCCCTTGCGACCGCAACATACGAATCTCGGACCGCGGAACACTTACTAACTTACTTATCACGTCGAACGGTTACACCCTGTCGACCGGCGTCCTCTCCAATGAAATGCAATGGGGTATGGCATCGATCCCGTTAGCAGACGCCCCAACGATGCGCGTAGGCTATATCATGCACGACGAGCGCAAGCCCTCTCCCCTCTTGCAGCAATACCTCGACGAGCTCAACCGCATCATCCATGCCAACTAACTGTCGGAAGACGGGGTAGAAATCGTAGATTGCTAGCCCCCGGCGGGCATGGCGCTACAATGGTCACTCACACGAAACGTACCCAACGAAAGGAACCATGTGAAGGTCATCATCTATACCGACGGCTCGGCCCGATCAAATCCGGGACGCGGTGGCTACGGCGCCGTGCTCAAATACACCAACCCCGCCGGCAAGACCTTCACCTCCGAGCTTTCGCGCGGCTACGCTAAGACCACCAACAACCGCATGGAACTCATGGCCGTCATCGTGGCGCTCGAGGCGCTCAACCGCCCCTGCGATGTCGAAGTCCATTCCGATTCGCAGTACGTCGTCAACGCCTTCAACAAGCACTGGATCGACGGCTGGAAAAAACGCGGTTGGAAGACCGCCAACAAGCAGCCCGTTAAGAACCGCGATCTGTGGGAGCGCCTACTCACCGCCAAAAGCAAGCACAAGGTTGAGTTCATCTGGGTTAAGGGTCACGCCGGCCACGAGCTCAATGAGCGCTGCGATGAGCTCGCCACCACGGCGGCCGACGGCAGCAACCTCGATATCGACACCGGCTTTAACGAGAGCGACCTGTAACGGCGTTTTCGCACGCTATTTCCTGCCCCCTCGCGCTACACTCATCCTGTAAACCGAACGGCACGAGGGGGATATATGCTGCGTATAGCGACCATCGGCACATCCATGATTACCGACGACTTTATCCAGGTCGTCAACGCCAACGACCAAGCCGCGTTTGTGGGCACGCTCTCGCGCGATGCAGATCGCGGCGCCGCCTTCACCACTAAGCACGGCGGCGAGCGTTACTTCACCGCGCTTGACGAGCTTGCGTCCGCTGCCGACGTCGACGCCGTCTACATCGGCAGCCCCAATGCGCTCCACTACGAGCAGGCGCTCGCCTGTATCGCCGGCGGCAAGCACGTTATCGTCGAAAAGCCCTTTTGTGCCACCGAGGCGCAGGCGCTCGAGGTCTTTCGCGCAGCCGAGGCGGCGGGCGTCGTAGCCCTCGAGGCCATGCGCCCGCTCCATGACCCCGCTTTCCACGCCATCGAGGACGCCCTGGGCGAGATTGCGCCCATTCGTCGTGCATCGTTGCGCTTTGGCAAGTATTCTTCGCGCTACAACGAGGTTCTCGCGGGGCGCGCCACCAATATCTTTGACTGCAATATGGCATCGGGTTCCCTCATGGACATCGGCGTCTACACCGTCGAGCCCATGGTCGAGATTTTCGGCATGCCCTCCGGCCTTACGAGCATGGCTACTCTGCTCGACCCCGCCACGCGACAGCTCACGCACGGCCCCATCGACGGTTGCGGTTCCATCCTCGCCAGCTACGGCGGTGGCCGTATCTCCGTCGAGCTTGCGCACTCCAAAATTACGAATGACCTGCTGCCCTCGCAGATCGAAGGCGAGCGTGGCACTATCCAGATCGACCATCTGTCCACGCCCCGCAACGTCCGCATCGACTATCGCGGCGACGTCGTACGCGGCTCGGCGACCGAGGTACCGCGCGAACAGGGCGACAACGGCCGCGTGCTCGACCTTCCCAAATCGAGCAACACCATGGAATACGAACTCACAGACTTTATCACCGCCATCGGCGGTATCGATAACGTTAAGGAAGAGATTTGGGAGACCCCGGCGGGACGCCACGAGCTCGGACACTACCGCGATGTCACGCTCGTCTCACTGCGCATCATGGATGCCGTACGCCAGCAGGCCGGCATTACCTTCCCGGCCGACGCAAACAAGCAGGCCTAGCGATGAGCTTCTTCGATACGTTCTTCTCCAGCGTCGCCGGCGGCAGCCGCGAACCCCAAAAGCTCTCTGGCGTCGAGCTCGAGCTGCGCCGCAGGCTCACCGTGCTCGCAAGCGACGAGGCCACTCAAGACGCCCCGCAGCGCTATTTCCTGCGGTGGGAGGGGCAAGTCCAGGGCGTCGGTTTCCGCTTCACCAACACCAACCTCGCACAGGCGCGCTCCCTCACCGGCTGGGTGCGCAATATGGAAGACGGCTCGGTTGAGATGGAGCTACAGGGCACGCCGACAAACATCGTGTCTCTGCTCGAGGCGCTTCATGCCTCCTATGAGCGCATGGGGACACGTTTTCGCCTTGTAGACGCCCAAGCTCGCACCCCGCTTGCCAACGAGGATGGTTTTAGCCCTCGCTATTAGTATTGTGTTCTAAATAAGGTATCATTTGCTTCATGCCGTTTACAGAAAAGAGGCGAGGCGCATGGCGGTGCAAAGAAGGAATACCAGGCAGCGAAAGCTGGTTCTTGACGCTGTGCGCCAAAGCTATAACCATCCCACCGCCGACGAAATCTACAATGTCGTACGCGAACAGGATGACAAGATCAGCCGCGGCACGGTCTACCGCAACCTCAATCTCTTAGCCGACGCCGGCGAGATTCTCTCTATTAAGACGCCGGGCGGCAGCCGCTTCGATCGCACCATCGAGCCGCACGCACATATCATCTGCACCTCGTGCAGCCGCGTCATCGACGTGCCGCTCCCCTTCGATGCCCAGCTCGACGCCAGGGCATCCGAACAAATCGGATGGAGCGTCAGCTCGCACTACACCATCTTTGAGGGACTCTGCCCCGACTGCCGGTAGCCTTTGGGGCATGCCTGCAAATCTACTTTCCCATCCGTTACAGCAAACAGTACATTTCTAGGCATGTCCCGAAAACCTACTCGGCGAGCAGGCGGCGCAGTTCTTCTTCGACCGTGTGCACGTAACGAACGCGATCGTTGATACCGCGCATGGTGGGGTTGCAGCTCTCCATCAGATAGGGATGGCCCACGACGTTGAGCATGTCGCGATCGTTCTCATTGTCGCCAAATGCCATCATCTCATCGGGCGAAATCCCCAGGATACGACCGTAATCGGCAAGCGCGGAGCCCTTGCCCGAACCGAAACCGATAAGGTCCGTCCATGCGGTTCCTGACGTCATCACATCGACACGGTCGCCAAAGAGGCGCTCGAAATACTCCCGGGCCGCCGGATAATCCACCTCGGGCGTCTGGAAGCCAATCTTAATGACATCCTCGTCGATGTCCTCGGGACGGTCGACCACCGCCACATCGCAGTGGACCACATAGCGCAAATGGTCGACGAACGCATCGTTGCCGCTCATGGTGTAGATGTGCCCCTCACACGAAAGGGTCACGTCGGCATGGGGATACGCAACCACGGCATTCGCGATATCCATAGCAAGGCTACGCTCCATGGAACGCTTGACAACGGCACGCCCCTCGCTCA
>CAUHIY010000010.1:0-26613 GCA_959606405.1 uncultured Collinsella sp. | reverse complement strand
AGACTGGTAAGCGGAACATTGGAGCCGACCGCCGCCATGGCGAGGGTTCCCTGGTCGCCCGAGAAGTTACCGATGATGACCGTGGCGATGAGGTTCGACAGCTGCTCCAAGATGCTCGTGGCGGCCACGGGGAAGGCGAACAGGGGAATATTGCGCCATAGCGAGCCGGTGGTCATGTCAATGTGCTTAGATGCGGTGTCTGCCATACGCTCTCAATCTCTAATATGCTCTTTCGTGCTTATTTGCGCAGACGATGATACTCCTAATGCAGCCAGCCGGCACTTAGGGACGTTCCTTTTCTGTCGGCAGCTGGGGACACTCCTTGTCTCTTCTATGACTAGGTGGGGAAGGCGTGCGACAATGGTGGGCGTTGTGTTGTTCGCGCTAAGGAGTTGCCATGTTGTTGTGTCCCGTTTGCCATGAACCGTTGGTGGACGACGAGCGCGGTGCTGCATGCGCGGGCGGACACCGATTTGACCGTGCGCGCGAGGGCTATCTCTATCTGCTGCGCTCGTCCAAGAGCGGCGACTCCATGGGTGATCCCAAGTCGCAGGCGCGCAGCCGTCGTGACTATCTGAACCGTGGATACTACGCGCCGTTGCGCGATGCGATGGTCGAGCTGGTGCGCGAGCGGGTGTCTGGACGTGCCGCGTCTACGAACTGCCCCATGACGCTGCTCGATATTTGCTGCGGCGAGGGCTACTACACCAGCGCTATGGGCGCGGTGCCGGGCGTAGATGCTTACGGTTTCGACCTGGGCAAGGAGATGGTGCGCCTTGCCGCCAAGCGCGGCGATGCGACGTACTTCGTGGCCAACATGAAAGATATCCCCGTGGCTGATGGCGCCTTCGATATGGTGACCGAGCTCTTCGCTCCCTTTAACGAGCGTGAGTTTGCCCGCGTGCTGGCGCCCGAGGGCTCGCTCTACACCGTGGTGCCGGGTGCTCGGCATCTGTTTGGCCTCAAGGAGGTGCTCTACGACACGCCATATCTCAACGACGAAAAGCTGCCACAGACCACCGAACTCGAGTTGGTCGGAACGCAGCGGGTGTTTGCGAACATTACGCTCCAGACCCAGGCTGACATCGAGGCGGTGTTCCAAATGACGCCGTACTACTACCGCACGCGCCCTGCCGATAAAGAGCGCCTGGCAAACCTGGACACCCTTCAAACCGACATCGACTTTATCATCGCCGAGTACCGCCACTAACCTACCAAAAAGGGACAGGTTTATTTTGGCAGGTTTTATCTGGGCAAACGTAAAGGGCCGACCGCGGAGATGCGCGATCGGCCCTTTTAAGTTGCTTGGCTGCAGGGAGCTGTGGGGGCAGGTGCCTACAGACGATCCTTGTTCTCGGCCTTAACGTCGTGTGCCTGCTGAACAAAGAACAGGTCGTAGACCACGATGACAAAGGCTCCAATATTGACGGCGCTGCCGCCGAGCGCGGGAAGGGTGAGCACAGCCTGCGCAATCGTGGCGATTGCGGCAACGATGCCGAGCTTAAACGCGCCATCCACCTGCGAAGGCTTGTTGGCGCCCTTGATGCCCGCAACACCTGCGGCAAGGTCGATAACGCCCTTGGCGACAAGCACGACCGCGGCGAGCATGGCGTTCGATCCGTAGACGGATTCAAATTTGCCGGTTGCGATGCCGGTGATACCGATGACGAGGCTGGCGATGCCCAAAACAAAATAGATGAGGGCAAGGATTTTGAGTGTCTTGCGCGCTGCGCTCATAGGTAGTCCTTTCGATTCGGGCGCTGCCAGTCTGGCGCGTCCCATATGCTGCACATATCGTGAAGCACATTGTAGTTCAACGTGACGGCGTGTGTGTTAGAAAGCGCTTCTCGCCTGTGCAGGGCAATCTTTCAAAAAGGAAAGCCAGCTGTAAGTCAAATCGATGGCAGCTCATGTGCGGCGCTGCGATGATGAGGCCGTGATAAGAAGTGAGTCTAAGGAGGAGTCATGATGTACGGACCAGAGCAAGTGCGTGAACCGCGGTCGTTGGGAAGGCGCATGGGTGATTCTGTGATCGCTGCCGTGTGCACGGGATTGATGGCGGTGCTTTGCATTGGGATGCTGTGGACCATGTCGCATGTGGGACAATAACGGACGGTTGGGTGCCGACATGAATGGCGCCCATGTATTCGTTTTGTTTGCTAAGGAGTGTCCATGGGCGTCGTCGATCCCTTTTCTGTTGCTCGGGCCGCGGGGCTTGAGCTGACCGGGAAGTCCGAGGGCCTCACGCTCACCGACGGCACGATGGAACTGCGCGCCGATTTTGGCCGCATGCTGCCACGACTCAAGCAGGGCCGCCTGCAGCAAGAGCTGCTGGTAAAGGTTGCGCGCACAAAAGGCATCGAGCGCCCATGGGCGATTGATGCCACGGCGGGCTTTGGTGAGGATTCGCTGCTGCTGGCGGCCGCGGGCTTTACCGTCGATCTGTATGAACAGGATTGCGTAATCGCGGCACTCCTCAAGGACGCCTTGGATCGCGCGGCAGATGATCCGGCGCTTGCGGCTGCTGTGGCGCGCATGCGCTTACATGCGGGCGAGGACAGCATTGCCGGCCTTCGCCATACGGCCGAGCTGATCAAGCAAGGCGAGCTCGCGGCTCCCGACGTGGTGTATCTGGACCCCATGTTTCCCGAGCGCACCAAGAGCGCGGCGGTGAAAAAGAAGTTTCAGCTCTTGCACCATCTGGAGCAGCCGTGCGCCGACGAGGAGACGCTGGTCGAAGCTGCGCTTGCGGTGCACCCGCGCAAGGTCGTTATCAAGCGACCGGTGAAGGGGCCGCTGCTTGCCGGCGTTAAGCCGAGCTATCAGCTTGCGGGCAAGGCCGTTCGTTACGATGTTTTGGTGCCGCCGCGCCCGTAGCTTGTGCACGATGGCTGGCGCTTCGCCAGCGCCGTGCCGATGCGGGGGTCTATTTCCAAGGGTGCGACGTCAGGTGCCAGCCGCCGCAGTATTCGCATTTGTAGCAGGCCAAACCACGCCGTCCGCGGTTTTCGCAGTCGGCCATAACGGCCTCGGCTTCGGCGCGTGTGTCGTAACGGTTTTTGCGCTCGCACGACTTATAGCGCCAAGCCTCGTCGCGCTCGGCGTCCAGGGCGTCGCGGCGCTCGTCCTCGCGTGCAAACAGGTCGCTCATATCGCCGCCGGTGGCAGCGCCCAAAAACTCGCTTTTGGCTTTTGACCAGGCGGCTCGCTTTTTGCTCCCCATCTGCTTCGCGCTCCTCTCCAAACGTTGGTATCATTGCTCAATCAAAGTGATACCAATAAACGTGAGGTCGCCGCGTGATGATCAGAAAAACCCTCGATACCGACATTCCCGCCGTCATGGCTATCTATGACGCGGCCCGCGCCTTTATGCGCGCGCATGGCAACGCCACGCAGTGGCCCGAGGGCACGCCTTCGGCCGAGCAGCTGGCTGCCGATATTGCCGCTGGTGGCAGTTACGTGTGCGAAGTCGACGGCCGCGTGGTGGCGACGTTTGCCTTTTTACCGGGTCCGGACGAGTGCTATGACGTGATTGAGGACGGTCAATGGCGCAGCGACACTCCGTATGCCGTGCTGCATCGCGTGGCATCCGACGGCACCGTGCACGGTATCGCGGCGGCGATGTTTGCCTTTGCCAAGGAATGCGCCGACCATCTGCGTATTGACACGCACGAGGACAACTTGCCCATGCAGGGCGCCATCGCCAAGGCGGGGTTCGAGCGTGTCGGTATCGTCTATGTGTCCGACGGCACGGCGCGTGTCGCGTTTGATTGGCTGCGCGAGGCGTAGGAGCCAAGGCACGTATCATCACCCAGCTCAAATAAAAAATGGCCCCGAGTGGGGCCATTTTTGGTAAAACGCGTCGTTGTGGGACTCGCATTGTTACCGCCCCAGATGAACCTGGGCAGACAAAAAGGGGAGGTGCCGGCTTTCGCAAGGCGCGAACCTACGAAAATCGCCGCGCGGCAACGCGGGGCGATGAGCTCGGTCGGGGGATAGGGCCCGCTTCGCCCACCGGCCCGTAAATTGTATCATCCAGTGTGGAGCGTGAACGCCCGTTGCCGCGTGCGATGGGCTTGCAATAAGAGGAGAGCCATGTCGAAGCAAGCGGTCGTTGGAATCTTGGCGCATGTCGATGCCGGCAAGACCACGTTGGCCGAGGCCATGCTGTTCAACGCGGGCCGCATTCGCAAGCGTGGCCGCGTGGACGATGGCGATTCGCATCTGGACACTAACACGATCGAGCGCGAGCGCGGCATCACGATTTTCTCGTCGCAGGCCGTGCTCGACCACGGCGATACCCACGTCATGCTCGTGGATGCTCCCGGCCATGTCGATTTTTCTGCCGAGGCGGAGCGCACACTGCGTGCCCTGGACTACGCGATTCTGGTGGTGGGCGCCAACGATGGCGTGCAGGGGCACACCGAAACCCTGTGGTGCCTGCTTGCACGCTATGACATCCCGACGTTCATCTTCATCAACAAGATCGATTTGGAGAATCCCGGCCGCGATGTTTTGCTGGCACAACTCGGGCAGCGTCTTTCCGAGGGCTGCCTGGATGCCAACGAGCTGCTGGCGGGCGGCGCCGTTCAGGAGGACGCTGCTGCGTTGGACGAAGCGGCGCTCGAGGAGTTTCTTGAAGCGGGTGAGCTTTCTGTCGCAACGCTGTCGCGCATGGTTGCCGAGCGCAAGCTCTTTCCCTGCTTTGCCGGCTCGGCGCTCAAGGACCAAGGCGTTGACGAGCTACTGGATGGTATATGCGCGCTGATGCGTGAGCAGGCGTGGCTCCCGGAGTTTGCCGCGCGCGTCTATCGTGTCAGCCGCGGGGATCGTGGCGAGCGCTTGGCTTGGGTTAAAGTGACCGGCGGCACGCTGCGCGCAAAACAGATGATCAGCGGGCATTCCAGTGCCGAGGCGTGGGAACAGAAGGTCGATCAGGTACGCATCTATAACGGCGAGAAGTATGAGCTTGCCCAAGAAGTTGCTGCTGGCGGTATTTGCGCCGTGACGGGTCTTGCGCACGTTCGCCCAGGGGACGCCCTGGGCACGGAGCCCGCGGGCGATGCGCCCGTCATCGCTCCGGTCCTCACCTATACGGTGCTGCCGGGCGAACACGACGTTCATGCGGTGTTTAAAGCGCTGAGTGAGTTGGCGGACGAAGATCCCATGCTCGGCGTAAGCTGGAATACGCATCTTGAGCAGATCCATTTGCAGTTGATGGGCGCCGTGCAACTCGAGGTCGTGCAGCGGGTGTTGGCCGATCGCTTTGGCCTTTCGGTTGCGTTTGAGCCCGGCGGCATTCTCTATAAGGAGACTATTTCGCGGCCGGTCGAGGGCGTGGGCCACTTTGAGCCGCTGCGCCACTATGCCGAGGTGCATCTGCGCCTGGAGCCGTTGCCGGCGGGTTCGGGTGTGCAGTTTGGCACCGTGACCTCGACCGACGAGCTCGATCTTAACTGGCAGCGTTTGGCACTCACCAACGCTATGGAGCGCGACCACCTGGGCGTGCTGACGGGCTCGCCCATCACCGATGTGCGCATTACGCTCACGGGCGGCCGCGCGCATGCCAAACACACCGAGGGCGGCGATTTTCGCCAGGCCACGTATCGCGCGATTCGCCAGGGTTTGATGCAGGCGCGCGAGGTCGGCGCAGACGTGTTGCTGGAGCCGTGGTACCACTTTGAGCTCGAGGTGCCGGGGGAGTGCGTGGGCCGGGCGTTGTCAGATGCCACACGCATGGGTGCCGAGTACGAGCCGCCGACGATGGCGGGAGACCGAGCGAAGCTTGTGGGTCGCGTGCCGGCATCCGAGGTGCAGGATTACGCGCTGGAGGTGGCTGCCTACACGAGCGGGCGCGGTCATCTGTACCTGGAGTTCGCCGGTTATGCGGCTTGCCATGATGGCGAGCGCGTAATCGAGGCTGCCGCCTACGAGCCCGAGGCCGATCTGCCCAACACGCCCGACTCGGTCTTTTGCTCTCATGGCGCCGGCTACACGGTCAAATGGTATGACGTGCCCGCCGCAGCGCACGTAAAGATCGATCCCGCCACCTTCCGTCCCTGGCGAGCAGCAGACGCCGAGTTTTTCGGCCACATGTGACAAAGGGACAGCCCCTTTGTCACATGCTATTGGTATAACTCAGTATAAGTTGGTATAACTGTTACCAGGGTTTGCCAATCCGAGGAGGCCGATATGAATCCAAATCCCTTTAAGCCCACAGCTGGTAAGCGGCCTCCGATACTCATCGGTCGCGAGTCGGTCATCGAAGATTTTGAGGAAGGGCTCGACAACGGCGCCGGAGCGCCGGGCAGGCTCATGCTCATTACGGGAAACCGCGGCTGTGGCAAAACGGTTCTCCTGCGGGAGCTGCAACGTCTAGCCAATGAGCGCGGATGGGCGGTTATCTCCGATTCCGCCTCGCTTGGTTTGTGCGACCGCTTGGCCGACGCGCTTCGCTCGAATAAACCCGTTGTGACGTCAATGGAGTTTGGGCCGTCGTTTGGCCGGATGTCGGTCGAGGCGGCGCGGGCAAAAGGCGAGACATTGCGAGGGCTGGTCAACGAGCGTCTCAAGAAGCTCGGTCCGGGCAAGGGCGTCTTGTTTGCGATTGACGAGGCACAATCGGTGTCTATCGAGGAACTGGCGGCTCTTGCCGTCCTCTATCAGCAGGTGCTCGGAGACCAGGATGCCACGGGCTTGCCCGATAGCGACCAGCGCGGTCTTGCGCTGGCGTTCGCCGGCTTGCCCAGTATGGTTGACGATCTGCTCGAAGAGCCGAGCGTGACGTTTTTGCGGCGTGCCCAGCAGCGTACGTTGGGGGCAATATCTTTGCCCAAAGTGCGCGATTCGTATATCCAGACGGTCAAAGACGCTGGTCTTTACGTTGACGCGGAGACGGCGGACCTTGCGGCGCGCAAGAGCATGGGGCATCCCTATATGGTTCAGCTGGTGGGCTATTACATGTGGCGGTCTGCTGTCCGGCGTGGCTCGCAGGTCATCGAAAGGCGCGATGTCGAGAATGGCCATGCGGATGCCGTCTCCGAGTTCTACGAAGCGGTTGACGCACCTCTGTATTACGGTCTGCGCAGCCCTCAGCGCCTCTTTATCGAGGCTATGGCGGTTGACGAGGACAAGCCGACGCGCACGGCGGATATCATTGAGCGCTGCGACCGTACCCAGAGCTGGGCGAGTAAATATCGCGCAAGCCTGATTCGCGAGCGCGTCATCGAGGCCGACGGATACGGCCTTGTGCGGTTTACCGTGCCCATGCTGGGCGAGTATATCCGCGACCGCGTATTATGGCATGAGTAGGGTGATAAAGGTGACGGAACAGAAGATGAGCCCGCAGGCTATCGAGGTGCGCGGTGCACGTGTTCACAATCTCAAGGACATCGATATCGATATTCCGCTGGGGAGGCTCGTGGGCATTGCCGGCGTGTCGGGCTCGGGCAAGAGCTCGCTGGCGCTGGGAGTTCTTTATGCCGAGGGCTCGCGCCGTTACCTGGAGGCGCTCAGCACCTATACTCGACGTCGCCTGACGCAGGTCGAGCACGCCCAGGTGGACGAGGTATTGCACGTACCGGCGGCACTCGCGTTGCATCAGCGTCCCAGTGTGCCAGGCGTGCGCTCGACCTTTGGTACCATGACCGAGCTCAACAACAGTCTGCGTTTGCTCTTTAGCCGCTGTGCCCATCACGTGTGCCCACATTGCGGGGCGCGTGTGGAGCCGAGCCTTAACGTGGCTGCGGGCCTGTCGCTCACGTGCCCCGCATGCGGCCGCGAGTTCTACGCGCCGAGTGCCGAGGACCTTGCCTTTAACAGCGGCGGTGCGTGCCCTACCTGCGGCGGCACCGGTGTCATGCGCGAGGTGGACGAAGCGAGCCTGGTGCCCGACGAGTCAAAGACCATCAACGAAGGCGCGGTGCTTCCCTGGGGTACGCTCATGTGGGATCTGATGAAGCAGGTAGCCGGCGAGATGGGCGTGCGCACCGACGTGCCGTTTAACCAGCTCACGCCTCAAGAGCGCGACATCGTGTTCCACGGTCCGGCGGTTAAAAAGCACATTCTCTACGTTCCCAAAAACGGCGAGGGCGCCACGCCGCTCGATTTTACCTATTACAACGCTGTCTATACCGTCGAGAATGCGCTCGCCAAGGTTAAGGACGACAAGGGCCTCAAGCGCGTGGCGCGCTTTTTGCGCGAGGGGCCATGCCGTGACTGTGGCGGCACGCGTCTCTCCGAGGCCGCACGCCATCCCCAGGTGCGCGGTATCAATCTGGCGCAGGCCGCGGCTATGACGCTGGGTGAGGCGATTGAGTGGGTGCGCGGGGTGCCCGCATCCTTGCCGGCCGAGATGCAGCCCATGGCGACGGATATCTGCGATTCGTTTTTGAGCACGGCCCGTCGACTGGTCGATCTGGGCCTCGATTACCTTTCACTCGACCGCGCCGGTGCCACGCTCTCCACGGGCGAGCGTCAGCGCGTGCAGCTCGCCCGCGTGGTGCGTAACCGATCGACGGGCGTGCTCTATGTGCTGGACGAGCCCTCGATTGGCTTGCATCCTGCCAATGTCGACGGCCTGGTAGGCGTGATGCGCGATTTGGTGGATGACGGCAACACCGTGGTCGTTGTCGACCACGACACGCGCGTACTGGCGGAAGCCGACTATCTGGTCGAGATGGGCCCCGTTGCAGGAGCAGGCGGCGGCAATGTGATCGCCGCGGGCGCGGTAGGCGAGGTCGAAGAATCGCAGGGCAGCCGCATCGCCCCATTTTTGCACGCGGTGCCTGAGCGCTTGCGTCCGCAGGTGCCTGACGACGAAATGTTTGACCGGGGCCATATCCGCATGGCGACCGATGCCATCCATACCGTCAAACCGCTCGAAGTCGATATACCGCGCGGTCGCTTGGTCGCGGTGACGGGCGTTTCGGGTTCGGGTAAGACGACGTTGGTGCTCGAGACACTCATCCCGGCACTTAAGGCGCAGGCAGCCAGCGAGCGCCTGCCAAAACACGTGCGTTGGGTCGATGCCGAGGGCATTGCACGTGCCAACCTGATAGACGCCACGCCCATCGGTGCCAACGTGCGTTCGACGGTAGCGACTTATGCCGACATCCATGATGAACTGCGTCGCGCCTTCGCCCGCACGCCCGAGGCCAAGGCAGCCGGCTACAAGGCAGGCGCATTTAGCTACAACACTGGCGCTTTGCGCTGCCCTACGTGCGATGGCACGGGTTCGATATCGCTCGACGTGCAGTTTTTGCCCGACGTCGAGATCGTCTGCCCGGCATGTCGCGGCTCACGTTATGCAGATGCGGCTTCGCATATCCATCGCGAGGGCAAGGACGGGAGCTCGCTGACGTTGCCGCAGCTTATGGACATGAGTGTGGACGAGGCCCTCGACGCCACGGTGGGACTCAAGAAGGTTCAGGCGCGCTTGCAGACCTTGCACGACCTGGGCTTGGGTTATCTCACACTTGGCGAGCCCACACCGGCGCTTTCGGGCGGCGAGGCGCAGCGTCTTAAGCTCGCGAGCGAGATGGGCCGCGTGCAGGATGATGCCGTATTCGTATTTGACGAGCCCACAATCGGACTACATCCGCTCGATGTTCAGGTGTTGCTGAGTGTGTTTGACGGCCTTGTTGCCAAGGGCGCCACGGTTGTCGTGATCGAACACGACCTCGACCTTATCCGTAACGCCGATTATGTGATCGACATGGGCCCGGGCGGTGGCGATGCCGGCGGGCAAATCGTCTGCGTCGGCACACCGGGCGACATCGTGGCCTGCCCCGCAAGCATCACCGGCCGCTACCTATAACCGAATGTGACAAAGGGACAGTTCCTTTGTCACATTCCCGAAAAGCCTGTTTGGCGCAGGGCCTCGTAGAGGACGATGGCGGCGCTGTTGGAGAGGTTGAGAGCACTGATGCGGTAGTCGTCCGGGTCGACGAAGTTGCCGCAGATATCCTGTCGAAGGATGGCTTCGTGGCTGTCCTCGGTATGCCCGAGCGACTCCTCGTGGGCCTCCCAGGCGTCGGCGTTTTCGAGCGAGTCGCAATCGCGCAACATGGGGATGCGCTCGCAGCGCTCGGGCGCCGCGGCAAGCAGTGGCTCGGGAATCCCCGAGCTCTCGCTGCCAAAGACCAAAAAGTCACCGTCGCGGTAGGTACTTTGCGCATAGGTGCGGCGCGCCTTTTTGGTCAGCAGATGCAGGCGTTCGTCGGCGGGGGAGAGGCCGTTGCGCGCAAGGAAATCCTCCCAGCCGGCATAGGTCGTCACGTCCAAATTTTGCCAGTAGCCCAGGCCGGCGCGACGCACCGTCTTGTCGTCGAGCGAAAACCCCAGCGGCTCCACCAGATGCAGGCGGGCGCCGGTAACCACGCAGGTGCGGCCGATATTGCCCGTATTGGCCGGAATCTCGGGCGCATACAGCACAATGTTGAACATGAATCTCCTTGGCTCAGAACGAAAAACCACCACGAAGGGCACCTTCGTGGTGGTTTGGCGGTTACGTAGGCGGAAAAATGCCCGCTTGGATAAATCTAGGCGCGGTGCCAGTCGGTCAGGCAGGCATCGAGGGAGGCGATGAGCGCATCCTTGTCCATGTGACGGCCGATGATGCACAGGCTCGTCATGCGGTCGCCCGTCTCGTCGTCCCAAATCTGCATGATCTCGGGGTTCTCGTCGATGATCTTCTGCTTCTCGCCCTTGGGCGCGGAGTCAACGAACAGACCGTTCTCCATCAGGCGCATTTGGTGGCCGGCCTGTTCGAACATGTAGCACATGTCCGGATCGCCGGTCTGCCACAGCGGACCCTTGACGCGGATGACCTCGTCGGGCCACTCCTGCTCAACAAAATCGGTGAACTTCTGCAGGTCAAACGGCTTGCGGCGCGAGTACACAAAGGTCTCGATGTCGTACTCGAGCACCTCGGGGTCGTCGTGCTCCTCGGGATGCTCCATGGCCTCGATCCAGGCGGCGGAGTTGTAGGCGCGCATAAAGTCGAAGCGGTCGGTGTCGAGCAGCTCCTCCATGGGGACCTCGCCGTTTTGGGCCTCGACAATCACGGCGTCCTTCTGCAGGCTGCGCACGATAGCCTTGAGCTCGGCGATCTGCTCAGGGCTCACGGTATCGGTCTTGTTGAGGATCAGCGTGGAGCAGAACTCGATCTGCTGGATGAGCAGGCTCTCGATGTCGTCCTCGTCGATATCCTCGGCCAACAGGTCGCGGCCGCCGTTGAACTCGTCGTACATGCGGGCGCAATCGACCACAGCCACGATGTTGTCGAGTGCAAGCTTGGGCTGGCCGCCCACCTTGGCCTCGTCGCAGAAGCTCGAGATGGTGTAGGCGATGGGGATAGGCTCGCAGATACCCGAGGCCTCGATGATGATGTAGTCGAACTTGCCCGAATCGGCGATGCCCTGCAGCTGGTTGGCAAGGTCGTCCGAAAGCGTGCAGCAGATGCAGCCGTTGGTGAGCGGGATGAGGTCGTCGGTCTCGGAAAGGCCGCCGTCGGCGATGAGGCTGGCGTCGACGTTGATCTCGCCGATATCGTTGACGATCACGGCGGCGCGGATGCCGCCGTCGTTAGCGAGGATGTGGTTGAGCAGTGTGGTCTTGCCGGCACCGAGGTATCCGGTAAGCATGATGATCTTCACGGGTTTGTTGGGCATGTGCCCTCCTTTGTTAGACATGGCTTACAGTTGAATCTTATGCCAAACGCCTGCTCTTATACCCACGCGCCGGCAAATAACACAGGCTACTCCCAGGCTCCCCATACATCGGGGCAATAACCGACGGTGGCCTTTTTGCCGTTGCGCACGATGGGCTCGGCTAGAACCTGCTGGTTCTCGAGCAACTTGTCGAAGCGCTGGCTAGGGGTGAGGTGCTGGATGAGCGCGAGCGTCTCCTCGTCCTTGGCCTTGGGGTTGAGCAGCTTGTCGATGCCGCCGACCGCCTGCATCACGCTCGTGAGCTCGCCTTTGCTCATCTCCTTTTCCTTAAGGTCGATAAACTGCACCTTGATGCGGCGCTCCTTAAAATAGCGCTGGGCCTTCTTGGTATCGAAGGACTTCTTGGTGCCAAAAATCTGGATATTCATGTTCCGCCGTTCTAACGAATGAAGTTGGTGCGCTCGCGATCGGCTTCGGGGGCTTCGATGCCGGCAGCCTGTCCTGCCTCGATACAATGCAGGAGCCAAGCCATGTTCTTGCCGATGTTGCGCATGGTGGCCAGGCCCTCGGCGTCCTGGGCGGCCTCGCCCGGCATGGCACCAAAGACGTTGTTCCAGTATGTGGAGGCCACCACGGGCATCTGGTTGATAGTGAAGTATTTGTTGAGTACATCGAAGGTGGTCGACGTGCCGCCGCGACGGGCGACGGCGACCGCGGCACCCGGCTTGTGCACAAAGGCCTTGCTGCCAGCATAGAATGCGCGGTCGAGAGCCGAGAGGATGCGTCCGCTGGGATGCGCATAGTAGACGGGGGAGCCAAAGACAAAACCGTCTGCCTGCTCGGCGGCAGCGATGAGCTCGTTCACCACGTCGTCGTCAAAGGTGCAGCGACCGCCAAGCTTGCCGCACTGACCGCAGCCGATGCAGTCGCGGATGGGCTTGGCGCCCAGTTGGAATACCTCGCTGTCGATGCCCTCGGCTTTAAGTTGCTCGGCGACTTCGGCGAGCGCGCGAGCGGTGTTGCCGTTTGCCTTGGGGCTGCCATTGACCAAAAGAACCTTCATCACAAACTCCCTCTGCTGTTGGTGACTTCTGCAGAGGATTATCGCACGATGGGGGAGGCGGTGCGGGCGTGGTGCTAATCCAGTTTGGTACCTGGCACCTGCACGGCTTTCCCGAGCAACACTTTGAGCTCGTTCAAAATGGAAACGGGCTGTCGGTCGACGGTATCCAGATGAAGCGTGGCCACGCGAAGGGGCGGCTGATATTCAAACGAGCCAAAGAGCACGGGAGAGCCCAGGAACCGCTCGATTTCCTTTGCGATCGCGTCGGTCTCTTCGGGATCGAATTCGTCGAAAAGCGCCACGAACATCGGTCCGGTCGAGCGGAACAGACGACCCTTGCCGCGCGAACAATCCATGAGGCAGGCGGCGCTCTCCGCCAAAACGCGGTCGCCTGCATCAAAGCCAAAGCGGGCATTGACCTGAGCGATATCGTCGATTTTAATGGCGACCAAGCCCGCCTTGCGCGCGACGCGACGCATTTCGCCAATGGCGTTGACCAGGGCGTGGATGTCGCCCAGGCCGGTCACGGAATCGGTCGTATCTGCCAAGCTGCGGTTGATAATCATGCCCACGTACATGTTGGGCTCGGTATCGGTGCCGTCCAAGCGGTAGCCCGTGCAGTCGCAAAGCACGTATGCTTCGGTGGCATCCATCACGCGATACTGCATGTAGTGGAAGTGCCACGTACCGTTTATCACCATGTCGAGCTCGGCGCGTACGTTGTCGCGGTCCTCGGGGTGAACGCGGGCAAGCCACAAGTCGAGTGAGTTGTAGGGATGCTGGGAGGGCAGGTCAAAATCGCGTACGGCATTAACCGACCATTGTGATTCGCCCGTATCGAGATTGAGGATAAACGGATAGCGCGTCTCGGAGCTCATAGAGATCGCTTGGAATACGCGGTCGTTGCACGGAAGCTGCTCGGCAATTGGGTGTGGCGGCGCGTCATTGTCTTTCGGTTGCTGCACACGATGCATAAGCTTATAGCGATACATCTTGCGATCGGCATCCATCGTCATCTGGCGACGCGTGTCGCCGGCAAGTGGATTGACGCGCGAGCAGCCAAAGCTAAAGCTAGCGATCATGGGCGCCTTGCCACCTGAGCTCGCCTCGATCAGCCCGGCACGTACCTGCTCCAAGCGCTGCTCGAGTTCAGTCTCGTTTGCAGAGAGCGAGATAAGCACAAACTCGTCTCCACCGATACGGAACAGCATCTCATCGTGCTCCATGGTTTCGGAGAGCGTGCGACAGATGCTCAGAATATAGCGATTGCCTTCGGCGTGGCCAAACCTATCATTGCAATGCTTGAGATGGTCGATGTCAATATAGGCGCAGGTGAAGGGGTCGCCTTTGCGCCAGAGCTGCTCGACGTGACGGTCGAGTCCGCCACGGTTGTCCAAGTTGGTGAGCGGATCGATATAGGCGTTGCACTCAAGCAGCTGGCGCTCTTGTTGCAGGATGGCATGCGTCTTTTGCAGTTGCTCACCAACGGCGCGTAGCTCAGCAGGCAGCACGGAAACATCGAGTTCGGCGGTCGAGACACCATTCGCAAGTCGCTGAAGATAGGCAATAATCGATTGCTCGCCCAAGCGATATGACTCGTTCATGATGAATAACCTCCTTGGGCAGAACAACGGTTTGTATCATATCCCCAATTCGGTTTGAATTGGGGATATAAGTTAGCTAATGGAGACAAATGTCCCCTTCGGCGGTGGTGTTTTGCGCGCGAGCGTATCAGTTGTTTTTGCCACCATCGAGCAATGCCTCAAAATCATTCGCCGGCATGGGGCGGTAGTAGAGGAAGCCCTGAGCGTAGCGGGCGCCCATGTGGCGTAGTATGTTTGCCTGCTCATTTGTCTCGACGCCTTCGACCACGACGGGCAGATGGAGCGACTGCGCCATCTCGAGCATCGATGACACGATCTGCGCGCTGCGGCCTTGATCGCGGTCGGTGGGCACAAAGGTGCGGTCGAGCTTGATGACGTCGACGTTGACGTTCTTGAGCATCGCGAGCGTGGACTGGCCGGTGCCAAAATCGTCCATATAGGTCGAGAAGCCGCGGGTGTGCAGGTCGGCTGTCAGTTTGTCCACGGCCTCGGACTCCCCCGTATAAGCCGTCTCGGTGATCTCGATACGCATGAGCTCGGGCGGTAGGTTGTATTGGGCGGCGAGCGCCCCCATATGTTCGGCAACGTCGCAGGCAAGGATATCCACGCGCGACACATTAAGCGAGACCGGAACCACGCGAAGTCCTCGATCGATGCGCCCGCGCAGCCACGAGGCGACACCCTGCCAAATGTACTTGTCGAGCGTCACCACAAAGCCGCTTTCCTCGAGTGCGGGGATAAACGTTGCGGGCGAAATGAGAGAGCCGTCCTTGTCAATCCAGCGGGTGAGTGCTTCGGCGCCAATGATCTCGCCGGTTTCCATATCAACCTGGGGCTGCAGGTAGTAGGTGATGTGGTCGTTTGAGAGCGCATACTGGAACTCGGTGAGGGTGCGGTGAAACGCCACCTCGCGCTTGTATTCCTCGGGGCGAAAGACGGCGATGCGATCCTTAAAATCGTTTTTGGCGCGCCGATTGGTAAACATGGCCTTGGCCTGCGCGTCGATGGTGATTTCCTCGTTGGGGTCGATGGGGCAAACGCCCATGGACGGCCAGAAACCCACGCCGTCATCATGCTTGGCCACGGCGGCGCGAACGCGGTTATAGATTTGATGGACGGTGTTGTGCTCAAAGGGGATGAGAATGCAAAAGTCGTCTTGGCCCCAGTATCCTGCGACGCCCATCTCGGCATTCTCGATGTCTTTGAGGACCGTGCCCACATCGGCGAGCACGCGGTCGCCCTCGGCCTGTCCGTGCCATTCGTTGAACAGTCGCATATGACCCATGTCGACGGTGGCGATACACCAAGCGGCGTCGCGCCTTGTCTTAAGAAATGCGTTGGCACGCCGCATAAACTCGCTGGGTCGATAGAGGCCCGTGAGCGTATCGATGCGTTCGGCGACGGCGCTTTTACGCTCAATCTCGGGTATGGGGAGGCTGTCGTTGGGTGCAAGCCCGCCGGCGGCGCGAAGACGACGGTCGAGTTCGCCTAAAACAGCGGTCGCTTGATTGATTAAGCGCTCGTAAAAGGCCGGGACGACAAGACAGACGGGGGTAATGGTGTCGTTCGCGATTCGAACAGGAGCGAAAACGGCCTCTTTAAGATGATGGGTCAGTTGCTCGAATGCCTCGTGGTCCAGATCGTTGCTGAGCACGACGAACTGGGCGTTTCGCGAGCGGAAGACGCGACTTCTGCCGCGGGTGATCGATAGCATGCGGCCTGCGTATTCGGCGAGCATGTTGTCGACAGCCTCGGCCCCGTAGAGCTCGTTGAACTTTGCCGTGCCACAAACGCGGACCGCTATAAGCCCCGTCTCGCAACGGTCGCGACGGCAGGCATCGATAGCGTTGATCAGCATACGCTGCGTTCCGAGGCCCGTGGCGGCGTCGACGGTCTCGGCGAGTGAGTGGTTAACAAGTTCGCCGACATAGAGCGAGGGGGTATTTCCGTCGCCGTCGATGCGAAACCCGCGAGCGCGGCAGAGGACGTAGTCGCCCGCGGCATTGCGCATGCGGTACTGCATGACGCGGCGGTGTTTGGAGCCATTATAGATTTGGTCGATGTCGTTGATGTAGGCCTCAAGGTCATCGGGGTGGACGCGCGTTTTCCAGTAATCGTGGCAGTTGTCTACATGCTCAGAAGGAAGACCGAGATCGCGCAGGGCGCCTTGTGACCATAGGGTGCGATGTTTGTCCAAGTTCTCGATAAAGCAATAACGGCCTTCGTTGAGCATCGAAAAGGCGTCAAAAACGCGATCGCTTATTTCGAAGTCGTCGGTGTGGACTTGCGCGATATTGCGTCGATCAAGATGCATGGCATGGCGTAGCTTGTAGTCGTACATGCGATGGTCGGCATCGAGTGTCATGCGATTGGAGACTTCACCCAGGGCGGGGTCGGCGTGCGACACTCCGTAGCTAAACGAGTGAGGCATCTCGGAATCGTTGTTTTTGAGTAGGACCGTTCGGCAGTGTTCCAGGCGCTCGGCGAGGTCGTCCTCGGTCGCAATCGTAGACAGGATGGCAAACTCGTCGCCGCCTATGCGAAACGCCGCCTCGTCCACTTTCATATACAGCTTGAGATAGAGACTTACCTGCAAGATATAGCGGTTGCCCTCGTCATGCCCAAAGACGTCGTTGCAGTGCTTAAGGTTATCGATGTCGATAAACGCCATGGTCACGGGCAGTTCCTGCTCCCAGATTTCCTCTAGGGAATGGGCAAAGCCGCCGCGGTTGCCAAGTCCGGTGAGCTGGTCGGTAAAGGCCGTCCTAATCAGATCATCCTGACGCTCGAGAAGGTCACGGACGGTCTTTTCGAGCGTTTCGGTGTAATTGCTGGCGGTGTCCATGTTGTAAGCGGCTTTCTGAGGTCGGGGCGGATGGCGTCGGGCGAGCTCGTAGTGTACACGCGTCGTTGCTCGGCGCCTTGCGTGTATCCAGGCCCCCGCCTTGCTGCGTTGTTGAGTTACTTTGCCGGCTAATGTTCGCTGTTGATAACAGCTGAGTAGTATAGACAACAGTGCACAATTATATATAGGCGCACATGCTGTGGGCGGCTATTATTCGCCAAACGGCAACGCCTGGGTGCGCATGAAAAATGCGACTGAGTCGATATATGTTGACGGGTATACTTGTCCCGTTTTAAAACGCAGGAACGGAGATGGTCACATGGCACAGCCGGATACGACGCGCACGGTGGGGCTTGCGCTCGAGGGAGGCGGCTACCGCGGTATGTATACGGCGGGCGTGCTCGACGTTTGGATGGAGCGCGGTTTGACCTGCGACCATATGGTGGGTGTCTCGGCGGGCGCGGCGTTTGGCTACAACTTTAAATCGCGCCAGATCGGCCGTGCCATTCGTTACAACAAGGCTTATTGCGCCGACAAGCGCTATGCGAGCGTGACCAGCTGGCTGCGAACCGGCGATATGTTCAATGCCGATTTTGCCTATCACGAGGTGCCTATCGAGCGCGATCCCATCGACTTGGAGGCGTATCGCGCCTGCCCCATGCGATTTACGTGCGTGTGTACCGATATCGAGACGGGCAAGGCCGTCTACCACGATCTACCGTATGGCGACGAGCGCGATATCGAGTGGATCCGGGCGTCGTCTGCCATTCCTGTGGCGACGCGTCCCGTTGCTATTGACGGGCATAAGTATCTGGATGGTGGCGTGGCTGATTCTATTCCCAGCGCATGGCTGTTTGCGCAGGGGTATGACCGCAATATCGTGGTACTCACGCAGCCGGCGGGCTTTGTGAAGCAGCCCAACAGCGTGATGCCCATGCTGCGGCGCGTGTTCCGTCACTATCCGGAGTTTGTTGCAGCGCTTGAGCATCGGCATGAGGTCTACAATGCCACGCTCGATGACCTGGCACGTCGAGAGGCTGCCGGGGAAATCTTTGTGGTGCGGCCGAGTGAATCGGTGAAGGTGCCGTCGCTGTGCCGCGAACCGGATGAGCTCGAGCGCATCTACCAGGTCGGCCGCCACGATGCAGAGGCGACTTTGCCGGCGTTGGAAGCGTATCTGGCGGGGTAAGGGTCGCATACGGAAAGCGCATCCCGGAATGGAGGCCCAAACTGGGATGCGCTTTCCATTGCTGAAGATATGAGGCTGCGAATCAGCTGTTCGGCCTATGCCTATGCCTGCTGCCAGGTGTCGACAAGCTCCTTGGCTGCGGCATGGGGGTCGTCGGCGCTGCAGACGGCGCTTACCACAAAGAAGCCGTCGACGCCGGTGGCCTTAAGCTGCGGCAAGTCGGCCGTCTTAACGCCGCCGCCCACCACGATGGGCACGGGGCTTGCCGCGTGGAGTGCGGCAAGGTCCTCAAAGCTCTTGGTGATGATAGAGCCGTCGGCCGCGCGTCCGCAGTCGCGCTTGGTCTCGGTCTCGTGGAGCGGGCCGATGCCCAGGTAGTCGACCAGGCTCATGTCGGCGGTCTTGACGTACTCGAGCATCTCCTCGCAACGGGCCGAAAGGCCCACAATGGCGTCGGGGCCCAGCAGCTTGCGACAGACCTCGACGGGAATATCGCTCTGGCCCACGTGCACGCCGTCGACCGCAATGCCCTGCTCGCGTGCGGCGAGTACGCAGTCAAGGCGGTCATCGATCAGCAAGGCGACCTGACCGGTCTTGCCAGCCTGTGCGATTGCCTGCGCGGCGTCGCCGGTCAGCGCAATGATCTCGCGGGCGCTTGCCACCTTGGAGCGCACCTGAATGCAGGTAAAGCCGGCGTCGAGCGCCTGGGCCACCACATCGCCCACGGGGCGTCCGAGGGTGTTTTCGGGGCCGAGCACCAGATAGGCCGAGATATCAAGGTTGTCGCGGATGCTCATTGTGCTTCCTCCTGCTTTTTGATCTGTGCTTCCATGCGCTTGAGTTTGCCGGTCATGGTGTCGGTAAATCCGGGTCGAATATCGGCTTTGAGCACGACTTCGGTGCGGATGCCCTTGCTCGCCAACACAAAGGTCGCGTCGCGCACGACCTGCATGACCTCGTCCCAGTCGCCCTCGATCTCGGTGAACATCGAGGTGGTGCGGTTGGGAAGGCCGCTCTCGCGAATGACGCGCACGACCTCGGCGACCTCGGCGGACAGCTCGTCGCCGGTGCCGCATGGGGCGATGGCCACGGCGACGAGCGTGTTCATGCCGGCATTTGTTGCGGGTTCGGACATGGCTTATGCCTCCTCGAGCTCGAGTCGGTTGTCGGCAATATCCTGGGCGGTTGCGCGGTAGAGCTCGTCGATAAAGGCGACCTTAAAGCTTGCCGGGGCATCGGCGACGGCGGCGGCACGCGTGCCGGCAACGTTGTAGACGGCGGTGCCGCAGACTGCTGCCGTAAACGGATCGGTAGCACAGGCGTACACGGCCAGCACGCCGCCCTGCGAGCAACCGCAGCCGGTGATCTTGGACATGAGCGGGCTGCCGCCGTGGGATTTGGCCACGGTCGTGCCGTCGGTAATCAGGTCGACTTCGCCCGAGACCACAACGGCGCCGCCGGTGTAGCGAGCGAGCGCCACGGCGGCATCGCGGGCGGCGTCGACCGTGTCGGTGGTATCGACACCACGTACGCGGCTCAGATCGGCCGACTCGCCCTCAAGACCCCACAGGCCGGAGAGTGCGATGATCTCGGAGGCGTTGCCGCGTACGATGGCGGGCTTGTACTGCTTGAGCTCGTTTACCAGCTGGGTGCGCAGGCTACCGATGCCCAGACCCACCGGATCGAGCACCCAGGGCTTGCCGGCGTCGTGTGCCGCCTTGGCCGCGCGGGGAATCGTCTGCTCGTAGATGGGGAAGAGCGTGCCCATGTTGAGATAGATGGCGCCGCCGCCGGCAACGAGCGCCTCGCCCTCGTCGGGCAGATAGACCATGGCGGCCGAACCGCCCACGGCGAGCTGCGCGTTGGCGACAAAGTCGATCGTCACCGTGTTGGTGATGGAGCCGGCCATCGGATTGGTGGCTCGAATCTCCTCTACGGCCTTGACCATATGTTGCTTAAGCTGTTCCGAATCAATCACTGCACATGCCTCCTTGGCATAGAAAAGGGGCGCTGTGCATAGACAGCGCCCCTGTAAAGGCGGCATGCTCCCTACGCCAGCATTAACTGACAGGTTCAAAGGATTGGGCCCTATGCCCTCTCAGCCTTGTGGTTTGCACCGCCGGCACTCCCGCATCGAATCTGTTGTTCCCTATACTAGCGCACCTGCCAATATGGGACAGGTTTATTTTGGCAGGTGGCAACAGGGGCGCTGCATTTTCCCAGATAAAACCTGCCAAAATAAACCTGTCCCTTATTGGCAGGTCGTTACAATAGACGGGATAAAGAATGACCGAGGGGACCTTATGATCAAACTTGTGCTGACCGATATGGACGATACGCTGATTCCTGCTGGACACGATGGCGCCAGCGACTGCGCCATCGAGGGCATTCATGCCATGCAGGCGGCGGGCCTGCATTTTGGCCCGGTTTCGGGTCGCCAGCCGTCCGCGATGAGCTGGATGTTCCGCAATCGCTCCGAGTGCTTCTCGACCGGTGCGTTTTGCAACGGCCAGGTGATGTTTGTCGATGGCGAGGCGGTTGCCTCGCGCGCAACTGATAACGATGCCCTTATGCGCCTGGCCGACTACCTGGAGCAAGAGACCGACGATACCTATTTGAAGGTCTACCGTCTGGGTGATGACTTTTGGGACAACGACGCCTATTGCGTGACAAGCGATCCCGAGCGTGTGCGTCGCGCCATGGAGTCAGGCGGCAACGCGTGGCTCAAGGGCGAAGAGGCTCCCTGTCGCCCTGTCGTTGACGATGCCCCGGTATACAAGGCGAATATCTGGAGTGCCCGTTCGCGCGAGGAGCTCGCCGAGCTGCGCGAGCGTGTTGCCGCCGAGGTGCCGGAGCTCTCGCTCGTGTTTCCCAACAACCGCGTGCGCCTGTTCGACGTTCTTCCGACCGGCTGGGACAAGGGCTGTGCTGCGCTGGAGCTGGCGCGCGCTTTGGGCCTGACGCCCGACGAGGTGGCCGTATTCGGCGATTCCGATAACGATTTGCCCATGATCGATGCCGTTCCCAATTCCGTTGCAGTCGCCAATGCCAACGAGGCCGTCACGGCTGCCGCGCGCTGGCATATCGGCGCTGCGGCAGATGATGCGGTTGCCGGGGCTCTGCATCAGATTGCCGCCTGCGCCGCGACGGGGGAGATGCCGTCGTTTATGCGTCAGATGGACGCGACGGGTTTCGACGTCACGAACGTCTAGGGAGAAAGCCATGAAGCTCCAGCAGCTCAGATATGTCGTCAAAGTTGCCGAATGCGGCAGCATCACCGAGGCCTCGCGCCGGCTCTTTGTGTCGCAGCCTTCGATTACCGCGTCAATTCGCGATCTCGAAAACGAGATGGGTGTACACATCTTTGAGCGCACCAACAAGGGCGTCATTGTGTCCGAGGAGGGCGAGACCTTCTTGGGCTACGCGCGCCAAGTGCTCGACCAGGCCGATTTGCTCGAGGGTAAGTACAAGAGCGCATCCGAGCAGGTGCCGCATTTTAGTGTGAGCTGTCAGCATTATTCCTTTGCCGTTAACGCGTTTGTTGACGTGATCCGCGAGTTCGATGCCGCGCGTTACGACTTTACTCTGCGCGAGGAACAGACTCACGAGATTATCGAGGACGTCGCGCATATGAAAAGTGAACTGGGCATCCTGTACTTATCCGAGCATAACCGCGAGGTCATCGAGCGCATGCTCGCCGCCAACGAACTCGTATTCGAGGGGCTCTTCTGCGCCACGCCGCATGTCTTTGTATGCGCCGACCATCCACTGGCGGACCACGCCAGCGTGACGCTCGAAGATCTCGAGGACTACCCGTTCCTGTCCTATGAGCAGGGCAGCTACAACTCGTTTTACTATTCCGAGGAGCTGACCTCGACCTTTGAGCGCCGCAAGAATATCCGCGTGCGCGACCGTGCGACGTTGTTCAATCTGGCCATGGGCCTTAACGGCTACACGGTTTGTTCGGGCGTGATCAGCCATGAACTTAACGGCCCCGGCATTATCTCCATTCCGCTCGATGTAGACGAGTACATGGAGATCGGCATCATCACGCGCAAGAACACGACACTTACGCGCTACGGGCAGGCCTATATCGAAGCGATTCGTCAGCACATCTAGACTGCTGCGTTCTGCACGGGTCAAATCTCTTTATGGCAGTCCAAACTGATATAGGAAGCATCTATATCAAACTGTTATAAACATATATTTTACGATGTCCATATGAGCGCTCATACTCTGTCCCAGTAAAGCAACCAATGCAAAGGGAGATATCTATGAGCACTTCGATTCAACCGAACGCGCCGTTTCGTGCCGATATCGTCGGCAGTTTTCTTCGTCCGCAGGCTGTAAAGGACGCCCGTGCCGCCTATGTCGCGGGTAAACTCGACGCTTCCGGCCTTAAGGCCGTCGAGGACGAGGCTATCCGCGACTTAGTGGCCAAGCAGAAGGCTGCCGGCCTGCAGGTGATTACCGATGGCGAGTTCCGCCGCAGCTACTGGCACCTCGATTTTATGTGGGGCCTCAACGGCATTGAGCGCCGCGCCTCGCGCACGGGCTACATGTTCCACGATGAGGAGACTACCGCCGACACCGCCGTGGTAACCGGTCCCATTAGCGGCGAGAATCATCCGTTCGTCGAGCACTTCAAATTTATCAAGTCGCTCGAGGGAGAGGGCCAGGTCGCGCGCCAGACCATTCCGGCGCCGATCCAGACGTTCTCCGAAGTCACACTCGACCGCTGCGATGGCCAGCAGGAGAGTCTGCACGCCGTCTACAAGACCGACGAAGAGCTCGTCGGTGCCATTGCCGCAGCATACCGCACCGTGATTGCTGACCTGTATGCCGCGGGCTGCCGCAACATCCAGTTTGATGACTGCACCTGGGGCATCTACTGCGATACCGATTTTGTTGCCAAAACCGGCATGAGCCCGGTCGACCTGCAAAAGGTAAGCGAGCTGGGCGTGGCGCTCAACAATGCCGCCATCGAGGGCAAGCCCGACGATCTGGTTATCAACACGCATGTATGCCGCGGCAACTACCACTCCACCTACGCTTTTGAGGGCGGCTACGACCCCATCGCGCCGTACCTGTTTGCGCATGAGGACGTTGACGCGTTCTATCTGGAGTTCGACACGCCCCGCGCCGGTGGTTTTGAGCCGCTCAAGTACGTTGCTCCCGGCAAGAAGGTCGTGCTGGGCTTGGTGACCACCAAGGCGGCAGAGCTCGAGAACGAGGATGTTATCGTCGAGCGCATCCGCGAGGCGGCAAAGTACGTGCCGCTCGAGAACCTGTATCTGTCTCCGCAGTGTGGCTTTGCCAGCTGCGAGATTGGCAATAAGCTGACCGAGGACGAGCAGTGGGCAAAGATTGCGCTGGTCAGGCGTATTGCCGAGCGCGTTTGGAAATAGCGCTAGCGTTTGCAGGTGGCGGCGCGTGCGAGGTACTGCATATCGCGTACAATGGTTCGGATCGTATCGTTCGGGCAGGTTATCCGATATGCCTGATCGCCCTTCCATTCGAAAGGACTTCCATGTCCCAGTCTTCGACGCCCGCCGTCACCGATGCCATCTACGATGCATCGTCGCTCGGCCGCCCGCGCATGTTTGTGTTGGGTTTGCAACACATGTTTGCGATGTTCGGAGCCACGGTGCTCGTGCCCGTGCTCACCGGCCTTTCCGTTTCGGCGACGCTTCTGTTCGCCGGCATCGGCACGCTGCTGTTTCATTTTCTATCGCGCGGTAAGGTGCCCGCGTTCCTGGGCTCCTCGTTTGCCTTTATCGCGGGTTATGCCGCCATTGCGCCCAACGGCGAGGCTGAGCTTTTGCCCTACGCTTGCCTGGGCGTAGCTTGTGCCGGCCTGCTCTATCCGGTGCTTGCGGCCCTGTTCCGCGCCTTTGGCGCCAAGCGTGTCATGCGTTTCTTCCCGCCGGTGGTGACTGGCCCCATCGTCATTTCCATCGGCTTGATCCTGGCAAGCTCTGCCATTGCTAACTGCCAGACCAGCTGGTTTGTTGCTGCTATTGCCGTTGCCGTGATCATCATCTGCAACATTTGGGGCCGCGGCATGGTCAAGATCGTGCCGATTCTGCTGGGCGTTGTGGTGAGCTATGCCGTTGCGGCCGCGCTGGGCGAGGTCGACTTCTCTGGCGTCGCAGCCGCCCCCTGGGTTGGCTTGCCCGTCGTGTGGGACAACACCGTGTTTGCGCTCTTTGGACCGCAGTTCGATAGCAGTCTTGCCACGACGGCCATTATCACCATCATGCCACTGGCCTTTGCGACCATGATTGAGCACATTGGCGATATCTCCGCCATCGGATCGACTTGTGAGCGCAACTACATTGCCGATCCCGGCCTGCACCGTACCCTGCTCGGCGATGGCCTGGCGACCATCTTGGCATCGCTCTTTGGCGCTCCTGCCAATACGACGTATGGCGAGAACACCGGCGTGCTTGCCTTGACGCGTGTGTTCGACCCGCGTGTGATTCGCATTGCCGCCTGCTGCGCCATTGTGCTTTCGTTCTGCCCCAAGTTTGCTGCGGTGATTGCCGCCATGCCGGCATGCGTTATCGGCGGTGTGTCGCTCGTGCTCTACGGCATGATCAGCGCCGTTGGTGTACGTAACCTCATCGAGAACCAGGTTGATTTCCAGAACAACCGCAACGTGCTGGTGGCGGCTCTGGTGCTCGTGCTTTCGCTCGGCATTGCCTACAGTACCGCCGGTGCCATCGTGCTGGAGCTGGGCGGCGTGACGATTTCGCTTTCGGGCCTTGCCGTGGGCTCGCTGGTGGGCATTGTGCTCAACGCCATCCTGCCCGGTAACGACTTTGAGTTCGATACTTCCGAGCTTGAGGAGACTGCTGAATAGCAGCTGCGTTCAGCCAAATTAAAAATGGCGTCCATGCGTATGTACGCGTGGATGCCATTTTTAATGCGTCAGTATCCAGTGGATGCCGCGTGCCATGCGCAGGTCAGTTTGGGTAAAGTGATTGCCGGGGTTGAGCTCCAGCGTTGTTGGAATGTCACGCTCGATAAACAGCTCTTCCATCGCGCGCGTATCGTCGAGTGCGTGCCGCATCATGCGGTTGGGCGTCTTGGTTTCCTTTTTGCCGAGTGACAGATAGACGGCGTCGGGCGTAGCTGTCATCGTGCGCTCGCGCGCGTAGTCGATAAAGCCGGGGAACCACAGCGACCCCGATGCACTCGCCGCGCGCTCAAAGACATCTGTTTGCCAAAGTGCCCACAGTGCAAAAAGACCCGCCAACGAGTAGCCGGCAACGCCGCGCCAGGTGGGCGGTTGCGGGAGCGATGATTCGGCCTCTGGGATTATCTGCTTCAACAACTCGTCAAGAAAACCAGCGGCCTGTCCACCAAAGGGCTCGGCATCGCGCACGGTACCGTCGCATACCCAGGGGCTCAGCTCGCGATTCCAGTTGAGGCTGCCAATGCCGACAAGCGTGAAGGGCGGGCAGTTGAGCTCTCGGCAGCGTTCATAAACCTCCGTGCCGTCGCCCATGACCACGGGAAGATAGATGACTGGTGCGCTTTCGGCATGCTGTGCATGAACGGTTATCTGCTTTTGATGCGCTTCCATGACGGGCTTCTCTCGGCGTTGTGATATCGACGGCCCCCATTGTCGCACGCCGGCTCATGCAGGTTGGGCTAGACCAAAGACAATCTCGTGCATACCCTGCGGACGCATATGGAAAACGCCACCGCCGGAGGGGAGCTCGGCGGTGGCGTTGTTAAACGGTGCTGGGACTCGGGGCCTTCGCGGGAGCTGCCATGTGCGCAGAGGCGTCTAAGAGCGCTTGCGGCTCGCCATGGTGCCTGCGGCGATAGCGGCTGTTCCCGCAAGGACGGTTGCCACGATGGCCGCACCCGAGGTGTCGCCGGTTGCCGCGAGCACGCCGGTAGTCTTGGCTTTCGTGATTGAAGCCGCAACGGCCTTGGTCGGCTTTGAGCACTCAGGCTTGGGGTTCTGCTTGGACTCCGCGGGCTTGCTTTCTGCGGGCTTGGTCTCGTCGGGCTTGGGGTCTTCCGGCTTGGCTACCTCGGGAGGTGCGATGACCATGCTCTTGGCGACAGCTTCGTTATAGGGGGAGTCGATCACAGCGTCGCCCGTGCCGATGGCTTGGCCTGCCTCGTAGATGCCGTCACGGAGCTTGCGATAGTCAATGACCTTGCCGCCTTCGGGCGTCTGGATGGCGGCGTTCTCAATCTTGATGGTGCCGATTGTCTTG
>CAUHIY010000009.1:0-28236 GCA_959606405.1 uncultured Collinsella sp. | reverse complement strand
AATGAAACAACGTCGTAGCGACCTCATAACCCGAAGGTCGGTGGTTCAAATCCGCCCCCCGCGACCATGAAACTTCAGGTCGGAAGCATAAAAGCTCCCGACCTTTTTCTTTGTCTAGGGGTTTCGGCATCTCTCGTTCTTTGGGTACCTCGAGGCGGGCAATCAGATAGATGCTTACGAGTATCATAGGGTCTTTTTACGTCGCGGTCGTGTCTCGTACTGGTGCGCCGCTCTTTGTGGGACGTGTCACTTTGCCATAGGTTGTCCGGCGGCGGGGCGCAGGTCGTTCCCCGTGGCGTCGCTCCTTTCGACGCTACGCTGCCTGGCTACTCGTTCCACTGGTGCTTTTTCATGTCGACGCAGCCGTTGTCTCGGAAGGCGACTCCTTCCTCCGTCAGTAGTGCTCGCTGGTCGGGGAAGTTTGGCGCGAGGCGTCCCGCGTGGTTGACGACGCGGTGGCAGGGATAATCGCCGTAGCGATCCGCCTCGCTCAGCACCGCTCCGACCAGGCGAGAGTTTTTCTCCCTGCCGATGAGGCGCGCTATCTGACCGTACGAGGCGACGCATCCCGCCGGAATCTCTGCCACGACGGAGAGAATCTCATAAACCAAATCTTCGTCCAGGACTTTTCCCATCGTATCGCTCCCGTGTTCGCTTTTGCCTTCGGGGGCGCGGCGCCGATCACCCGTGCTGCGATTTTCGCAGCTCCCCTTACCGAAGCATCGAGGGAAAGCGCGTGCGTGTCAAGGTTGTCTAGTCCAGTTGCTGGCTCGATGCCTCGAGATGTTCGCCTCAAGTGCGACCTGCCCCTATTGGAAAAGGATGCCGAAGATGTATTTGGTGATGGCGGAGCGGCGGATGACCCCCACGAGTTTGCCCTCGTCATCAACCACAGGAAGCTTCTTGAACTTCTTCTTCGCCAGCAGCGCGGCGACGCGGGCGATGCTCTGCTCGGGACGGGCACACACTACCTGGCGCGTCGCGAAATCCATGACGCAGCGATCCTTCAGGTCTTCGATGCGCTGCTCAAGGCTCTGATCGTCGAAGTACAGCATGGACGCGTCGCCGCCCGTGAAGATGGTGTGAGCGCGATGCTGCGCGATGGCTCCCATGACATCGCCGTCGGAGATGAACCCGACCACCTGGTTGCGCTCATCGATTACGGGCATGCTGCTCACCTCGTTTTCGGCGAGCATGCGCACCACGTCGGAAATCGTGCAATCCTGCGTGCAGGTGAACGGCTCTTCAATCATGATGCTCGAAACGGGCGTCCCCTCGAGCTCGAGCGGGATGCGCTCGGACAGAATCTCGGACATCACTTATGCCTCCTTCGTTTTCGGTGCGGTTTTCTTGGTGCGCACGCTGAATATGGCGCAGATAAGGGAAACGAGGCCGATTGCCGCGCACACCTTGTAAGCGACGCCCGCGCCCACGGCGGTGGCTACTTGGATGCTCGCATCGACGCCGGCCGACGCGGTGACGCTTGTCATGACCGTGATGATGAGCGCCGTGCACAAACCGCCGGCGACCTGGCGGCCGGTGTTCGCGATGGCGTTGCCGTGGGCGATCATGTCATTTTTCAAGGCATTGACACCCCATGTGTTCACCGGCATGTTCGCGAGCGACTGGCCGGCGGACTGCAGCATGCAGAACAGCGCAACCACCAAGATGGGCGTGTTTACCGTCGAAAGCGAGAGCAGGAACAGGGCGCCGGTCATGAGGGCTAGGCCGACGATCGAGATGGCACGCGGACCGAACTTGTCGAACACCACGCCGGAGATAGGGCTGATGATGATGCCCACCGCCGCGGCGGGAAGCATGGCCATGCCGGTTTCGAAGGCCGAAGCGCCAAGCGAGGTTTGCAGCAGCAACGGCAACAGCGTGTTGGTGACCAGGCATGCGGCGTTGATGAGCGTGACGATGATGGCGGCCACGCGGAACTCGCGCGTCTTGAGCGTGCCCAGTTGAAGCAGCGGGTCCTCGATTTTGCCCTGGCGTACGACGAACAGCACCAAGCACACGACACCCGCGACGATCGAGCCGAGCACCACGGGGTTGCCCCAACCCATCGACGAGGCGCTCGAGAACCCGTAGAGAAGTCCGCCGAAGGCGATGGTGGAGAGGACGACCGAGGGCAGGTCGAGCTTGGGGTTCTTCAGCTCGCCCACGTTTTTCAGCATGAACACGCCCAGCACCAGCACGAGAATTGCGAGGGGGACGATGGCGCCGATCATGGTGCGCCAGCCGTACGTGTCGATCACCGCGCCGCCTACGACGGGGCCGACCGCGGGACCCGCCGACATGACGATGCCCGCCATGCCCATAGCCGTTCCTCGTTTCTCGACGGGGAACACCAGCATGGGAACCACCGAGACAAGCGGCATGAGCACGCCTGAGCCCGCCGCTTGCAACACGCGACCGATGATGAGGAACAGGAAATCAGGGGTTGCGGCGCACAGCAGCGTGCCCAGCGCGAACACCAGCGTCGCCCCGAAGAATAGCGCGCGGGTGCTGAACTTGTCGATAAGGAACGCCGAAACGGGGACCATGATGCCGCTCACCAGCGGGTATATGGACATGATCCACTGGGCAGTCGAGGCATCGATGGCGAAATCGGACATGATGACCGGCAGCGCAGGCGACATCACCGTTTGGTTCAGTAGCGCCAAGAAGGCACCCAGGACGACGACCGCGACGATGCGGATCTGGGTACCGGTAATGCGCCCATTGGCGGGCGCGACCGTACAATTATCAGACATAAGCTTCCTTCGTATCTATTCGATTCTTCGCCGAAGGCGCGCCGGCCCACGGGCGAAATAACATGCACGTGCTATGCGTGCATCAGATACGACAGGAAGAAAGCGGCTGCTCAGAGCGCACTTGGGGAACAACAGGAGAGGCCCCGTATACCAGGGGCCGCCGAATTGCGATGTATGCTTTGGTCAAATCCTTCATAGCGGGGAGGTATTCTAGCAGCCGTCTTCGCCCCTTTCAAGGGATGTAACCCAGACGTTGATTTTCTTCACCGAGGCGCCATCGTTGACGGGTGGCGTGCTTCTCTATCGCCACACCGCGGGGCGAGGGAACGCCGCGGCGAGCTTGTACATCGGCTATGTGTGCAGCTGCGAGCGTGTCGCCGGCGCGCGCTGGGCGCCAGTCCGATCCGGCCGACTCTTGCCGACGGTCGGTCGCCGTCCTCCTCCATCTCCGCCTGCTCTGTTTTTGCTCGGCTCCCTTGTCGTATCATGGACGGACGAGAATTGAGCGAAGACGGTACGTATGAACATCCAGATATTCGGCACGAAGAAAAGCTTCGATACTAAGAAGGCGCAGCGCTATTTCAAGGAACGTCGTGTGAAGTTCCAGTTCATCGACTTGAAGGAAAAAGGGATGAGCAAAGGCGAGCTCGAAAGCGTGGCGCGCGCCGTCGGCGGGATCGACGCTGTGATCGATCCAAAGGCGAAAGATGCCGACACGGTTGCGCTCGTACAGTATCTTGCTGCCGACCAGAAGTTCGAAAAGGTGCTCGATAACCAGCAGATTCTTCGTGAGCCCATCGTTCGCAACGGCCGCCAGGCAACCGTTGGCTACGAGCCTGACGTGTGGAAGGGCTGGGAATAAAGCGGCTGGGAATAAAGTGAAGCGCCCACGCCCGTGGTTTTATCCACGGACGCGGGCGCTTGCGTAAGACGTCTCTTGTCGTTTGAGTGGAGCGCCCCGGCGGCGCTGAACAACGCGCCCCGGTGACGTGGCTCGGGGCTCTTTGTGCCGCGCATCTATGAGAGGAGATATTTGATGCGCATGGGCGCTACTCCATGTAGCCACCCTGAATGGCAGAAACTGCATGCTCGGTAAAGAACTTGAGCGTGCCGGAGGTATAGCGATTAGCCTTGGGCTTCCAAGCGGCTCGGCGCTCGGCCAGGACGGCGTCGACCTCGGCCGGCTCCATCTCCTTACCGGCGATGCCCACGATAGACAGCGAGCGCTCGGGGATGTTGATCTGGATCAGGTCGCCTTCCTCGATCAGGGCAATCGGGCCGCCCACGGCAGCCTCGGGCGAAACGTGACCGATAGCCGGGCCCTTGGAGGCGCCGGAGAAGCGGCCATCGGTGATAAGGGCAATGCTCGCACCCAGCTCGGGATCGCTGGCGATAGCCTCGGTGGTGTAGAACATCTCAGGCATACCGGAACCCTTGGGGCCCTCATAGCGAATGATGACGGCGTCGCCGGGCTTGACCTCGTGCGTCAGGACGGCGTGGATAGCGTCCTCCTCGCAGTCGAACGGACGTGCCTTAAGCGTGGCCTGGAACATCTCGCGCGGAACGACGGTGTGCTTGACGACCGCGCCCTCGGGAGCAAGATTGCCGTGGAGGATGGCGATGGAACCGTCGGTGCCGAAGGCCTGGTCAAACGGACGGATGATGTCCTCGCGCTTGAGATTCCACTTCTCAAGGTAACGACCGCACTTCTCGTAGTAACCGTTGTTCTTAAGGTCCTCGAGGTTTTCGCCGAGAGTCTTGCCGGTGACGGTCATGACGTCGAGGTGGAGCATCGACTTGATCTCCTCCATGATGCGCGGCACGCCACCCGCATAGTAGAAGAACTGCGCCGGCCACTCACCTGCGGGACGAACGTTGAGCAGGTAGTGGGCACCACGGTGCAGACGGTCGAAGTCGTCGGCGGACATCTCGATGCCAAACTCGCGGGCGATCGCAGGGATATGCAGCAGCGAGTTGGTGGAGCCGGAAATGGCGCCGTGGACCATGATGAGGTTCTCGAAGGACTCCTTGGTCACGATGTCGCGCGGGCACAGGTTGTGTTCGGAGAGCCACACGGACTGACGGCCGGCCTCGCGCGCAAACTCACGCAGATCGGAGCTGGTTGCGGGCAGCAGGGCCGTGCCGGGGAGCATAAGGCCCAGGGCCTCGGCGGTAACCTGCATGGTCGACGCGGTGCCCATAAAGGAGCAGGCGCCGCAGCTGGGGCATGCGTTGTGCTTGGCAAACTCAAGTTCCTCGCGAGAGATCTCGCCGCGCTCGTAGCGGGCAGAAATCGCACCGAGCTGCTCCAGGGTCAACAGGTCGGGGCCTGCATCCATGACACCGCCGGTAACGACGATGGAGGGGATGTTGATGCGGCCCATGGCCATAAGGTTCGCGGGCAGGCCCTTATCGCAGCTGGCGACAAAGACGCCGGCGTCGAACGGGGTGGCCTTGGCATGAATCTCGATCATGTTGGCGATCATGTCGCGACTGGGCAGCGAGTAGTTAATGCCGTCGTGGCCCTGGGCCTCGCCGTCGCAGATATCGGTGCAGAAGTAACGGGCACCGTGACCGCCAGCCTCGGCAACGCCGGCACGGACCTCCTCGACCAACTCAAACAGGCCGGCAGAACCCGGGTGCGAGTCGCCGAACGTCGACTCGATAATGACCTGCGGCTTGTCCAGATCCTCGATGGTCCAGCCAGACCCCAGACGCAGCGGGTCCATCTCGGGGCTGATGGTGCGGAACTTGCCGGAACGCGGCTGCAGCTTGGCAACCAAGTCGGCTGCCTCCTGCTGAATCTGTGCCTTGGTCTTCTCGTCCATAATGCTCTCCTCTTTTGGTTTGAACGGTTGTACCAATCGTTGGTTAATGAATCAGGTGTAAATGGGTGTCGAGCGATGCACTCGGCGAAAGATGCTTAGCTACGCGAACTAGGCGAAGAACGAAATCACCAGGGCGCAGGCAAGACCCGAAAGGCCGATAAGCGTCTCCATAACGGTCCAGGACTTGAGGGTGGTCTTCTCGTCAATCTCCAGAAACGAGGAGCACATCCAAAAACCGGCATCGTTGACGTGCGAGAGGGCCGTGGCACCGCCGCAGATAGCAAGACAGATAGCGGCACGCATGAGCACTGAGGCTCCGGCAACCGCGGGCATGGCGGCCATAATGCCCGATGCCATGGTCATAGCGACGATGGAGCTGCCGACAGAGGCACGCACCATGACGGCAATCAAAAAGGCAACGACCACCAAAGGCAGTGGTGAGGCCTCGAGCATAGGGCCGATAACCTGCCCCAAGCCGCAGTCCTGCAGCATCCAGCGAATGACGCCGCCACAGGCGATAACCAGCAAGATCATGCCGACGGGCTTAAGAGAGCGGTCGAGCAAGGCCTTGAGCTCGGCGCCGGAGTAGCCGCGGCGCGCGCCCAGCAGATACATCGCGACGAGCGTGGCGAGCGTCAAAGCGACGAACGGCTTGCCCAGGAAGGCGAGAATCGAGGCGAGCTCGGCGGGCATGGGGATATAAGAAGACAGCGTGCCCAGCAAAATCAGACAAAGCGGCGTGAGCACGATGGCAAGCACCATACCAAAGGAGGGAAGCTCCTTTTCGTCGCTCGCGCCCTCGGCAGAGGTAAAGTGCTCCGGAACATCGGTAAAGATGCGACCGCCGACGTTGCGGCCCCAGATGACGCCAGCGATTGCCATGGCGATGAAGGCGGTGGGGATACCGACAAGAATCATGGTGCCCAGGTCGACGCCGAGCGTGCCAGCGACCAGAACCGACCCGGCCGATGGCGGCACAAACGCATAGCCAGCGGCAAGTCCCGCGAGCAACGCGATGCCGTAGTAGAGCGTCGACTTTTTGGTCTGCGATGCCACGCTAAACGCAAGCGGAATCAAAACGACCACGCCGGCCTCAAAGAACACCGTAGTACCGATGACCAGACCGGTAATGCCCAGCGCCCAGCTGGAATGACCCTGCCCAAAGGTATCAATGAAGGTTTGGGCAATCTTTTTGGCGCCGCCGCTCTCTTCAAGAATCTGGCCAAACATCGAACCCAAACCAATGAGCAGGGCGATGTTTTGCAGCGTGGTGCCCACGCCCTTGGTGACAGTGTCCGCCACCAGGTCGAGCGGCATACCGGCGCCGATGCCGATCGCGAGCGCCGAGACCATCATCGAAAGCACGGGATGCAGCTTGAACTTAATGATGAGCGCAAGCAGCAGCGCAATGCCCACGATGGCGGCGATGACCAGCCTGGTGGGATCAGCCATAAACGTTGGGTCTGACATCTTTCCTCCAATTCATCAGACCTTTTGAATTCGTCTGATGACTATAGCGTGTTTTGGAAAGGTCTGATGTTTCATTTTGAAATTTGTTCGAAATACATCTGATGTATTTGGTAAACGGTCGTATTTGCGCTGCGAACGGTATATCTAAGCCGCCCGACTCAAATCCAGCGGCCAATATCGCATCCGTGGTGCGCTAAAATAGCTCAGATGAATTTTGTAATGAAAGGTATAGCTATGGCCCGCGCCGAATCGGGACTCCCCGAGCAAATATCGGAGAAAATCATTCAACTGATCCTGGATGAGCATCTTGAGCAAGGCGACCGCCTGCCCAAGGAGGCTGTGCTCGTCGAGCGTCTGGGTGCTGGCAGGAGCACCGTACGCGAAGCCATGAAGCTGCTGCAGTCGCGCAACATCGTGCGCATTAAGCAGGGCTCTGGCACCTATGTGGCATCAAACCCCGGCGTTGCCGACGACCCGCTGGGCTTTACCTTTATCGACGACAAGCAGCGTCTGGCGCGCGACCTACTCGAGGTGCGCTTTATGATCGAGCCGCAGATTGCACGCATGGCAGCCGAGCACGCAACCAACGACCAGGTCGTCTGTATCAAAGAGCTCTGCGACGAATCCGAGCGCCTGGCCGAGGCCGGTGAGGATTACTCCGCCGCCGACACCGCGTTCCACAATGCCATTGCCGAGAGCTCCGGAAACCTCGTCGTTCCCCGCCTAATGGGCGTGCTCAAGGCGTCTGTCCCCCTGTTTATTGACGTGACCGGCAAAAAGCTGGTTGAGGAGACCATCCGCACCCACCGTGGCGTGGCCGACGCCATCGCCGCGCGCAATCCCACCGCAGCGCACGATGCGATGTATTTGCATCTGGTGTACAACCGCAACATGATCGCAGAGGGAGCGCAGGAACAGAGCAAATAGACGTCCGCACGGCAAGGGCGAGACTACCGTTCGCCTTTTAAAAGTGAACGTTCACCTGATTTTAGGGAATAAGGGGTGGCTATTACGCCGCTTCACCTATACTGACCTTGTATAAAAAGCAAGACTTATATAGATGAACGTTTCTTTTGAAAGGATCGCTATGTCTGATCTTATGGACAGCTTCCGTCTGGACGGCAAGGTCGCACTGGTGACCGGCGCCACCTACGGCATTGGCATGGCCATTGCCGAGGCGCTCGGAGAGGCCGGCGCCAAGATCGCCTTTAACGCCCGTCACGCCGACAAAGTCGCCGAAGCCGAGAAGCACTACCGTGAGCTGGGCTTTGACGCTCACGGCTATGTTGCCGACGTCACCGACGAGACTGTCGTCGCCGAGCTCATCGCCAAGATCGAGGCCGACTTTGGCACCACGCCCGACATCCTGGTCAACAACGCCGGCGTCATCCAGCGTACCCCGATGCTCGACATGAGCACCGAGGACTTCCGCCGCGTCGTCGATATCGACCTCAACGCACCGTTTATCGTGTCAAAGGCCTGCCTGCCTGGCATGATCGCCAAGGGCCACGGCAAGATCATCAACATCTGCTCGATGATGAGCGAGCTGGGTCGCGAGACCATCGCCGGCTATGCCGCGGCCAAGGGCGGCCTGAAGATGCTCACCAAGAACATCTGCTCGGAGTTTGGCGAGGCCAATATCCAGTGCAACGGCATTGGGCCCGGCTACATCGCCACGCCGCAGACCGCGCCGCTGCGCGAGACGCAGCCCGACGGCAGCCGTCACCCGTTTGACCAGTTCATCATTGCCAAAACGCCGGCCGCCCGTTGGGGCACGCCCGAGGACCTGAAGGGCCCCGCCGTGTTCCTGGCTTCCGACGCGTCGAACTTCGTCAACGGCCACATCCTCTACGTCGACGGCGGAATCCTCGCATACATTGGAAAGCAGCCTCAATAAGCGTCGCCGCAACTGCCCATATCAGGTTTCATCCACTCGTTTTTCATTTGAGTTGCGGTGAGATAAGGATTGGTTTTGGCTTCTATCAGGCAAAACAGTCCGTATTTCACCGCAAGTTAGAAATAGAAAGGTAATTCGCAATGAAGATCGCTCTGATCAATGAGAACTCTCAGAACTCCAAGAACCCTATGATCGAGGCTGCCCTTAAGAAGGTTGTCGAGCCCATGGGGCACACCGTCTTTAACTATGGTATGTATGCCGACGCCGACTCCAAGCCCCTCACCTACGTGCAGAACGGCATCCTTGCCGCCGTGCTGCTGAACTCCGGTGCTGCCGACTACGTCGTGACCGGCTGCGGCACCGGCGAGGGCGCCATGCTCGCCTGCAACTCCTTCCCCGGCGTGCTGTGCGGCCATGTTGCCGACCCGCTCGATGCCTACACCTTTGCCCAGGTCAACGACGGTAACGCTGTCGCCATGCCCTTCGCCCTCAAGAACGGCTGGGGCCAGGAGCTCAACCTCGAGTACACCTTTGAGAAGCTCTTTGGCTTTGGTTCGGGCAACGGCTATCCTGCCGAGCGCGTTGAGCCCGAGCAGCGCAACAAGAAGATCCTCGACGGCGTCCGCGCTGTGACCATGCGTCCGCTCGTCGACGTTCTGGGCGAGATCGATCAGGACCTGGTGAAGGGCGCACTTGCCGGCGAACACTTCCAGGAGTACTTCTTTGCCAACGCAACCGACGAGGCTATCATCGCCAAGGTCAAGGAGATCCTGGGCCTCTAATCGCACGACCTATTGCAACTAACGCAAGCGACGGCCGCCCCTCGTACGGGACGGCCGTCGCTTTTTGCTATTTACCGACTGACGCCGCGGAGACAGGTCCCCTATGCACCAAGGGGTTGACTAGAGCTCGCAGGCAACCTTGTAGCCGTCGCCGATGGCGTCGCGAATGTTGCCGCACTTGTTGGCATCGCCCAGCACGTGGGTGGCAACGCCGGCAGCGGCAAGGTCGTCGGCCAGCTTGGTATTGGGACGATAGCCCATGGCAAGCACCAGCGTATCGGCATCGGCGATGGTGTGGACCTCGCCGTCCTTCTCGTAGCTGATGGCATCCTCGGTAATCTCGGTCACCTTGGCCTCGGTGAGCACGTGGACGCCCTTTGAGAGCATGCGCGTGATGAGCACCGCGCGACCGGCGCCGCCCTCGTTGGCGGCGAGCGTCTTGGTCATCTCGACAACGGTGACATCGCGATTGGCCGGCGAGAGGTCGTTGACCAGCGGGGCCAGGTAATCGGCCGTCTCGCAGCCGACGGTGCCGCCGCCGACGATGACGATCTTCTTGCCCGGGAAAGCCTTGCCGCCCAGCAGGTCGTCGGCCGTCATAACCTGCTTAAAGCCCTGCATGAAGGCCGGAACGATGGGCTCGGCGCCATAAGCCAGGACAACCTCGTAGCCCGCGTAGTCACGCTGGATATCCTCGGCCGTGAGCTCGGTACCAAAGACGCACGTGACGCCGGCCTCGGCCAGGCGACGATACTGGTACTTGATCACGCGGGTGAGTTCCTGCTTTGCCGGCGGAACGGCCGCGATGCGCATCTCGCCGCCCGGCTCATCCTGCTTGTCCACGAGCACCACGTTATGGCCGCGCTTGGCGGCAATGTAGGCTGCCTCCATGCCCGCAGGACCAGCGCCCACAACCAGTACGTTCTTGGCCTCGGCGGCAGGCTCGTAGCCGGCCTCGTCGCGCTCAACATCGGGGTTGACGGTGCAGGAGATGCGCTTGCCAAACATAATGCCGTTCAGGCAGCGCAGGCAGCCAATGCAGGGGCGGATGTCGTCGGCGTTGCCGGCAGCGGCCTTGTTGCAGAACTCGGCATCGCACAGATTGGCGCGGCCCATCATGCAGATGTCGGCAGCGCCGTCCTCGATCAGCTCCTCGGCGATCCAGGCCTCGTTAATGCGACCGACGGTGGCGACGGGAATGTTGACGTGCTTTTTAATCTCGCGCGAGCAGGCGGCGTGCGAGGCCTGCTGGGTACCGGCAGCGGGAATCGCGGAGCCGCGCTTGATGGTGGTACCGCCCGACACATGAATCATGTCGACACCGGCCTTCTCCAGGCGACGCGAGACGTAGATCATGTCGTTGAGGGTCAGGCCGCCATCGGTGTACTCATCGCCCGAGATGCGGACGTCGATGATAAAGTCCTTGCCGCAGCGCTCGCGAATCTCGGCGATGACCTCGAGTAAGAAGCGCATGCGGGCGTCGAGCGAGCCGCCGTACTCGTCGGTGCGCTTGTTGTAGAGCGGAGTCAAAAAGCCGCCGAGCATACCGTGGGCGTGCGCCGCATGGACTTCGACGCCGTCGACGCCAGCCTTCTGCATACGCACGGCAGCGTCGCCAAACTGATGCGTGAGCTCGTGGATTTCATCGACCGTGATAGGACGCGGCGCCTCGCGGGCATAGGACGGGCCCACAAAGGACGGAGCGATCAGGCGCGGCGTGCCCGGAATGTTAAAGGCCATGTAGGCGGGGTGGAAGAGCTGCGGCATGATCTTGCAGCCGTACTCGTGGACGGCTGCGGCGAGCTTTTCCCAGCCGGGGATAAACGTGTCGTCGTAGCAGCACATGTCACCCGGCAGATAGGTATAGGTGGGCTCGACCGTCACGACCTCGGTGATGATGAGGCCCACACCACCCTTGGCGCGGGCGCGGTAGTGGTCGACCAAGTCGTCGGTCACATAGCCATGATCGGCCAGGTTCGTGGATACCGGCGGCATAAAGACGCGGTTCTTGACCTCGGTCGTACCGACCTTGATCGGGCTAAAGAGCATCGGGTAGGCGGATGACTCCATACAGGCTTCCTTTCGTTTGAGCCGCTCGACGGCAGTTGCTAACGTACCTATCGTATCAGTATCCGCCGCATTCGCACTCGCTCGCACTCCCCACCTTCAATCCCGACCCTCACAAAAAAGTTGCGGTGGAATACGGAGTAGATGAGGCTTTTGACAGGCAAAACAGTCCGTATTTCACCGCAACTGATGGGCGGGGTGGAATTGAGGGCTCAGATAGTCAGTCACGCCCTCATCCGCCACTCCCTCACCTACAGCGCGCCGTCCAGCATAAGGTTCACCTTGAGCACGTTGACCGTGGGCTCGCCGAAGACGCCCAGGAATCGGCCTTTGGTGCACTGGGCGATGATCTCGCGCACCTCACCTTCGCTCTTGCCCGTGGCCTTGGCAAGGCGCGGGACCTGGTACTCGGCGGCATCCGGAGAGATCTCCGGGTCGAGGCCGGACCCCGAACACGTCACCAGGTCGACGGGCACAGCGTCCATATCGGCATCGGGGTTAGCGGCGCGGATCTTCTCGACGCGCGCGTCCACAAGCTGTCGGTACTCCTCACTCGCCGGAGACAAATTGGACGGAGCGCCGTAGGCCATGGGCTCGCCGTCGTCGCCTTCGACAATTGACACGTTCTGGATGCGGCCCCACATATGGCCCTCATCCTCGAAGTTCTGGCCGATGAGCTCGGAGCCCACAACCTTGCCGTCGACCTTGATGAGCGAACCGTTCGCCTGGTACGGAAACGCAAGCTGCGCGATGCCGGTCACGACGAGCGTATAGCCCAGGCCGCAGACAACGGTAAACAGCGCGAACACGCCCAGTGCGCGCGATGCAACACCTTTGAACATACAAACCTCCACTTACATAATGCCGCAGAACGCGAGCAGCATGTCGATGAGCTTGATGAATACGAACGGGGCAACGATGCCGCCCAGACCCCACACGAGCAGGTTGTGGATCAGCAGCTGTCCGGACGGCACCTCGCGGTACTTAACGCCCTTCAGCGCGGCCGGGATCAGCGCGACGATAACGAGCGCGTTATAGATGATGGCCGAAAGAACCGCGGACAGCGGGCTTGCCAGACCGAGGATGTTGAGCGCGCCAAGGCCCGGGTAGATCGGCGAGAACAGGGCCGGGATGATAGCGAAGTACTTCGCCATGTCGTTGGCGACCGAGAAGGTCGTGAGCGAACCGCGGGTCATGAGCAGCTGCTTGCCGATACGCACGACCTCGATGAGCTTGGTGGGGCTGGAGTCGAGGTCGACCATATTGCCGGCCTCCTTGGCAGCCTGGGTGCCCGTGTTCATGGCCACGGCGACATCCGCCTGCGCCAGCGCCGGCGCGTCGTTGGTGCCGTCGCCGGTCATGGCGACCAGGTGGCCCTCACGCTGGAACTCGCGGATCTTCTCGAGCTTGCCCTCAGGGGTGGCCTCGGCCAGGAAGTCGTCAACGCCGGCCTCGGCGGCGATTGCCGCGGCGGTGAGTGGGTTGTCGCCCGTCACCATGATGGTCTTGATGCCCATCTTGCGCAGGTCGGCGAACTTCTCCTTAACGCCGGACTTGATGATGTCCTTGAGGTACACAACGCCCAGCACGCGGCAGTTCTTGGTCACGACCAGCGGGGTGCCGCCGGCCTTGGCGATGCGCTCGACGGCCTCGTCGCACTCCTGGGAGAACACGCCGCCGGCTGCCTCCACATAGGTGCGCACGGAATCGGCAGCGCCCTTGCGGATCTCATTGCCCTCGTAGTTCACACCGGACATGCGGGTCGCCGCGGTGAAGGGGATGAACTCCATACCCTTATCCTCGAGTGTGCGGCCGCGCAGACCGAACCGCTCCTTGGCGAGCACGACGATGGAACGGCCTTCGGGGGTCTCGTCGGCCAGCGAGGAAAGCTGGGCGGCATCGGCCAGCTCCGCGGGATCGATGCCGTCGACCGGGATGAACTCGGCGGCTTGGCGGTTACCCAGGGTGATGGTGCCGGTCTTGTCGAGCATGAGGATGTCGACGTCGCCGGCGGCCTCGATGGCGCGGCCGGACATGGCCAGCACGTTGGCCTCGTTCAGACGGCTCATGCCGGCGATGCCGATGGCGGAAAGAAGGGCGCCGATGGTAGTAGGAGCCAGGCACACGAGCAGCGCCACGAGCGTGGTCACGGCCGTGGGGTTGTCCATGTCGTTAAGACCGACCGAGAAGCAGGAGTAACAATACAGGGCCAGCGTGACCAGGATAAAGACGATGGAGAGGGCCACCAGGAAGATCTCCAGAGCGATCTCGTTAGGGGTCTTCTTGCGCGCGGCACCCTCGACCATCGCGATCATCTTGTCCAGGAAGCTCTGGCCGGGCTCACTGGAGATCTTGACGATGATCCAGTCGGACAGCACCGTGGTACCGCCGGTAACGGCAGAGCGGTCGCCGCCGGCCTCGCGGACCACGGGGGCGGACTCGCCGGTGATGGCGGACTCGTCAACGGAAGCAGCGCCCTCGATGACGTCGCCGTCGCCGGGAATCTGCTCGCCGGCGCGTACGATCACCAGGTCGCCGCGCGTGAGCTCGGTGCCGGGAACGACGGTGAAGTGCTCCTTGTCCTCAACGGACTCGATGCGATGGGCCTCGACATCCTTCTTGGCCGCACGCAGGGAATCGGCCTGGGCTTTACCGCGGCCCTCGGCAAGCGCCTCGGCGAAGTTCGAGAACAGGTCGGTAAGCCACAGGATGACCGCGATGGCGACCACATAGTAGGTGGGCACACCCGCGTCCTGCACACCGAAAATGGAAGCGACGGCCAGGACGGAGGTCATGACGGCGGAAAGCCACACCAGGAACATGACCGGGTTTTGAATCTGGACGCGAGGATCCAGCTTGGCAAACGAGTCGCGGACCGCGCGGCCCATCATGTCTTTTTGCATAGTCATAAATCTGCGCCCTCCTTTACGCAATCATCTGGAAGAACTCGGCAACGGGGCCAAGCGCCAGGGCCGGGAAGAAGCTCAGGGCACCGATCAGCAGAACGATGAACACGAGCAGGAATACGAACATGCCGTTAGTGGTAGACAGGGTACCGGCGCTCTCGGCGACCTTGCCCTTCTTGGCCAGCGAGCCGGCGATAGCCAGCGTACCGATGATAGGCATGAAGCGGGCGAACAGCATCTCGAGGCCGAGCATGACGTTGATCCAGGGAATGTTGCAGTTCATGCCTGCAAACGCCGAGCCGTTGTTGCCGCCGCATGAGGTGAAGGCATACAGCGCCTCGGAGAAGCCGTGCGCGCCACCATTGTTGAGCTGGTCGGCAAGACCGGGCACCATGCAGGCGATGGCCGAGCACACCAGAATGGCAAACGGAGTTGCCAAGCACAGGACAACTGCCCAGCGCATCTCGCCCGGCTCGATCTTCTTGCCCAGGAACTCAGGCGTGCGTCCGACCATGAGGCCGGCGATGAACACTGTGAGGATGGCGAAGCCGATCATGCCGTACAGGCCGCAGCCCACGCCGCCGAAGACGACCTCGCCCAGAGCAATCTGGAGCATCTGGACAAAACCGCCCAGCGGGGTGTAGGAGTCGTGCATGGAGTTAACCGAGCCGTTGGAAGCAGCCGTCGTGAAAGCGGACCAGGTAGAAGAGGAGGCGATACCGAAACGGCTCTCCTTGCCCTCCATGTTGCCGCCGGCCTGGCCGTCGGTCATCTCGATATTGACCGCTCCGCCATCGGCCAGCTGCGGGGTGCCCGCATGCTCGTTGACGGCGATGATGCCGGTGAAGATCACCAGCAGGATGAACATGGCGGCAAAGATGGCCTTGCCCTGCTTGGTGTTCTTGACGCCGATACCGAAAGCGAAGCAACAGGCGGCCGGGATCAGCAGCAGGCTGGTCATCTCGATGATGTTGGTGAAGGCACTGGGGTTCTCATACGGATGGGCGGAGTTCACGCCGAAGAAGCCGCCGCCGTTGGTGCCGGACTGCTTGATGGCGACCTGAGGAGCCGCGGGACCCTGGGGCAGGAACTGCTCGGTGACCACGCGCGCGCCCTCGACAACCTTGCCGTCGACCTTGACCGTGTCGCCCTCAATCTGGGCGCCGTCGATGACGCTCCAGCCGCCGTCTGCATTAGGCTGAACAGCGACGGGTTCTACGAGCTCAGCCTTCTGAGCCGGCTGGAAGTTGGAGATGACGCCACCGGCAGCCAGGCAGATGCCGAACACGAGGTTCAGCGGGATGAGCACATACAGGACGGTGCGGGTGAGGTCGACCCAGAAGGAACCCAGACCCTGCTCCTTGACCTGACGGAAGCCGCGGATCAGCGCGAACATGACCGCGATACCGGTGCCAGCGGAAACGAAGTTCTGCACAGTGAGACCCATGAACTGCACAAGGTAGGACAGGGTGGTCTCACCGGAGTAGGACTGCCAGTTGGTGTTGGTTATGAAGGAAGCAGCCGTATTGAACGACAGGTCCCATGACACACCCGGCAGGTGCTGGGGATTGCCTGGCAAGAAGGACTGAAGCGCCTGGAGTGCCACAAGAGTCACGAGGCCGATCCCCGAAAAGACCAGCACGCTCGCCAGATAGCGCCTACACCCCATCTGTTCTGCCGCGTCGATGCGAAGCAGACGATAGACGCCACGCTCCACAGGAGCAATCACAGGCGACAGGAACGTATGCTCACCATCCATGATATGGGCCATGAACCGACCGAGCGGAACGGCCAGGACGACGAGTACGGCAAAGTACAAGATGTACTGAATCGCAGCGTCCATAGTTTACGAATCACTCCTCATCAGAATGTAGATGTAATAGATAAGAAGTCCAATGCAGACGACTCCGATGATGGGAATGAGGATGTCCATTTACCGCCCCTTTCACACGCGGTCCGATGTCTCGGACGCCTGCCCTCGCAAGCGTCTGGGGACAGTAAACGCTTCTAGGGATTAAAGAGGCGTGAGGGCCGGGGCTCACGTCCTTAAGATGCCGTAAAGATGCAGGTAGAAAGCACTATTGCAGCTGCAGTGCGCCTATACTCGACCTCGCGAGCATACAGTGGTGTCTTCACCGCGTATGCACGCATGGACAACGCTTCAGAAAGGCTACGCTATGCAGCGCGACGCATCGGACACTCGCGTCAATCCAGACCTCATCCTCAAGGCAATTGAGAAAGACGGGGTCGCCGATGACACTCGAACCAGCCGGGGACACCTCAAAATTTTCTTTGGCTACGCTGCTGGCACAGGCAAAACCTATGCGATGCTTCAAGCCGCCCACGCCGCCAAGCGGCGAGGTGTCGACGTCGTCGCGGGATACATCGAGCCGCACGAACGTCCGGCAACTGCCCATCTTGCACAAGGGCTTGAGAACGTGCCCTGTAAACTCATCGAGCACAACGGCATTGCGCTCAGCGAGTTCGATCTAGATGCGGCTATCGAACGCGCCCCTCAGCTCATCCTTGTCGACGAGCTCGCCCATACGAATGCGCCGGGGTCTCGCCACGACAAACGCTATCAAGACGTCGAGGAACTTCTACATGCGGGCATCGACGTCTATACGACCGTGAACGTTCAGCATATCGAGAGCCTAAACGACATGGTTGCATCCATCACCGGCGTTGTCGTGAGCGAACGAATCCCCGACCGTATCTTCGATGATGCCGACCAGGTCGAGCTCGTCGACATAGAGCCCGAAGACCTACTTGAGCGCCTTCGCGCCGGCCTCGTCTACCGTCCCGCACAAGCCGACCGAGCGCAACAGCATTTTTTTACCGTCGAGAACCTCACCGCACTCCGAGAAATCGCGCTGCGCCGCTGCGCCGATCGCACCGGTCACCTCACAGACGCCGCACGCGTGCTGGGAAACCGTGACTACTACACCAGGGAGCGTATCTTAGTCTGTGTCTCCCCGGCGCCGACCAATCCCCGCATCGTCCGTGCCGCCGCACGCATGGCGAAAGCGTTTCGCAGCGAGCTCGTCGCCCTGTTCGTAGAGAGCCCGCGCACGCAAGCCATGAGCGATGATGAGCGCGCCAAGCTTGCAGCCAATATCGCCCTAGCCGAGCAGCTCGGAGCACATATGGAAACCGTCTATGGCGACGACATCGCGTTTCAGATCTCCGAGTTCGCGCGCCTGTCGGGTATTTCGAAGATCGTCATGGGGCGCACGGGCGAGCGCAGCAGCGTCCGTCAGGCCCTCTTCGGCCGCAAATCTCTCGTAGAACAGCTCATAACATTCGCTCCGAACCTCGACATTTACATCATTCCAGAACAGTCGACTCCGCCCTCCCGACCCAAAGGACGCCGCCATGCGCTCGCCCTGCAGCCGCCCAGCAGCCGAAACGTGCTTCGCACGCTGGCTCTCTCTCTTGCCGCCACGGCGATCGGCACGGCTTTCCGCCATCTGGGATTTGCCGATTCCAGCATCATATCCCTCTATATCTTCACGGCCCTGCTGACCGCCGTCACCACGACGGGGCGTATCTGCACGATCGTATCGAGCGTGCTCTCTGTAGTGCTTTACAACTTCTGCTTCGTCACGCCTCTGTTTTCGCTCGCCAGCTACGACCGAAGCTATCTGGTCACGTTCGGCATCATGTTCGCCACCGCTATGGTCGCCGGCGAGTTAACTGCGCGCATCGCCGACAACGCCCGTACATCCGCCGAGAACGCATTCAAAACGCGCGTACTCCTCGAAACGAACCAGCTCTTGCAGCAAGCCCATAGCGCGGAGGAGTGCGCCCGCGTCGCCATGAACCAACTCGTCAAACTGCTAAAACTCGACGTGGTCTTCTACCCCGCCGAACACGGCACGCTCGGCAAGGCGCTCTATGAGTCCGCTGGCACCGAAAACCGATCCGCGTCGCTGCTCACCGACTACGAGCGCGCCGTTGCAACCTGGACCTACACCAACAACAAGCGCGCGGGCGCAAGCACGCGGACCCTGCCTGAGGCGCGCTGTCTCTACCTCGCGGTTCGCACCGGCGACAAGGTATTCGGTGTCATCGGCATCGCCCTGGAGGGGCGCGAGATCGAAGCCTTCGAGCATTCGATCGTCCTATCTATCGTAGGTGAATGCGCCTTGGCGCTCGAAAGCGACCGGGCGGCGCAAGAGCGCGAAGAGGCTGCGGTCTTGGCGAAAAACGAGCAGCTGCGCGCCAACCTTTTGCGCTCCATCGGCCACGATTTGAGGACACCCCTCACGGCTATATCCGGATCTGCGGCAATCCTTCGGAAGAGCGACGAGAAGCTCAGCCTCGAACAACGCTGCGATCTTGCCGATGCCATCTACGACGACTCCCTCTGGCTTATCGATACCGTGGAAAACCTCCTCGCCATCACACGCGTCGAGGACGGCACCATTCGCCTCAACTTAACATCCGAGCTCATCGACGAGGTCATCGAGGCCGCCCTCAGCCATGTCGCCCAAGCATCGCATGGACGTGCCGTCACCATCGAGCACACTGACGACATCCTGCTGGTACGCATCGACGTCCATCTCATCATGCAGGTGCTTACGAATCTCATCATGAACGCCTTCAAATACACGCCCGAGGACTCGACTGTCACCATCAGCGCACGTCGCGAGGGTGAGTTCATCGTGGTGGACGTCGCAGACGATGGGCCGGGTGTAGCAGACTGCGACAAGCCTCATATCTTTGAGCGCTTCTTCACCTCAAGCAATACGCGGCCCGTGGATTCGCGTCGAAGCATCGGCCTTGGGCTGTCGCTCTGCCGCTCCATCGTGGAGGCGCATGGCGGCGTCATCGAAGTTCGCGACAACCACCCCCATGGGGCCGTCTTCCGTTTTACCCTGCCTGCCGAGGAGATCGAGATTCATGAATAATGCCACTAAGCCACGCGTCCTCTTGGTCGAAGATGACCTGACCGTTCAAAACCTCGTTTCGACCGCGCTTGACCTTCACGGCTATGTCGTGAGCAAGGTTTGCAACGGCCAGGCCGCCATCATGGATGCGGTGTCGCACGGCCCCAGCCTCATCATGCTCGACCTCGGCCTTCCCGACATTGACGGTATCGAGGTCATCACGAAGATCCGAAGTTGGTCGGCAGTCCCCATTATCGTCATTTCGGCGCGCACCGAAGATTCCGACAAGATTGCAGCACTTGACGCAGGGGCAGACGACTACCTCACCAAGCCCTTTTCTGTGGATGAGTTGCTCGCGCGCGTCCGTGCGAATTTGAGGCGCTCCTCGATGGCGTCGAGCGAGTCGACAGAAGCGAGCACGTTTGACAACGGTCCGCTGCATATCGACTACGCCGCGGGATACGCGACGAAAGACGGACGCGAGCTCTCGCTTACCCCAACCGAGTACAAATTGCTCGTCCTTCTAGCGAAAAACGTCGACAAGGTGCTCACCCACACCTTCATCACCCGCGAGATATGGGGCACGAGCTGGGACAGCGATCTGGCGAGCCTGCGCGTGTTCATGCGCACCCTGCGCAAGAAGATCGAGGCAGACCCCTCTCACCCCAAGATGATTCAGACGCACATGGGTGTCGGGTACCGCATGCAGCGTCTCTAGCCCGCCCAACAAAAAGTTGCGGTGAGATACGGAGCAATCGAGGCTTTTGACAGCCAAAACAGTCCGTATTTCACCGCAACTAATGGATGGGATGTGTTAGAGACCCAAATAGGCAGTCATGCCTTCGACGGCGAGCTTGGCGCCGGCTACGGCGTGAACAACCGTCAGCGGGCCGTTAACCACGTCGCCGGCGGCAAAGACGCCGGGCACGGTGGTCATGCCGTTCTCGTCGACCGAAAGCAGGCCGCGATGGTCGGTCTCCAGACCACCCGTCGTAAGCACAAGCTTGTCTTTGGGCACCTGCGAAGCCGCAATCACAACTGTGTCGGCAGACGCATGGTCGAGCTCTTCCTCGTACCCCACCACGTTATTCTCCTCGTCGAAGATAGCCGTCTCGAAGACCGGACCGTTATCGTCGATGGCACAGATCGCCTTGCCGCACACAATCTCGGCACCGTCAAGCTCGGTCAGCTCCACCTCATCATCGATGGCCGAGATATGGCGCGAGCGGGCATACACGGTGACCTTGCGAGCGCCCGAGCGCAGGGCTGTGCGGGCAACATCCATGGCAACATTGCCGGCACCGATGACCGCCACGTTCTGCCCGATTGCCACGCTCGCAGGATCGACCAGGTAATCGATGCCAAACAGCACGTTGCCGCGCGACTCGCCGGGAATACCCAACTTTCGAGCTCGCCAGGTACCGGTACCAACAAAGACCGCATCGTAGCCGTCGCGCAGCAGGTCATCGATGTGCAACGCGCCGCCGATGGTGGTCGAAGGGCGCACGCGCACGCCGAGCGAGCACATCACGTGACGGTACTTTTGCACGAGCGCACGGGGCAGGCGGAACTCGGGGATACCGTACTCCAGCACACCGCCGATCTCGGGGCGCTGTTCAAATACCGTGACGGCACAGCCCAGCTGGGCCATCTTAATGGCCACGGTAATACCGGCAGGACCGGAACCGACCACAGCAACCTGTTTGCCGCACGACGGCGCGGGCGTCCACTCCTTACGATCCAAATACGCTGTGGAGATGTAGTGCTCGATGCTCGAGAAATGTACGGGTGTGCCCTTGCGGCCCTGAATGCAAGCACCCTCGCACTGGCCCGAATGGTTGCACACCACGGAGCAGACCGCGCTCATGGGATTGTTCTGGAACAGCAGCTCGCCCGCCTCTTCTAGACGACGCTGCTTGAACAGGTCGATGACCTGAGGAATAGGCGTCTGAACCGGGCAGCCCTTAATCTGGCAGAACGCCCTTTTACAACCCAGGCAACGATTCGCCTCTTCGACAATGTGGATAGCCACGCAACTCCCCTTTTTAATGCAATCCAATGGGGCGACGATAAAGACCCTTCACCGCCGCCCCCATACAGGTAATCTCAATCTGCCGACACGACAAAAGCCAATGCTATAACTCGCGATGCAAAGCCCCGCAGCGAGCGGACATGTGCTCGAGTGTCGCCAGGCAGTCAGCCCCCGTCGCCGGCACACTGTTCTCGACCACGCAGGGAATCCCAGGGCAGGCGGCAGCCGCCCAGGCCACCACGGGCTCAAAGTCGTATCGTCCCGTCTCGCCCACGCCATGGCACACCAGGCGCGAACCCGTACCGTCGCACCAACCGGCTTCGTCCTCGTTGTCGACGACCTCATAATCCTTGGCGTGCAGCACGCGGATCTTGCTGCCGCATAAGTAGAGCATGCGCGCGGTAATTTCCTGCGCTTCGTCAACGACGCTGGGGTGCAGCAGCGACACTGGGTCATAGATCACGCCGAGCGACGGGCTCGAGACGCGCTCCAGCACTTCACGGCAGCGATCCGGAGTATTAACCGTCTCGTTCCAACCGGGCTCGATCAAAATTTGCCCGCCCACGGCCTCGGCCCGATCGCAGACGCGTGCAAGCCCGTCTGTAAACGCTTCGAGTGCCCCATCGGTCATGCGGTCGTCAGCAACGCGGTTCTGCGCATTGGGGCGACCGGTCTCGGTGCCAACCGGGCATCCGCCGAGCATCTGGGCAAAGTTCAGGCATGCCTCGTACTCGGCAATGTTATCCATGAGCTGTTGGCGATCGGGCGTCGCCAAATTCTTATAGCAGCCGAGCACGGCGACCGAAACGCCCGCCTCGTCGAGCACCGCAAGCAAATGGTCGGCAAGCTCGCGGGTCAGGCCGCCTCGATCGATCCCCATCGATGCGTAGAGCACCTTGCTTGGCAGCTGAATGCACGAAAAGCCCAGCTCTCCCGCCATGCGAATGCGTTCCTCGACGGTCCCCTGCGGAAGGTCGTGCAAACGTACGCCCGGAGTAACAGCCCCCATGCTATTCACATCCCTTATGAGCGTTGATGCCCGGGGTGTATCCGCCAAACGGGTCCTCGATGGAGCACACGCCCGAGGGGGCGAGCGGATCGCGCTTACCGGCCAGCTTGTCGTGATGCATGGTCTCGATATAGGCAAGCACCAGCGGCGCCACACCCTTTGCATCATTTTTGACCACGGGCTCGCTCATGTAGTAATCAAACGTGCCCTCGCGGTGCGCGGTGTTTCCCAAGCCCGCAACCAGGCAGATGTTGTCGAGCGCCAGCTGCCCGTCATACTCGGACAGGCAGGTCTCGCAGATGCCGTCGAAGGCGCGACGGCCGTACTGGTAGTAACGCTCGCCCAGCACGCCCAGACGCACGCCCTTCATGATGGCGTTGGCAAAGATGGCGCTGCCCGACTCCTCCAGGTAGTTGGGGGCGATATTGGGCAGGTTGATGACCTGATGCCACATGCCGGTCTTCTCGTCCTGATACGGCAGCATGGCGTCGATCAGGTCGTGGAACATCTTGCGAATCTCGTCCTTCTCGGCTGACATCGAAGGCGGCATGAGCTCCCAGGTATCGATGAGTGCCATGGCAAACCAGCCCTCGGCGCGCAGCCAGAAGTTAGCCGAAAGGCCGGTGACCGGGTCGCACCAGAACTGTTTGCGGCTCGCGTCGTAAGCGTGATAGTACAGACCGTTGAGGGGGTTGCGCATCAGGTCATGCACAACCTGGAACATATGGAAGCTGTCCGAGCAGGCACGACGGTTGTGGAAACTCAGCTCGTACTGCATGTAGAACGGCTGGGCCATGTACATGCCATCGAGCCAGATCTGGTTGGGATAGACGGCCTTGTGCCAAAACACGCCTTCTTTGGTGCGCGGCTGGGTCTCGAGCTGGCGGTAGATGGTGTCCATGGCGGCACGGTACTTGGGCTTGCCCACCAGGTCATACAGCTTGTAGAGGGTCTTGCCCGCATTGACGTTATCGAGGTTGTAATCCTGCGGGTTGTAATGCTTGATGGTACCATCGTCCTGGACAAAGAAATCGATGTAGTCATCGGCAAAGGTCAGGTAGCGCTGCTCACCCGTGATCTCGTACAGCTCGATGAGCGCCTTGATCATGCAGCCGTCGATATAGTTCCAGGTGTTCTCCTTGCCGGCGCGAATCTTTTCGATATTCCAAGCCGGCGCCTGCGGCGTAGAGGTTTCGATCAACTGCTCGATATAACGGTCCAGGATTTGATTGCAACCCATTGCTGTCCCCTCTGACATAAACGATAGGTGAACGTTACCCCTAGTGTAACGCGAACTGGGAATATAGGGTGAACGTTAACCCTATATTCCCCGCAAACGGCAGACTTTTAGCGGCAAACGGCGGTGAGACCCGCGGCGATGCGATGCGCCAGGCGCTCATAGCCGGCAGGACTGTAATGCAGACCGTCCGGCATATAGAGCTCGCGGTGCTCTGGCAAAAACGGGCTGATGCCACTTTGCGCATACAGGTCAATCACCGGAACGGAGTAGCGGTCACAGACCTCGAGCATCGCCTTTACGTAGGCGACCTGCGTCAACCCCAGGTGATTGAGCTCATCGCTTGCCGGGATATCCTTCTCGTGCTTACCGCTCGTCTTGCACGGCGTCATAAACACAAGCTTTGCCTGGGGCGAACGCGCCGTGATGGTGCGGATCAGGTAATCGAGTGCACCATAGAACTCGTGCACATCGGTACTGCCCAACTCGCCAAGCGGCACGTTGCGGCTAAAGTCGTTGACGCCGCCAAAGACGATGTAGATATCAGCCGCATTGCCGATGCCGTCCAGGCGCTCGACAAACGAATCGCTGCGGTCGGCCTTGACGGCGATACGCGAACCCTTGATGCCAAAGTTCTCGATGACCGCGCCTCCCAGCAACGCGCCCAAATGCGAGGTCCACGAGATGTCGTTGCCTCCCCCACCGCAGCCGTTGTCGCCCCAGGTCGTTGAGTCGCCAAAGCAGCAAATGGTCGATTCACTCAAGCTCTTCGTTTCCATAATCTTCTCCTCATCCGCCCATCGGCGGTCATACAGGAACGTACCGTTTATTCGCAGCATGCCGAGGGGCTATGCGCGGGGGCGCATTCCGCAACGTGCGAATCGAGCCATTCGATATCCTCGGCAAGATGTGCCACGCCCAGATGGTGTTCACCCGGACACACCTCGTGCCGCAGGCCATCTCTGCGACCCAGCAACTTGTAGGCATCGCGCACGATCTTGAGCTGCTCGTCAACATTTTTCAGCCCGCGCGCACCGTTCAGATGATCCTCTTCGCAGCTCTGCACCAACAGCGGGCGCGGCGCGATGAGCGAGGCAATATCGCCCATGTCGAGTAAGCGCCAAAGTCCGGGTGTGTAGTTGCAGCTGCAATTGCCATTGAGGTGCAGCAGCGAATCATCGACACCGTACAGGTAGCCCGACACAAATGCCTTGCGCACACGCGGGTCGAGTGCGGCCAGGTACAACGTCATGTAGCCGCCACCCGAAAAACCAAAGCAACCCAGGTCATCCATGGCAATGTCACCGCGTGTCGCCAGGTAATCAATCAAGCGCATGTTGTCCCAGACGTTGAGGCCCGCGACCGTAAGACCCAGTGGCTCGGCCATACGTGCCTGGTTTAGGCACGTCCCTCGCAAGTAGCTGTTCTCGTCATCGCCCTGACCCTTCCAGTCACGACGGTATCCCCAACCGCGCGCATCAGGGCAGACGGTCACGTAACCCATGCGTGCCAAACGCAGACCGTAGTCGTAATTGAACTTACGCACGGCATCATCGACAGCCGGCACGCCCGCAACACCGGCTACGCTTGCAGCACCCGCTCCCTGATGGCCATGCGGGCAGATATAACAGCGTTTGAGTCCCCGCTCATCAAGCTTAGGATGAGACGGTTCCAACAGGTAGAACGGCATCCAAACATCGCGCTCGACCTGCAACATCGCATGGGTGCGCACGATGCCGCCGGCAACCCGCACGCGGCTGAGCTCACGAATCTCAATCGGGACGCGGTCCATAAGCGAAAGGCCCAAAACATCGTACAGACGAGTCCTGGTCGCAATCTTCCATGCCTCAAAATCTGCAGGAGTCTTGCCCGTAAAAGCAGCCGAACGCCCCTCGCGCTTCAGCCGGGCACGCAGCGCAGGTTCGTCTTCGCAGTACGTCTCGATGTGCACGGTGCGGCCGTTGGCAGACAGTTCAGCCGTCTCAACCGCATCACCGTCGCCGCCCTCGGGATCCCAGCCATCCCCACCGGCAAGCACCTGCTCGCGAGCGTACCCGGCGGCAGCCATCACATCGAGTTCATTCGCCCACGGCACCCAGCCGGTAGTATCACCCGCCGGCCCATGCAGAATCGCGCCAGCATACTGCACGCAGTTGTGTGCCGCCGGCTTATTCCAATCCCACCAGCCTTCGCGCTTGATATGTCGCCCCAGCCAGCAATCGATCAGCACAGTTTGCGCCCATTCGCGCCAAGGACGACCCAGGTAGACCGAATCCGGCGCCACGCCATCCGGAGCTGTAAACGAACAGCCGTGGAACACAAAGCCGTGCGGCTCGCCTTCGGGCGTCGACGCCGCCGTCACGTAGCCGTTCACGTCCATATCGCGGTTGAGCGAGCGAATCTCGCACCCCTCAAAGTAGGCACGCGCGCCGCCAAAGATAAAGTCGACATCGCCCTCGATCCGGCAACGTCGAAAATACTGGCGCCCCACCCGGCGCGGCGCAAACTGCTTGGGCCCAATGAATCCGCCCGGTTTGACTTCGCGCGGGGGCAACGGGCCCAAAAACAGCGTGTCCTGGCGCCCCGTAATGCAACAGGCGTCGACAACCAGACGGTCGCCATCGGCATACAGGGCAATCGCCTGACCGACCTCGCGCCCATCGCCGGCATCATTTACGATCGTTAGGTTCTCGAGCCGCACGTCATCAGCGTCGACCAAAACGGTATAGGTCCTAAAGGTGCCGAGCATTCCGTCGATGCCCGATCCGTCCCCCGAGGGCATCTTGGCGCCCAAGCCGCCCACGATACGCACGCTATCGGCCGTCTCTCCCTCAATCGTCACATGCGAGCGATGAATCTCGACCCGCTCGCGATACTCGCCCGGATCGATATGGATTGTCACCGGCCGTCCGTCATTCGGACAGGATTCGTCAATTGCCTCCAAGGCCTTAGAGATACTGTGATATGCCCCCGCACGCTCGGGCGAAACCTCAAAAAATCGTCTCTCACTCATCATCAGTCACCGCGTCCTTTCGTCGTAGACCGTCTACGTTGCAGTTTCGGCATATAAAAAGTTCGCGCAATGGGTCGGGAAGGCCCTGCCCATCGCGCGCCGCGACATACCGAATTTAATTGTTTAGGAGCAAACGCCTACGCACGGATAACCTTGTCGACGTTCTGGAGCTGCAGTTCCTCGCCGTCCTGGCCCTCGATCACCACATTTTGCAGGTCGAGTACCTTGACGTTTTGCGCGATGATGCCCTGGCGCACCATGGGCTCAACGCCGCAGGCCATGGCCGGGACAAAGGGCTCGGCATCCGGCGCGAAGGTCACGTGGACATCCTGGAACGTCAGGCGCGTCACTTTGCTCTCGGGCAGGCCCGTGATGTAAGCAGCAGCCGCGTGGCAGTTAGTAGCCTCGATATCACAAAACGTCGTGGCACCAAAGCCGGGTGTGCGGTCGTCGACGGGCAGCGCCTCGCGAGACTGCACGTAATCGGTCTTGCCGTCCTTGTCGCAGAAGTAGAACGAGTTGACCACGAAGGGCGTGAGCACCTCGTCCATGCGAATGTGCTCAAAGGTAATGCCCTCGTTGACGGCGTCCTTGCCGCGCCCGCGGCGGGTCTTGACGCGCAGGCCGCGGTCGGTGCGTTCAAAGAGGCACTTGCTCACGGTAAGGTCCTTGATGCCGCCGGCAGCCTCGGATCCCAGCACCACGGCACCATGGCCGTCGTGCATGTAGCAGTGAGAGATCAGCACGTCGTGCGTGGCGGGACGAAGCTCGGGCTCAATGCCCAGCTTGCCGCTCTTGATGGCGATGCAGTCGTCGCCCACCGAGAACTGACAGCCAAGGATGCGGACAAAGCCGCAGCTCTCGGGATCGAAACCGTCGGTGTTGTGGGAGTTCTTGGGACCCTCGATCGACAGGCAAAGCGCGTCGACATGCTCGCACAGGACGGGATGGATATTCCACGCCGGGCTGTTGCGCACGGTAAAGCCGGCAAGGCTCACGTTTTGGCACTCGGACAGGAAGATCATGCGCGGACGGGCGACCTCGCGGCCCTCCTCGGGACGGAAGATGTTCTTAAAGTCCTTGTTCCACCAGTTGTCCTCGGCAAAATCGGTCTGACCGTCAATCGCGCCGCGACCATAGATGCACACGTCGTGCACGCCCAGACCCGTAAAGGTAGAACAGTAGGTCGAGAAACTCTCGCCCTCCCAGCGGCCCAGGGGCAGCATATCGGTGCCGGCATACCCGGCGCCCTCGTTGCCCGTGACCGTTCCCGGAATGTAGGCAAGCGCGGCACGATCGTGGCGGGCCAGCAGCACCGCTCCCTCGGCGAGCTCGATGTTGATA